>DATJWT010000072.1:0-12941 GCA_035500975.1 Binataceae bacterium (SeqCode)
GGTGAGATCTCGGTCTGCGTCGCCTATCCGAACATCTACCGCCTCGGGATGGCGAATCTCGGCTACCAGGCCGTCTTTCACATTTTTGATTCGCATCCGGTGGTCGATGCCGAGCGCGCGTTCTTGCCTGACCCCGACGAGCGCGAGGCGATCCGCGAAGGCAAATGCAGGTTGCTCTCGTTCGAGAAGGGCCGCGCGCTTTCCGACTTCGATATCGTCGCATTCTCGGTCGCGTTCGAAACCGACTATCTGAATATCCTCTCGATGCTGCGGATGGCGGGAATTCCGCCCCGGCGCTCCGAGCGCGCAGGACGTAACTATCCGCTGATCATCGCGGGCGGCTCCGCGATTTTTCTAAACCCCGAGCCGGTCGCCGATTTCATCGATCTCTTCCTGATCGGTGAAGGCGAGGAGATGGTGCCGGAGTTCCTGGCGCGGTTCCTCGACGTGCGCGGCGATTCGGACCGGCTCTCCTCGCTGGCCGACGTAAAGGGCGCCTACCTGCCCGACTATTTCAATCCCGAATACGGAACGGGCGGGCATCTCGAAGCGGTTGCTTACTCCGGACCCGCGAAGCCGACCGTCACCCGCCGGATGATCGGCAACCTCGATCGCTTCAACACCTCATCTCTGATCCTCACCGAGGAGTCCGTCTTCGGCGACATGTTCCTGGTCGAGGCCAGCCGCGGATGCCAATGGGGATGCCGCTTCTGCGCCGCGGGTTTCATGTATCGTCCAATTCGCTACCGATCGCCGGAGAAGATCGAAGCCGAGGCCCGCCGCGGTCTCGCTGAGCGCGGAGTTATCGGCCTGGTCGGCGCGGAGATGGCCAGCGTGCCCGGAGTGGCGCAGCTTGCACAGACGATCGCCGACGCGGGCGGGCGCCTGTCGCCGTCATCCTTAAAGGCCGATTGCATTTCGCCTCAACTGGCCGCTGCTCTGGGCCGCAACGGCGCGCGAAGCGTCACCGTCGCGCCCGAGGCAGGCAGCGAGCGGATGCGCAAGGTGATCAACAAGAACCTGACCGAAGATGAGATTTTGCGCGCGGCCGAGATGATGGTCGGGGAAGGCGTGGAGCGCCTGAAGTTATATTTCATGCTCGGGCTCCCGGAAGAAACCGACGATGACGTGCTCGCGATCGCGCGGCTGACCGGCAGGATTCTCGACCGCGCTCGCGCATCGCGGCAGCGCGTCGGACAAGTGACGGTTTCGCTCAACCCGTTCGTGCCCAAGCCGTGGACGCCATTCCAGTGGGACCCGATGGAAGATCCGCGCAGCACCAAGCGGAAAATCGCGATGCTGCGGACGGAGCTGGGCAAGCTGGGTGCGGAGCTCGATGCGGAGTCGCCGCGCGAAGCGTATTTCCAGGCCCTCGTGTCGCGCGGCGATCGGCGCGTCGGCGCAATCCTCGAGCGCCTGGCCGACGCGCGATGCGAGTCGCCGGGCGAAATCTGGAGCGAGCTGAAGCAGGTGCGGCGCGAAGCCGAATCCGGCGCAGGCATGCTGCCGAATCCCGATTCCTACGTCACGCGGCGGTACGGCTACGACGAAGTCCTGCCGTGGGACTTTATCGATCATCATATTCACAAATGGTTTTTGTTGTCGGAGCGGCGCAAGGCCCATTACGAGCATCAAACCAGGCCCTGCGACGTGCACCGATGCACTGTGTGCGGGGCATGTTAAACGGACGGGGTGGTGGTGGAGGAGGAGTGAGGAGATGGAGGAGTCACACAAAGGGTTGCGATGGGCGGTACTGATAGTTCCGGCTATCGCGTTGCTGCTCGCGATCGTCGGGATGGCGCGAGCGCAGGCAATCGAGTCTGACGTCCCGGAGACATCGGTAGTTCCAAGCGAGGAGGGGGCGGCTGCGGCGCCCAGGCACCCTGCGGCTCACGCCGCGGCGACCGCTGGAGCGCTCAAGTTCGATCTGGAGCCGGCGCAGGCGCTGGTCAAGATAACCCACGAGACCCCCGTGTTCGTGGAACCGGCGAACACCAGCAAAATCTGGGAAAAGACGCAGGTCGGGAAATTCATCGACGTAACCGGTTCGACGCACTACTTCCTGCAGGTCAAGCTGAAGAACGGCAGGGTCGGATACATCGACCCTGCCGCGGTCGAGCTGGTCAGACCCACCGACAAGATCTTCACCTTGACCTCGGACGCCGCCGTGCTCGAGCGGCCGAACAAGTGGTCGAAGAAGCTGTCCGAGGTTCACAAGGGACACCAGGTCCACGTGGTCGGCGTTGCGCTGAACTACACGCGAATCAGGATGAAGAGCGGGCTCGAGGGTTTCATCCCGATGGCTGCGATGGAATAACGCGCTCCTCACCCGAAGCGCGAGCTTCTGTGCTATTCGTGCTGCGCCGGTAGCTTGAGTGCGGCCACGAACAACGCATTGCATTGCTCTTCCAGCACTCCTCCGATAAGCGAACATCGCCGGAACGAATTGCGCCTGATGACTTCCTCGGTGCGGATGTCGATTTGCCACCATCCGAGCTTGGCGATGAACGGCATCGACGTGCCAAAGACCACCCCGCCAATTCCGGCCCACAGGACCGCCGACTGGCACATTGGGCACGGCTCGCAGGTTGTGTAGAGAACCAGGTCGCTCCAGTCTGCGCCGGGATGTTTGGCGGCATATTGATCGATCGCATCCATCTCGCCGTGATAGGTCGGATTGATCGGGGTGCGATTGTGTCCTTCCGCGACCACCGATCCGTCGTTGACGCTGACGATGACCGCGCCGAATGGCTGGCGGGGGTTTTTATGCGCCTGCAAGATCGCGCTACGCATGTATGAGGAATGATCCAGCTTCGCGATCCGGTCGTCGTGCGGTTTGAGGGCGGTCCCGCCGACGTCCGCGGCTTGCGCGTTCAATTCGGGCGGCAGGGGAAGCGATGCGCATATTCCTCCGAGCGCGGCGGCGCCCAGGAATTTACGTCTACCGATTTTGCCGCGCGTTGAAGAATGTTTTTCGGAATCCATGCCACGGCTCTCTTTCGCAGGGTTGAATCCAGGTGCCGACCAACGCTCTCAATAAGTGCGTTTGGTAGCAACGGGTACTGTCTCCAGCCCGTTCGCCCTCGACGCCCGAAAGACCTGCGGCTATAACACTGTGGCGCGCCGCGGGACCTGAATCGCGGCGCTCCCGGGGGAACTATCGATGACTGCTCGCGAACGGCAGGGATGGGTCCTCGTGGCGAGCCTGTTCGTCACGCTGTTCCTGATCTTCGGGTCGGGCTACAACACCAGCAGCCTGTTTTTTCCCCAATTGCTCAAACATTTCGGATGGACTCACGCGCGCACGGCGTGGTTGACGAGTGCGCTGGCGCTGTCTGCCGGGTTCAGCGGCCCCGCGATTGGAGTCCTGCTCGATCGCCTCGAGGCCCGCATCATTATGATCGCGGGCGTGCTGATGACTGCCGTCGCGTTTCTCATCGCAAGCCGCGCCAATTCGTTCCCCGTGATGCTGGCGGCATACCTGCTGCTCGGAATCGGAATCGGCGGCGCGACCCTGCTGCCCGCCTCGCTGATCATCGCCAACTGGTTCGGCGCCCGGCGTGGTCTCGCGATGGGTCTGACGTTCGCGGGCACCTCGCTGGGCGGCGCGGGCATGACGATGGTGGGTAACTTCGCGATCCTCCACTTCGGCGGCTGGCGCTCGGCGTACGTGACGCTGGCGATGCCGATGCTGGTGATCGTCTTGCCGCTCATCCTCTGGCAGGTGCGAAGCCGCCCGCCCGAGGCGCGCAAGATCGATTTCAAGGCTTCGAGCGATGCGCTCCCCGGCCTCGAGCTGGGCGAAGCCCTGCGCACGCGATCCTTCTGGATGCTATCGGCCGCACAGTTCCTGTTTGCCTGCGTCGCAGCCGGGGCCGGCCTGCATCTGATCAATCACATGATCAACCTGGGGTATTCGCAGACCAAGGCGGCCGCGGTGCTCAGCATCGCGTTCGTCTGCGCGTCGATCGGCAAGCTCGGGATGGGTGCCTTCTCGGATCGAGTGAGCGCACGCGTCGCGCTGGCCGTCAACTTTCTCGGCGCGGCACTCGGAATCGGCTTGATCTTCGGCGCGGCGAACCCTGCGATGCTCGTCTTGTTCGTGCTGGTGTTCGGACTCACTCTCGGCGCGCCGCTGGTTCTGATTCCGCTGCTGGCGGCGGAGTCGATGGGACTGAAGCGTTTCGGGTCGATCGGCGGGATCGCGGGCGTGTTCAACACGCTCGGCGCGGCGGTTGGTCCGGTCGCCGCGGGGCAGATCTTCGACGTTTTCGGCAGCTACTACGCTGCGTTCGACGCATTCATCGTGCTCAATCTTCTCGGTGCTCTCGCTTCGCTGGCCTGCTCGACGCTTGAGACCGAGCAAGCACGCCTCGCGAAGCGCGGAGGTCCATCGCAGGAAGTACTGGCAGGCTCGCACGCATCCTAGGTTGTTTGGATGGTTCAGGGAGCAGTAGCGACGGCAGTCGCAGCCGCCGCGGTGCTGGGGTTCCGGCACGGCGTCGACTATGACCACGTTGCGGCGATCAGCGATTTGACAGCCGCGGCACCTCGTCCCGCGCAGGGGATATGGCTGGCCATTCTGTATGGCCTGGGCCATTCCACGATCGTTACGTTTCTTGGTGCGCTTTCGATCGCGTTCGGGATGGTCCTGCCCAAGGGGTCCGACAAGATTCTCGAGAGCGCGGTCGGCTTCACACTCATCGTACTGGGCGCATACGTGCTCAGCGCAATATTCCGGGGAGAGCCCGGCGTCCGGCCCGCGACGCGTTTCGAACTGGTCCGCCGTGCGGGCAGATGGATGAGATCCTTCGTATCTGCCGAGGAAGCGCACAGCCACAGGGCTCCGATCGACGCGACGCCCGGCGCAGGCGCTGCGTTCAGCGTCGGGATCGTTCACGGAATCGGAGCGGAGACCCCCACGCAACTTGGGCTGTTCGTCCTGTCAGCCGGGATAGGCGGATGGGATGCCGGGTTGCTCTGCGTCGTCACCTTCGCCGTAGGGCTGCTGGCGATGAACACGCTGATGGCGGTGGCCTCCGCCGGGATGTTCCATCTTTCGAATTTCAGGGAATCGATATACCGCGGCGTGATGATCCTGACCGGCACCTACAGCATCGTGGTCGGCACGCTGTTCCTGCTCGGCGGCGTCGGCATGAAGATTCCGATCTAGCTCGGCAAGGTCACTGACCGCGCAGGAGTGCTCGGACCTTGGCCGCGATATCGCGCGCCTTGATCACATCCGTGATGATCGCGGCGGCATCGGCGCCTGCCGACAGTACGTCGGGCATCGTTGCTTCGGTGATGCCGCCGATCGCCACGATGGGCAGTTTCACCGCCGCACGCACCGCGCGCAGGTTGTCGAGGCCTTGTCCCACCTTGATGTTCTTGAGGCCGCCCTGGTACATCGGGCCGAACCCGATGTAGTCGGCGCCGCCCGCCTCGGCTGCTCGCGCCATCTCCACGCTCGCTGTCGAGATTCCGATAATCTTGTCAGGACCCATCAAGCGGCGTCCTTCCTGAAGCGGCAGGTCTTTCTGTCCCAGGTGTACTCCGTCGGCGTCGGACAGCATCGCGATATCAATGCGATCGTTAACGACAAAAGTCGCGCCGCGCTGTCGGCACATCCGCGCGATGCCGATAGCCGCCGCCAGGAAGTCGCGCCCGGTCGTCTCCTTCAGGCGTAATTGGAGGATGCGCGCGCCCGCGTCGAGCAGGATGTGCGCCAATTCCACGAGCTCGTGCCCCGCCGAGGGGTCGACGATCGCGTAGAAGTGCGAGGGAAGTTTCACCGACCGTAGTCCGTCATTCTGAACCAACGGCGAAGAATCTCGGCGCCCGAGCGAACCCTTGCGGACGTTCCAAATCGGTAGTGGTGTCGCGACATCTCACTTGAGGTCCTTCACTTCGTTCAGGATGCCGGAGCTGGGACTACCCGGGGTATTTGGTCAGAACGATCTTGTGGTCGGTGATCTTCTTGCGCAGCGTGTTGCGGTTGAGCCCGAGCATCCGGGCCGCCTTTACCTGGTTGCCGCTGGTGCGTTTGAGCGCGAGCTCGATGAGCGGCTTTTCGATTTCCGCGACCAGTTTCTCGTACAAGTCGCGCGGCTCTTCGCCATCGGGTGAATCAAGCCATTGCCCTATACGCCCGGCGATCAGCTCAGCCAGCGCTGCGCTGTCGCCGCGAGTCGCCAGCGACTGCGCGGTTGGTTCTACCGGAGTGCCGCTCTGGGACAGCTCGATATCTTCCGCGCGAATGGTGTTGCCCGGGGCCAGCAGCGCCGCGCGCAATACGGCATTTTCCAACTCCCGCACGTTGCCCGGCCAGTCGTGGGCCGCCAGCTTGCCGCGCGCTTCCGGGCTGATCGAAGTGACCCGCGCACCCATCTCGCGCACCGCCTTGCCAACGAAATAGTCGGTCAGCTCGGCGATATCGTCGCGGCGATCGCGCAGCGGCGGCAGATGAATCGGAATCACGTGAAGGCGGAAGTAAAGGTCCTCACGGAACCGACGCGCCGCGACCAGCTTCTGCAAATCCTGGTTGGTGGCCGCGATGACCCGTGCCTTGACCCGCAGCGTCTCGACGCTGCCCACGCGCGAAAACTCGCGCTCCTGCAGAACCCGCAGCAGCTTGGGCTGGAGCTCGAGCGGCAGGTCGCCGATTTCGTCAAGGAAGATCGTGCCCGCATCGGCCATCTCGAACTTGCCGGCCCTGCGTTCCGTTGCGCCCGTGAAGGAGCCGCGCTCGTGGCCGAAGAGTTCGCTCTCGAGCAAGCCCTGCGGGATCGCGGAGCAGTTCACCGCGACGAACGGCGCGCGCCATCTCGCCGATTTGAAATGAATCGCGCGCGCGACCAGGTCCTTGCCTGTGCCGCTCTCGCCCAGCAGCAACACCGTCGCATCGTTGGTCACGACCCGCCCGATGAGCTTGTAAACCTCCTGCATCGCGGCGCCGCGCCCGATGATCTCGCCGCCTACAAGTTGCCGATTGACCTCGTTCTTCAGGCGATCGAGGTCGGCGGCCTGCGCCGCAACTTCCACCGCGCGTCCGACCGCGGCCGCGACCAGGTCCAGGTTCGCGAACGGCTTGGTCAGGTAATCATGCGCTCCGCGCTTCATTGCCTCGACCGCATTGTTCATCGTGCTGGCGGCGGTGATTATGAAGATGAGCGTGCGGACGTTCTCAGCGCGTGCCGCCGACAATACCTCGAGCCCGCCCGCGCCGGGCATGATGATATCCACCAGCGCGACGTCGAAGCGTCCCGACCGGAGCATCTCGAGCGCGTTGGTGCTGTCCGATGCTTCCTCGACGGCGTAGTGCTCGGCTTCGAGCCGATGGCGCAGGACCAGCCGGATGGCGGGATCGTCGTCGGCGATCAGGATTCGAGCGCGCGGTGCGGTCTCGACTCCGGAATCATCGGGCAATTTCGGTTCGGCAGATGACATCTGGCAGTCTCAGTCAATCTCTATTTATCGTTACAGTATTAGCGATGCTCCGGCGAGTCATCGTCTTTCATTGAGTGCCCGCGGGTAGCGTCACCTTGAAGGTCATTCCCGACGGCGGCTCGGTCCGATTCTGCTTCTTTCCCGTCCCGCCCGACGAGGCCCACAGCCTGCCTCCATGGAGCGCCACGATTCGCTGGCTGAGCACGAGTCCCAGCCCTGTTCCATCGGGCTTGGTCGTAAAGAACGGAGTGAAGAGCTGGCTTATCTCGGAATCGCTCATCCCCGGTCCGCTGTCGCTCACCTCCACGCGCAGAAATTGCCGGCGCCGCCCTTCGGCGGTCATCCGGAACTCACTCTCCATCCGGGTATGCAGGCGAATCACGCCCTTGCCACGGATTGCCTCGGCGGCGTTCTTCACCAGGTTGAGAAATGCTCGTTCCAGTGCCGCCGCATCGCCGACAACCTCGGGCAGGCTCGGATCGAAATCCTGCACGATGCGAACCGTGTCGGGAGAGCTAGGGTAGAGGCCGGCCATCCGCAGCGCCTGGTGCAGGACCTGGTGGATATTGACAGGATCGCGCGCGAGACGAACCGGGGAACTGACCGCCAGCACTTGCTCAACCAACGCGGCGATTCGATTCACGCCATCGAGGATCACGCTGCAATATTGCTGAGCGCGTGTCTCCTCTGGATACATCGAAGCCAGCAGCTCGGCGGCTCCCTTGATGCCGGTTAAAGGGTTCTTAACTTCATGCGCCAGCCCTGCGGGTGACAATCGCAAGCTCGATTCAGCCGAGTCTGCCCCTTGGCTAGCGGTCTTTTCATGGGAAAGATCGTGCAGGAGAACGATTGCACCGTCGGGATTTATCTCATCGGCCATCAAGGGCGAGACTTCCGCCCGGACCGCTATCGATCGGGGCCCGATTCCAAGCAGAGCGTCTGGATCTCCGAGGGTCTGCCCACTTTGTAGGCAGGACCGGATCATTCTTTTTAGCCAGGGGTTGTGGCTGAGCAGATCAGTGAACTGATTGGCTCCCACCGTCGAGCTGCCGAAGATCGTGTCGGCCGCAGGGTTCGCCATCAGGAGGGCGCAATCCTTCGACACCACCACAATCGCGTCGGGCAGGCTGTCGACGATATCGCGCCATAGATTCAATCTGGATTTTGCGATGGATCTGGCCGCCGTTCTCTCGGCTACCCCCATGTCGAACCGTACCACAAACTGGAGCGCCAACTAAATGAGCAGCCTTGAAACTGATGGAAAGTGGCCGATGTTTCAGGCTTTACTGCGAAAGTTATTAACAGGTCATCCCGATTATATTAGTCTTTTTAATATGGCTATCTCTGCGGGCGTGGTTGACCGATAGGGTCGTACCGGTTAGGGTTTGCTCGGTTCTCGGGGGAGAATGCCTGCACGTAGCCCCATACTCGCGGCCCTGATGGCCCTGTTCGCGATTCCGCTAGCGGCGTCCGCTATCGCATTTGCAAGCGGAACGATGCCAGAAAGCACTTTGCCCTCGCCCGGTGTATCCGATGATTCTAGCGGGCAGTTCATCTCTGAGCCCGCCAGAACTGAATCCTCGACGGCAGCTCATACTCCTTTCGTATTAAACAAACCCAAGGCGGTTGCGCCGTTTCCCATTCTGCTGAACGAACTGGTTCGCAGCTATGTCCACGATTACGTGAATCGACCGGGAACCTGGGAAGGCAGCGTCGAGCGCAGCCGCCCCTTCTTCCTGGAGATGACGCAGGCATTGCGCGCCAAGGGCGTTCCCGACGACATGCTCTATCTCTCGTTTGCCGAGAGCGATTTCAGCAAGCGCGGTAAAGGACCATGGCAGTTCAACAAGGGAACTGCGCAGAAGTACGGTCTGCATGTCGATCGATGGGTGGATGAGCGCCGCGACCCTGTTCTTTCAACCAGGGCTGCCGCCGAGTACCTGTCCGACCTTCACGACGAGGCTGGGTACGATTGGCGCGTGGCGGTGGTCGGATGGAATGGCGGCGATCTTGCGATCGATCGCTATTGGCTGCTACGCGGACAGAACTTTGACAAGTTCATGGATCTGCTGCCGGGCTATACACGCCACCTCATGGGCCGCTTCATGGCGTTCGCCTTCATGGCCCGTAACTCGTCCATCTACGGACTCGAGAATTTCGATCACAACGCGCAGCCGCAGTATCACGAAGTACCGGTTCGCGGCGGCACGACCCTTTCCGAGGTTGCCGGCTCCTATCACACGACGGTGGCGAAACTGCACGATCTCAACCCGGCGATCCTCCGCGATCGCGTTCCGCCATACGCACACAACTACAAGCTGCGCGTTCCGCTCGTTCGTACCGCTCTCGCTGAATAGCCTGGCGCTGCTGAGCCCCCATATCGCGGCAAATTAAGTTCGCTCTGCACACCGGTTCTCAACCGAGTGCAAGCCGCGTATTCTTCTGCCTGTGATTGGTGTCGATGAAGCGCTGGCGACGGTTCTGGGCGCCGTGGAGCCGCTCGGCGTCGAGCGGGTGCCCCTGCTTGACGCGCTCGGGCGTGTGCTGGCGCAGGAAGTTCGCTCACCCCGCGACATTCCCGGCTTCGACAACTCGGCAATGGATGGGTTTGCGGTTCGCTCTGCCGACGTCGCAGGCGCCACCGCCGACAATCCGGTGCGGCTGACCGTTACCGAGACCGTCCCTGCCGGCAAGATGCCGTCGCACGAGGTCCATCCGGGTCAGGCCGCGAGAACGATGACCGGCGCTCCCATCGCAAGCGGCGCCGACGCGATCGTACCGGTCGAGCAGACGCGCGAAAGCGGAAACCAGGTCGAGATCCTGACCTCGGCTCCGCCGCACGCATTCGTTCGTCCCCGCGGCGAGGACGTCAAGCAAGGCGAGCTCGCGATGACCCCGGGACGGCTGCTCGGTGCGGCGGACCTCGGGATGCTGGCGTCGCTGAATCGCGCGATGGTTGGCGTCTACCGCCGGCCTCGAGTCGCGATTGTTGCGACCGGCGACGAGCTGGTTGATGTCGATGAGGCGCCTTCCGGTGCCCAGGTAGTCAATTCAAGCGCGTACGCGCTTTCGGGTGGGATAAGAGAAGCCGGCGGCGAAGCGGCGATGCTTCGCGTCGCGCGCGATACGCCCGACGAGGTTCGGGAGCGCCTCACGGAGGCGATGGCCTTCGACATTATATTCACCACCGGCGGCGTTTCTGTCGGCCAATTCGATCACGTGAAGACCGTGATGGACGAGCTTGGCCTCAAGACGCTGTTTCATGGCGTTGCGCAAAGGCCGGGCCGCCCGCTCAAATTCGGAACGCTCGAAAATCGACCCGTGTTCGGCTTGCCGGGAAATCCGGTCTCGACGCTGGTTTGCTTTTACCTCTATGCGCGGCCGGCTCTGCTCAAGATGAGCGGACGGACTGAAGTGGGGTTGCCCCGCGTGACCGCGCGATGTGCTCGCGATATCAAGCTCCCGAAGGGGCTCACCGAGTTTGTAAGGGTCAAGCTCGAGCGCCGCGATAGTGGATACGTCGCGGTGCCGACCGGCAACCAGGGTTCTGGCATCTTCAGCTCAATTGCGCGCGCCGACGGATTGCTGATCGGCCCTGCCGAGCGGGAACGACTGCGAGAAGGAGACAGCGCTCAGGTGTTGATGCTGGCGGTGGAAACGGGCGAGCCGTTCTTCGAGCGGCGGTTCCACAAGAACTGAATGACCAGCGTCACGATCGCGCCGAAGATTGCGGAGCCGGCCACGATCGCCGAAACCCGGAGCTGCAGCGTCAGGATATTGAACGGCAGCAGGTAGAAGGCGACGCTTTTCTCAAGGTTGGTGTAGATGATGTACGCGACCCAGAGGACGACGATAGTGCCGGCAATGAACTTGGGATTCTTCAGAAATGACGGCATCGTGGGCGCTCCTTGCGGTCTGCGGTCGCAAAGAAGCTTGGCCAGCGATTCGAGGCTTGTCAACGCATGTCGTCGCATGCAGGGCGCGGAGCAGTGAAGTCGCGCGCCGCAAGAGGCGTACCGCCACCCCCAGACCAGGTCACGATGAAGCATCGCGTCGGGCAGGGTTTTGACTTCCATCCGCTGGTCGACGGCCGCAAGCTCATCCTGGGCGGCGTCGAAATCGAGCACACACGGGGGCTCAAGGGCCATTCCGATGCCGATGTGGCCGCGCATGCGCTGTCGAACGCGATTCTTGGCGCGATAGGAGAGGGTGACTTGGGCCGCAAATTCCCCGACAACGACCCCAAGTACGCGGGCGCCGACAGTATCGCTCTGCTCGCACAGGTCTGGATGACGGCAGCCAATGCGGGATGGAGCTTGGGGAACGCCGATGTCACGATTTTCGCGCAGGCGCCGAAGCTCGCGCCGTTCCTGGACAAGATGCGCGCGCGACTCGCGTTCGCGCTTGGCGTCGATCAGTCGCTCATCAACGTGAAGGCATCGAATCCCGAAGGCATCGGGGCCCTGGGACGCGGCGACGGGATGGCCGCGGCCGCGATCGTGATGCTCGAAAAGAATTAATCATCGTCCGCTACTCAACACACGGAGGACAACATCATGGCCGACAAGCATCCGATTCGTTTCGGGGTCCAGACCGGACAACAGAACGTAACGTGGAACGAGCTGACCGATCTGTGGAGCAAGGCGGACAGCTGGGGGTACGACTCGCTATGGGTCTTCGATCACTTCTATCCGATCTTCGTGCCCGACCCGAGCGGGCCGTGCATGGAAGGATGGACACTTCTTTCCGCGCTCAGCCAGCATACGAAACGCGCGCGGTTGGGAGCGCTGGTCAACGGCAATACCTATCGGAATCCGTGCCTGACGGCGAAGATGGCGGCGACGCTCGACAACGTGTCGGGAGGGAGGTTCAACCTCGGAATCGGCGCGGGATGGTTTGAGATGGAGCATCAGAGCTTCGGGTTTGACTTCAAAACAATCCCGGGGCGGCTCCAGGCGCTCGACGAATCGCTGCGCATCATCAAGGGCATGTTCACGCAGGACAAGACCTCGCTCGACGGCCGCCACTACAAGGTCAAGGACGCGGTCTGCAATCCCAAGCCGATCACCAGGCCGCATCCGCCTATCATGATTGGAGGGCAGGGCGAGAAGACGCTGCTCAAAATCGTCGCGAAACACGCCGACATGTGGAACGTGACCAATCCGGACACGCAGCGAGTCGAGCATTTGATCGGCGTCATCAATCGGCATTGCGACATCGTGGGACGCAACCCGGACGATATCGAGAAAACCGTAATGATGGGGCTTTGCTATCGCGCACCCAGGGAGCGCGAGCAGGCGATGATGACGATCGTCGGTGCGATGAGCGGCAAGCAGCCGGAAGAAGCGCGCAAGCAGATCATGATCGGCGACAAGCAGGAGTGCCTCGATACCGTCGAGCGCTACCGCAAGGCCGGCGTAACGCACTTCATCTTCATGGCAATGGCCCCGTTCTTCATCGACGACTTCCAGCGCTTCTCCGAGGAAGTGATGCCG
>DATJWT010000073.1:0-6386 GCA_035500975.1 Binataceae bacterium (SeqCode)
GGTACATCGACATGGGCGCGGTCAACAACTCATTTTTCACGCCGGCAGCCGTCCGAAGCGCCGGCCATTAGCTCTGATCCCCTCCCCTTGTCCAAGGGGAGGGCCAGGGAGAGGTGGTGCGCTCGCATGCCACTATCGCCAGGCGTACGTTGCGACGTCAGCGTTGCACCTCTCCTTGGTCAAGGAGAGGAAACCAGACGGATTCTTATGTCAGGGCTGGGCGAATTCGGCTTCCAGACGCTCGATGTCAGCCGGTGACAAGCTGAAATATTTGCACTCGGGATGGTGCAGGACGAAGGAGCTGACCGAGCTCTCCGGGTCCATCATGTAGCCCTCGGTCAGATTGACGCCGAGCTGATGACGATCCACTTCCAGCAATGAGAACAGCGCCGTCTGGTCTTCAAGGCGCGGGCAGGCCGGGTAACCGAACGAATACCGCTTCCCGCGATACCGCGTCTGGATCAGATCCTTCAGCGCCAGCTCCGGCGGATCGCCGATTCCCCACATCGCGCGAATCTTCTGATGCAGTAGCTCGGCGAAGCCCTCTGCGCCCTCGACCGCCAGCGCCTGCAGGATATGCGATCGCAGGTAATCCCCCTTCGCCTTCCATTCCTCTGCCAGCGCTCGCACCGACCCCGTGATCGTCACCACGAACATCGCGACGTAGTCCAGCCGCCCCGAGTCCTGCGCCGCCACATAGTCCGCCAGGCACAGATGCGGGGCCGCACTTTGGCGTCCGAAGCGGAAACTGGCAACCTCGTTCTTGCCCTCGGGCCCGAAGATCTTGAGCGTGCGATCGCCGTCCGACTGCGCGCGGAAAAACCGGAATACCGCGTTGGCGGAGATGTCCGATCGTGCGAGGATCGTATCCTGCACCTCCTCGATCGCGGCCTTCAGCTCCATCGCCTTGGCATCTTCCTCCTGCAGCGCCTGCGCGGCATTGCGCAACCCCAAGTGCTTCGAATACAGCATCGCGGGGTTGATGAACTTGAAGATCTCGCCCAGGTCGTAGCCCCTGAGCACGTGAGTCTTCAGGTCCGGCGGCGTCGGAATCTCGATATCGCGCCGCACCGTGGACCGGGCCGCCGGGGCAGGGGACGGCGCATCGGCCGCTTTGGGAGCCGTCGCGAGCATCTGCTGCGTTTCGCCGGCGAGCGTGCGCTTGAGCGTCTCGCGCCGCTCGAAATCCATCACGCGATTGGCCAGCTCCAGCCCCGCCATCGCGTCATTCGCGTATGCGACCACGCCATCGTATTGCGGCGCGATCTTCATCCGCGTGAAGCGATTCGACAGCGCGGCGCCGCCCACCAGGATCGGGCAATCTACCCCCGCCGTCTTCAGGTCCTGCGCCGTAACGACCATCTGCTGCGCCGACTTGACCAGCAGTCCCGAAAGCCCGATCGCGTCGGGCTGATGCTGATGGTACGCCTTGATCAACTCTTCAGGCGGAACCTTGATGCCGAGATTCACCACCCGGTAGCCGTTGTTCGAGAGAATGATCTCGACCAGGTTCTTGCCGATATCGTGAACGTCGCCCTTCACCGTGGCGAGAATGATCTTGCCCTTGTCGGCGGACTCGCTCTTCTCCATGTGCGGCTCGAGATGCGCCACTGCCGCCTTCATCGCTTCCGCCGACTGCAGCACCTCCGCCACGATCATCTGGTTGGCGTTGAACAGCCGCCCAACCTCGTCCATCCCCTTCATCAGGGGACCGTTGATTATCTCGAGCGGGCCCATCGTCGTGAGCGCCTCGTCGAGGTCCTCGATGAGTCCCTCTTTGGATCCTTCCAGGATGTAGCGCGGCAGCCGCTCCATCAGCGGAAGGTCCTTGCGCGTATCCTCGACCACACGGCCTTTCTTGGCGCGGAAGTGCGCGGCAAATTTCGCGATAGGATCGTCGCCGCGCCACCAGATCAAGTCTTCGGCCAGGCGGCGCTCTTCCTCCGGGATCGACGGATAACGCTCGAGCTTCTCCGAGTTGACGATCGCCATGTCGAGCCCGGCCTGCACGCAGTGATAGAGCATCACCGAGTTCAGCACCTCGCGGCCCGCATCCGGCAGTCCGAACGACACGTTGGAGATACCCAGGCTGGTCTTCGCCCGCGGCATCGCCTGCTTGATCATCCGGATGCCTTCGATCGTCTCCAGGCCCGCGCCGACGTAGTTCTTGTCTCCCGTCCCGACCGGGAACACCAGCGGGTCGAAGATGATGTCCTCGGGCTCGATGCCGTACTTCTCGGTTAGCAGCTTGTAAGTGCGCTCCGCGATCGCGACCTTGCGCTCGCGCGTGATCGCCTGCGCCTGCTGCTTGTCCTCGTCGATACACATCACGATCAGCGCGGCGCCATACTGCCTGGCCAATCGGACCACGGTCTGGAAGCGCTCGGCGTCTTCGCCATCCTCGAGGTTGATCGAGTTGATGATCGATTTACCCTGGGTGCGCTTGAGCGATTCCTCGATCACGCGATGATCGGTTGAGTCGATCATCAGCGGAACTTTGACTTTCTTGACTTCGATCTCCAGGAACTTCGTGACGTCGGACATCTCGTCGCGGTCCGGATCCTGCAGGCAAATATCGAGCACGTGCGCGCCGCGCCGCACTTGCGCGCGTCCTACTTCGGACGCTTCCTCGAACTTGCCCTCTGCGATGAGGCGCTTGAACTTGCGACTGCCCAGCACGTTGGTGCGCTCGCCGACGACCACCGGCCGCGTCTGGTCGTCGATAACCAGCGTCTCGATTCCCGACACCGCAGATCGCCTGGCCGTCGATCGCGCGCGCGGCTTCACTCCGTCAACCGCCTGCACGAGCAGCCGGATATGCTCGGCCGTCGTGCCGCAGCATCCGCCCGTCAGGTTGAGCCATCCGTTGCGTGCGAACCGCCCAATCTTCTCCGCCAGCATCGGGGCGGTTTCGTTGTAATTCCCCTCTTCGTCAGGAAGCCCGGCGTTGGGAACGCAGGCCACATTGAAGCGCGCCAGCTCCGAGAGCGTGCGCAGATGGTCGGTCATGAAATCCGGCCCGGTCGCGCAGTTGAGGCCCATCCAGAGCAAATCCCGATGCGCCAGCGAGGTGTAGAACGCCTCGATATCCTGGCCCGCCAGCAGCGTGCCCATCGTCTCGATAGTGCCGGACACCGCGATCGCCGGCGTGATCCCCGCCTTCTTGATCGCGCGATCGATTCCAATCAGCCCGGCCTTGCAGCTCAGCGTGTCGTTTACGGTTTCCAGCAGCAGAACGTCCGCACCGCCCTCGATCAACCCGAGCGCCTGCTCCTCGTAGCCCTCTGACATCGCATCGAACGTGATGCTGCCTGTCACCGAGATGGTCTTGGTCGTGGGACCCATCGACCCCACTACGAATCGGGGCTTCCGGGATGTGCTGAAGCGCTGCGCTTCTTCCCGGGCTATCGTCGCCGCGATCCGGTTCAGCTCGAATGTGTCCCCCGCGATCCCGAATTCGGCCAGCACCACGGGACTCGCCTGGAAACTGGCCGTCTCGATCATATCGGCTCCCACTTCGAGGAAGCCGTCATGCATCTCACGAATCAGATCGGGCCTGGTGCGGACGATGTTCTCGTTGCATCCCTCCAGGTTCGCGCCGCCGTAGTCGGCCGCGGACAAATGATGCCCCAAAATAAAGGTCCCGAACGCCCCGTCGAGCACCAAAATGCGCTCGGCAAGCAGTTCCTTGAGCAGCCTTATGCGATTAGCGTCGGTAACCATTAGAGGGGCGTTCCCTGCCCGTGTGAATTTTCACCTTATAGCAGCGATCATCCCCATTCAATTTTGCCTTTTGAACGCATAGTGGGGCGCGCCAGAGCCTGTATTGAGGAGCAAATGCGACGAATGTATCCGCCCGCCGACGGGGCGCGGGCGCTTCGCCCACGCCCCCAAATTCCTTGCCTTTTCCTTTGATGGCCGCCCCATCTCCACTATCTGCACTAACTAGTCGCGTATTGTCATCCTGAGGAGCGAAGCGAAGCGAGCGAACGAAGGATCTCGGACAGCTTCGCGCGCCTGGCGCGTGAAGCCGGTACCGGGTCCTGTTGCATGAAGGTCCAGCGCGTAGGGCTTCCTTTTATTACCCACTGATATGCGCTAACCACTCTGCGGGGAGATTTTCATGGCCGAGGCCTACTACAAGCAGCATTGGATCGATATCGAGCCCGAGCGGCACGCCGCGTATGACCAAATCCTCGGGTTCCATCCCGCAATGGAACCGCTTATCCGCCCCCTGGAACTCAAGCCCGGTCTCCGGGTCCTGGATGTCGGCTCGGGCCCGGGGCATACCACCTTCGAACTGGCTCGCCGGGTCGCACCCGGCGGCAAGGTGACCGGCGTCGACATCAATGCGGAGTTCGTCGCGCGCTCCAGGGCTCGCACCCGCGAGCACGCCGTCAGCATCGAATTCATCCAGGCGGCCTTTCCGCCGCTCCCGTTTCCCGACTCCTCGTTCGATCGGGTGTTCTGCAAAAACGTGCTTGAGTATGTCGATTCCGCCGTCGATACTGTTGCCGAAATGGCGCGAGTGGCCGCGCCGGGCGCGATCGTGGCCGCGACCGACAGCGATTGGGACATGATCGCTCTCGATATCGGCGAAGACGGGCGCGAGCTCAGCGACCGGGTGCTGGCGGCCGCGAAATCGATCGCGATCAAGGAGCCGAGGATCGGCCGCCGCCTGCGGGGTATTTTCATCGGCGCGGGCCTCAGCGAGGTGGGATCCGAGATCGTGGCGGGCGCCGACGTTGCCGGGCGATCGCTCCCGATGCTCAAGGCGAGCTTTGCCCGCTACGCGCGCGATTCCGGTAAAGTCAGCGCTGACGATATCGCGCGATGGGTGCAGATGGTGGAAGGCGCGATCGCACGCGGTCGCTTTCTGTTCGTGCTGCCCCAGTTCGTCGTGCGCGGAATGAAAAAATGACCCGGGGGAGGGACTAACATATGGTTCCGGCGTGGTTGGCGTTCTTCGATGGAATGCTCGCGGTCACACTGGTCTTGGTCGGCATTATTGGCGCCCACTTCTACTTCACCCCTCCGTTTTTCGGCTTTCAATTGTTTCTGTTCGGATTCCTGTTGAGCGTGCTCGGCCTGATACTTGGTCTCCTCGGCTTGCTGATGACCCGATCGCCGGCCCGGCGCTCCGTGCGTCCGCGCGCCCTCATCGGCACCGTGCTCAGCCTCGTTATCGCAGTGCCGATCTTCGCGATGCTCACCCAGCGCGGCAAGGTTCCGGCCATCAACGACATCACCACTGACTTCGAAAATCCGCCCGAGTACGTTCACGCGGTCGAATTGGCGCCCAACCAGGGCCGCGACATGAAGTACAACCGCGACAAGTACATGGCCGCGCAGCAGAAAGGCTATCCGCCCCTCGGACCTGCCACCGTCGCCGCAGACCCGGCGGCAGTATTCGAGCGCGTAAAAACTGTCGCGACAAGCATTCCCGATTGGCAGACCACCTACGAGGATCCCAAAACCATGACGCTGGAGGGCGTGAGCACCAGCCACCTGTTCCACTTCCAGGATGATTTCGTGATCCAGGTGCGGCCGGGCCCCAATGGAACCAGCTTGGTAGAAATGCGCTCCAAGTCGCGCGACGGAATCGGCGACTTCGGCGTCAACTACAAGCGAATAGTGATGTTCTTCGACAAACTACAAGCTGCCGGCTGATTCCTGGTTCCCTTTCCTTTCCAAGGAAAGGGTTAGGGATTGGTGGACCGCGACGGCCTCCAATGCCGGTTCACGTGGACACCCCCGCATCCGCCCCCAGCTCCTTGTACATCACCACCGTCCCCTCCAACTCCTCCGAATCCGCCTTCCGCGCATACCGCGGGATCACCCCCACCGGCACATACCCGATCGATTCATACAGCGGCTCAGCCAATCCACCGCTGACCGTGTCCAGCGTAATCAAGCTGCGGCCCAATTCCCGCGCCCATTCCTCGATCTGGAGCATCAATCGCCGCGCTATCCCGCGCCGCCGCCACTCCGGATGCACCAGCAGCTTGCGCGCCTCCGCCCGATGCGCCTGATTCGGCGGCGTCGCGAGATCGAGCTGAACCGTCCCGACGATCCGTTTTGCGCTTCGTGCTACCAGCACGCTGCAATTTCCCACCGTGACTGCCCGCAACACTTTATCCCGCCAGAACGCGTTCGCATCTTCGATTGAGAATGGCAGGACGAAACTGACGCTGGCTCCAGCATGAACGCATGCGTGCAGCACGTCGCCCAGCATCACGATGTCCTCGCTGACTCGCGATCGATCCGGCCGCCATCGCTCGATCCGAATTTCCTCAATCGTAGCCATCGACTTGTCGGTCATGGATGCACGAACGCGATCACGTAGCGCGCGCCGCGTTTCCCGATGCACTTGAAGCGCGATGGCC
>DATJWT010000074.1:0-2813 GCA_035500975.1 Binataceae bacterium (SeqCode)
ACTCCGATGTGGGCCGGGATCATCAACCTGGCGGCGCAGGCCAGCGGCGCTAACATCGGCTCGATAAACAGCCTCATCTACAAGATGGCTGGTGCGGGGCAGTCTGCCGCAGGCTTCTACGACATCACGATCGGCGACAACAACTACAATGGCGTGACCGGATTCAGCGCCGTCCCAGGTTATGACCAGGTCACTGGATGGGGCTCGGTCGATATCAATAACTTTGTTACCGCGTTCGCAAGTGCCAGGCCGACTGCCACGGCGACCCCAACCGCTACGGCAACGGCGACCGCTACCGCAACCCCGACTGCTACAGCAACGCCGACTGCCACCGCGACACCCACGCCCACGATCACACCGACGGCGACTCCGCGGCACACGGTCCGTCCAACTCCGACGCGAACTCCTACTCGCACCCGCACCCCGACCCGGACGCCGACGCGGACCCCGACGCCGTTCATCACGATCAATCCGAAGCTGCTTAAACAATCAGGGCGAAGCTAGCGAATCGCGAAGCCGCCGTCGGCAATGATGATCGCGCCTGTCACGAAATCCGATGCGTGCGAGGCGAGAAAGATCGCCGTACCGGCCATCTCCTCGGGCTCGCCGAAGCGCCCCGCCGGCGTGCGCGTTATGATTTCGTCGTAGAAGGGTCCCGACTGCGCGGGCAGGGTCATGTCGGTTTTGATCCATCCGGGCACGATAGCGTTCACCTGGATGTTGTAACGCGCCCAGTCGATCGCCAGCGACTTGGTCATCTGCACCAGCCCGCCCTTGGCTGCCGAATAGGAAATCACACCGCCCGTGCCAAAGTGCGAGTACTCGCTCGCGATATTGATGATCTTGCCGCGCTTGTGCTGCATCATCGAGCGCGCCGCGATCTGCGCCAGGAAAAAGCACGAGTTCAGGTTGGTTTCGATAACGCGATCCCACGATTCCGCATCATGTTTGAGCGCACTTTTCTGCACCGAGATGCCCGCGTTGTTCACGAGGATTGAAATCGGGCCGAGCGCCTTCTCCGCCGCCGCCATCGCGGGCTCGAGCTCGGCGCGCCTGGTCACATCGAGATGAATCGAAATCCCTTTTGCGCCGAGCTTCTCGATTTCGGCGACTACGGCGCGGCTCTTTTCCTCGTTGCGCGCGAGTATCGCGACTGCCGCTCCTGCCTCCGCCAGGCCGAGCGCAATTCCACGTCCGATTCCGCCATTGCCGCCGGTGACGACGGCAACATTGCCGGCCAGGTCGAACATCTTCGGTGCTGCCATAGAGATCTCCCGTCGTTACCGTATAAAAAAACCGCCGTCCACGATGATGTCGGCGCCGGTCACGAAGTTCGATGCCTGCGAGGCCAGGAACACCGCCGCACCCGCCATCTCGTCGGGTTCTGCAAAGCGGCCCGCGGGCGTGCGCGTGATCATCTCCTGCTTCACGGCGGCATACTGCGGGTCATTGCGAATCCAGTCCGTCATGTCGGTGGTGGTCCATCCGGGCGCGAGCGAGTTCACCTGGATATTGTGCGGCGCCAGCTCGATCGCGAGGCATCGCGTGAGCTGCAACAAACCGCCCTTGCTGACTCCGTATGAAGGATAAATCGGCGTGCCCTTGTAGCCGCCGACGCTGGCGACGTTGATGATCTTTCCGGCCATGCGCGGAATCATCGATTGCGCCGCGTACTTGGAGAGCAGGAAGCACGAGGTGAGATCGGTCTCGATAACGGAGTCCCAGTCCTCCTCGCTGTGTTCCATCAGGTTTTTCAGCACCGCGAAAGCCGCGTTGTTCACGAGGATACCGATCGGCCCCAGCTCGCGCTCGATCGAATCGAGTGCCGGCTTCAGCGCCTTGCGTTGCGAAACATCGAGCTTCAGTGCCATCGCCGGGTTGCCGATCTTGCGCAGCTCGGCCAGTGTATCGTGATTGCGCGCCTCGTTGCGCCCGATAATCGCGACTTTCGCCCCGGCCCTCGCCAGCCCGATCGCTATTCCGCGGCCGATTCCGCCGTTGCCGCCCGTCACCACCGCGACCTTGCCTGTCAATTCGAACATCTTCGTGTCTGCCATCGTTGTTCTCCAGAAATCCGCAGACTACGTGGAATCGGGCGGTTGCGGAAATTGTCCGAATCGGTGGAATCTGTGTAATCTGCGGATTCGGTCCGGCGCTTTTCGCCGAGGAAGGACAATCACCATGGGACTACGAACACCTGATCAATACAAGGCATCGCTGCGCGACGGACGTGCGGTGTTTTTTCGCGGAGAGAAAGTGCCCGATGTAACGACGCATCCGGTAATCGGCATCGCGGTCGAGCACGCCGCTCTGGATTACAGGATGGCGGAAGATCCGCAGCATCGCGAGCTGGCGGTGGTGAAAGAGGGCGCCGATCAGTACAGCCGCTACTTTCACATTCCCAGGAACGGCGACGATCTGCTGAAGCGCAGCGCCCTGATTGCCGCGGCGACGCGCGAGGGTGCGACGCTGGTGGTGCTGATCAAGGAGATCGGCAGCGATGCGCTGCTGGCCTTGCACATCATCGGCGAGCGGATGGCGGCGGCCGGGAAGCCTGAGTACAAGGAGCGCATCCACAAGTTCTATCGCCACTGCCGCGACAACGATCTTGCGGTCGCCGTCGCGCAGACCGATGTGAAGGGCGACAGGTCGCTCGGACCCACGCAGCAGGACCATCCTGACTATTACGTGCGCGTGGTCGAGGAACGCCCCGACGGCGTGGTGGTGCGTGGCGCGAAGGTTCACACTTCCGTGTCGACCAATACCAACGAGGTTATCGTGCTGCCGACACGCGCGATGCGCCCCGAGGACAA
>DATJWT010000075.1:0-7318 GCA_035500975.1 Binataceae bacterium (SeqCode)
CATCAGGGGAATCCGGCGGCCGTATCGATCCGCAAGCCATCCGAAGAGAACCGCGCCGACCGGGCGCATCGCGAGCGTCAGGAAAATGGTGAATGTGACGTCAGGTACGCTGCGTCCGAACTCAGCGGCGATGGTGGGGACAACGAAGACCAGCACGAAGAAGTCAAAGGCGTCGAGCGTCCATCCCAGGAAGCTGGCGGTCAGGGTATGGAACGCATCGCTGCGCGAAAGACCGCTCTCGACTTTTGCCGCCGCCGCTTCCATGGCGTGCCATCTGTAGCGGATGCGGAGCGGCGACGAAAGTCACGAGAGCACAGGCTGGAAGCCCGTGCCACTCAGGAGCACGACTGTCTTAACCGGGACGGTACTTGAACTCGACCAGATAGACATTTTCGCCGAAGCCGTGCTTGGCGACCTTGAGCAGATCAACGACGCCGAGGAAGCCAGAACGGCGCGCCAGCTCGGGTGTGATGTCGGCCATGCTGATTTGCCTTATGGATGATACCTCGATGAACCCTTTCCCCAGCGGATAGCGTCCGCCGGCTTTCACGTGCGGATAGCGCCAAATCCTCACGCTGCAGGTGACTTCGCCACGGACGACTGGATCGCGCAGACGTTTGGTGAACTGCATGATGCAGGCTCTTGCGAGTGAACCTAACTTGACTGCTATTCCTTGCGAAACCTATAGTGGCGCCAAGAAGCCATTAAGCTGCGCCGCGCCCGCCGTTGCGGCGAAAACTCCTTTACTGACAACGGATTTACGCTGGTTCCGAAATGAAACGACGCGAGGAAATGACCTTCTGGGAGAAGATTTATCTTCCCGAAATTCTCAAGGGCCTCGCCGTAACCAGCTACCACCTGACGCGCAACCTTGTGATCAACGCGGCGCACGTGGTCGGCCTCGCGAAATCGCATCGCGCCTACACCACGGTCCAGTACCCGGAAGATCGCAAGCACTATCCCGACCACTTCCGCGGCAGCCATCGACTCACCATCCGCGATGACGGCGCGGTCCGATGCACGGCGTGCTACCTGTGTGCGACCGCCTGCCCCGCGCAGTGCATATATATAGAAGCGGGCGAGTCGCCCGACCCCCAGGTCGAGAAGTACCCGGTCCGTTATGAAATCGACACGCTGCGCTGCATCTACTGCGGGCTGTGCGTCGAAGCATGCCCGTGCGATGCCATCAGGATGGACACCTACGTGCATCCGCGCATCTGGGGCTTCGACCGCAAGGACTTCGTGGAGACGAAGGAGATGCTGATGCATCGGTCGCGCGTGATCGCCGAAAAAGGCCGCGACGGCAACATGCAGGAGATGCTTGAGTGGTACCGCGAGCAGGAAGCGCAGGTCTACGATCCGAAGCGTCCGGAGCTGAAGACCTACACTGAACGCGACCTGCCCAAGCACTATGCCGAGACCGAGCCCTCGCCTGAAATTCCGGCGCTCGACCGCCATCACGTTCGCGGGCAATAGGACATCATCATGACGCGGATCACGATTGCGCTGACAATCGCCGGTCTCGCGGTGCTGTTTGTCGCTTACGCCAAGGGTGTGGGCGTGATCCATGGCGGCAGCGTGATAACGCACATGTACTGGGCGACGGCGGCGATGTTGCTGGTGGCGCTGGCCAACTTCATCGCGATTGCGCATCTCGCGCGTGCGGAGCGCATGATCCGGCAGTTGCGCACGCTATGCGAAGAACATGGCATCGCCTATGGTGAAGACTAGAATGAGTGATGATGGCGCGGACGCAAACGTCCGCGGAGGTATTGCGATGACCCAGATAGAATCCGCCCGCAAGGGAATCATCACCCGCGAGATGACCGAGGTCGCCGAGGACGAAGGCCTGGCGCCCGAGGAAATTCGCGAGCTGGTCGCCACTGGCGAGGTGGTAATCCCGCACAACCATCATCACCAGTTCCGCGCGATCGGAATCGGCAGGAAGCTGCGCACCAAGGTCAATGCCAACCTCGGCGCTTCGAATTTCCATCAGCTACTGGGCGAAGAAATCGAAAAGATGTACACCGCGGTGCGATACGGCGCCGACTCGGTGATGGACCTTTCCACCGGCACCGACCTCGACAAGATACGCGGCGAGATACTGTCGCGCTGCCCGGTCATCCTGGGCACCGTGCCGATCTACCAGCTCGCCTCCGAGCGCTCGATCATGGACATGGATGCGGCGTTCTTCCTGGAAGTCATCGAGCGCCAGGCCAAGCAGGGCGTCGATTACATGACGCTGCACTGCGGCGTCACGCGCGAGACTGTCCAGAAGCTGCGCACCCATCAGCGTATCGAGGGCATTGTGTCGCGCGGCGGCGCACTGCTGGCATCGTGGATCGAGCGGACAGGAAACGAGAACCCGCTGTACGAGCACTACGACGAGGTCTGCAAGATCCTGCGCGAGCATGACGTGACGATCTCGCTCGGCGACGGGCTGCGCCCGGGCGCCACCGGCGATGCGACCGATCGTGGACAGCTCGCGGAACTGCTGGTGTTGGGCGAATTGACCGACCGCGCGCGCGCCAACGGCGTGCAGGTGATGATCGAAGGTCCGGGGCATGTGCCGCTGGATCAGATCGAAGCCAACGTGCAGCTCGAGAAGCGGGTGTGCTCCGGCGCGCCCTTCTACGTGCTGGGGCCGCTGACCTGCGACGTCGCGCCCGGCTACGACCACATCACCGGCGCGATCGGCGGCGCGATCGCATCCGCCGCGGGCACCGATTTTCTTTGCTACGTGACTCCGGCCGAGCATCTGCGGCTGCCGGACATGGATGACGTGCGCGAAGGTGTTATCGCGACCCGCATCGCGGCGCATTCGGGCGACCTGGTCAAAGGTGTGCGCGCCGCCAAGGTCTGGAACGACGAGATGTCGCGCTATCGGAAGGCGCTGAATTGGGAAGGGATGTACGCGATGGCGATGGATCCCGACAAGGCGCGCCGTTACAAAGAGGAAAGCGAAGCGGCCGGCTCCAACGTGTGCAGCATGTGCGGTTCGCTGTGTTCGATCAACGTCGACAACGCCGCAATCAAGTTCACGCGCAAGCGCGCGGTCGCCGAGGCCGAGGCGCATGCCTGAGGATCGGACGATACCCGCGTCGGCGCTCGAGATCGAGTTGCTTGACCAAAGTGGCGCAACGCGGAAGCTCGCGGATTTCCGCGGCCGCAACGTGGTCGTCTACTTCTACCCGATGGATGACACGCCCGGTTGCACGGTCGAGGGCAAGGAGTTCCGCGATCGCTTCGAGCAGTTCGAGGCACTCGATGCGGTGATCGTCGGAATCAGCACCGACTCGGTGGACCGCCATCGCGCGTTCGCCGAGAAGCACGCGTTCCAGTTCATCCTGCTGGCCGACACCGAAGGCGCGCTCGCATCCGCCTTCGGGGTGCTGAACGACAAACTGGCGGCCCGTTCAACCTTTATTCTGGATCACGATCTGCAGGTCCGCCGCGTCTTTCACGAGGTGACGCCGCGCGGTCATGCGCAAAATGTGCTGAATTTCCTGCGTACTTTGGTCGAATCCTACCGGATGTTGGGCGGCTGACGAGGCCATGAAGCGCCTTCGAGCACAGGCGCTTCGGGATGGTTACTCATATAAGATGTATCTTCCGCCCCGGGCGGGATGGTGAAGCATATGGCGAAGACATCGAAGAACATTCTCGACGAAGCGCGCTCGCAGATTAAGTCTGTCGATATCGACGAAGCCCGCCGCATGCTGGAAAAGCCGGGCACGGTGCTGATCGATGTGCGCGAGCCAGACGAATGGCGCCAGGGCCACATTCCACAGGCGGTTGGAATTTCGCGCGGCTTCCTGGAACTGCGAATCGAGGAAAAAGTCCCGGACCACAAAACCCCGATCATCGTGCAATGCGCGTCGGGCACGCGCTCTCTGCTCGCGGCGCGCACGCTGCGCGAACTCGGCTACGAGAACATCTACAACCTCACGGGCGGCTTCAATTCGTGGAAAGACCGCGGCCTCCCATGGGTGGCTGACAAGCAGTTTTCGCCCGAGGAACTGACCCGCTATTCGCGCCATTTTGTCATTCCCGAGGTTGGTGAAAAGGGCCAGGCCAAGCTGCTCGATTCCAAGGTGCTGCTACTTGGCACGGGGGCGCTCGGGTCGCCTTCCTCTCTCTACCTCGCGGCAGCGGGCGTCGGCACGATTGGTCTCGTCGATTTCGACGTGGTCGATCTCTCCAACCTGCAGCGACAGATCGTTCACACCGTCGATCGGGTCGGGATGCTCAAGACGGAATCCGCGCAGAAGCAGATCAACGCCCTCAATCCCGGCATCAAGGTAATTCGTCACGACGTGCGGCTCAGCTCCGACAACGTGATGGACATCATCGCGCCGTATGACGTCATCGTGAATTGCGGTGATAACTTCCCCACGCGGTATCTCATCAACGATGCGTGCGTGCTGTCGAAGAAGCCGCTGGTCGATGGCGCGATCTTCCGGTTCGAGGGCCAGGCGACCGTGTATCACACGGCCAAGGGCGGGCCGTGCTATCGATGCCTCTATCCGGAGCCTGCTCCGCCCGACATGGCGCCCTCGTGCGCCGAGGCGGGAGTGCTGGGCGCTCTGCCCGGGCTGATCGGATCGATCGAGGCGCTCGAAGCGATCAAGTTGCTGCTCAACGCGGGACATCCGCTGATCGGCAAGATGGTCTATTTCGATACGCTCTCGGATCGCGACTACGTGCGCATCCTGAAGATCCGCAAGGACCCGAACTGCCCGGTGTGCAGCGAGCATCCGACGCAGAAGGGCCTGATCGACTACGAAGCTTTCTGCGGGTTGGCGCCGAGCACCAACGGCGCGGATGCGGAAGGCGGCCACGCCCCGGCCAGCGCAGCCGCCGCGCGCTAATCTCTTTTGATCTTCGCGCGACTCCGCAGCGCTCGAAGATTCGCGCACTTTCTGGCTGCAAGATGCGCTTCGCGGTTTTCTCAATGCTCGCATGATGGCGACTTGGCCATCATGCGAGCACAATATCCACAGCTTCGTTTTCCAACTTCCCTTGGACAACCCCATCGAAGTTACGAAACAATCTGCGCATGGCGCTGGGTCCCTTCTACGTGGCTGAAAAGCTGAAGAACAATGTTGGAATAAAGGGCGTCGTGCTCCTGATGCGGCACGGCGAAACCCCATGGAATCGCGAAGGGCGCGTGATGGGGCGAAACCCGGTCGAGCTCGACGACGCGGGCCGCCGCCAGGTGGAGTCCGCGATCCCGCTCGCGCGCACCCTGGCCCCCGACGTGATCGTTTCAAGCCCGCTGGTCCGCGCGCGCCAGTCAGCCCAGATCATCAGCCACGCAATCGGCATCGCCACGATCGCTGAAGATCCGCGGCTCTCGGAGGTCGAGTACGGAAGCTGGGAAGGCATGGTCTACGAGGACCTGATAAAGGATGCGCATTACATCCATTACCGTGAGCGCCCGCTCGACGAGCCGACTCCGGGCGGCGAAACGATGTACGACGTGCAGGCGCGCGGCGTCGACGCTGTCCGGCACGCGCTGGCGGCGAATCCCGGCAAGCGGGTGCTGTTCGTATCGCACGGCGACATCATCCGCACCGTGCTCTGCCACTTCATGAAGCTGCCCCTGGAGAATTTTCGCCGCATCCGGATCGACAACGCGACGTTCTTCGGAATCCAGGTCGCGGGCGATTTCGCGGAAATAAAATTCCTGAATTTGTGCGCCGATCCGGCGCGCGCTTTCGTCTCACCCTTCAAGATCAAGGGTCCTTCCAGCACCTCTTCCGACTAGCGTAAGACGACAACAGCCGCGCGTAACAATTCTTCCTGACGCGTTGCTGGTCTTTTGCGGCTCACTCTGAGCCGCGCTTCGTGCGCCGATGCAACCGAGGCTCGCCGCGCCTTTTGACTACCTCGGGCGGCATGGCTTAGAAGCAATCAGCGGGTCGCGAACTCGCGGGGCTTTGGGGTTATCAACTATGGCGCAGCGAGTGCCTGCGACTCCTTTCGTTCGCAAAACCAGGCGCATCCGGGGGCGCGCGTAGATGTGGATCGTTCAACTAGCGCTGCGCCGCCCCGTCACGATCGTCGTCATGTCGGCGCTGATGCTGCTGCTCGGCATCGTCTCGCTGGGCCGCATGAACTTCGACATCTTTCCCGCCATCGATATGCCGCTGGTGAACATGGTCTGGTACTACCCGGGCCTGTCCGCGCAGGAGATGGAACAGCGCGTCGTCAACATCAGCGAGCGCGCGGCATCCACCACCGTCAACGGCGTCGACCATATCGAGTCGACATCCTTTAACGGAATCGGCCTGCTGAAATTCTATTTCCAGCCCGGCTCCGACACCGGGCTGGCGATCGCACAGCTCAGCGCGGTCTGCGAAGCGATCAAGAACATCCTGCCCCCCGGCATCAGCGCCCCCAGCGTCATCGACTACAATGCGACCAACGTTCCGATCGCATACCTGGTGTTTACCAGCGACACGCTCTCGCAGCGCCAGCTCTACGATTTCGGGTTTAACTTCGCCGGCATCTTCCTCTTTACGATCCCGGGACTCTCATCGCCCGCGCCGTTTGGCGGCACCTCGCGGCAGATCATGGTCAATATCGATCCGTCGCGGATGTACGCGCACGGAGTCTCGCCCGCCGACGTCGTCACCGCCCTGCAGAATCAAAACGTGATCATACCCGGCGGCACCGCCAAGATTGGCAACGTCGAATACGATGTCGTGCTCAACGGCAGCCCGCCCGATGTCGCGGCGCTCAACCGCCTTCCGATCAAGATTACCAATGGCGCACCCGTGTACATGGGCGATGTCGCGAGCGTCAGCGACAGCCACTCCGTGCAGAACGACCTCGTTCGCGTCAACGGCAAGCTCTCGACCTACCGCCTGATCCTGAAGCATCCGGCGGCCTCGACTCTGACCGTGGTCGATGCCGTGAAAAAAGCGCTGGGCCCAATGATGGCCATCGCGCCGCCCGGGATGCAGGCGCACCTGGCGTTCGATCAGTCAGTATTCGTGCGACGCGCCCTGCGCGATGTGCTGCAGGAAGGAGCAGTGGCCGCTGCCCTGGTCGCGCTGATGACCCTGCTCTTCCTGGGATCGGTGCGCAGTACCATCATCGTCATCACCTCGATCCCGCTGGCGATCCTGACTGCGATTGTCGGCCTCAAGCTGTCGGGACAGACGATCAACCTGATGACGCTCGGCGGATTGTCACTGGCGATCGGCATGCTGGTCGACGACGCCACCGTCGAGGTCGAAAATATCCATCGCAACCATGCGATGGGAAAGTCGCTGGGAGTCGCGATTCTCGACGGCGCCCGGCAGATCGC
>DATJWT010000076.1:0-3278 GCA_035500975.1 Binataceae bacterium (SeqCode)
AAGGCGGGCGACGGCCATCCAGGGGCTCCCGAGTGATGGATCGCGGCGGCCGCGTTAGTTTTGTATGGAGTCTTATCGCGCGAGAAACGGAGATTGCGATAAATCCGGAACATCGACCCCTTGGTCGGGTGTGGGTCCGCGACGTAGTACTTGCTCATCGCGCGCAGGCGCGGTGCGAGGTCGGCAATGAACGAGAGCATCGGGTCGCGCACCTCCGACTCGTAGCGGGACTTGTTGCGCTGGAACCATTCGCGATTGTTGTTGCGCGCCAGCTCCTCGAAGAACTTGAAAAACGCGGGACTGAAATAAGCCTTCGGCATCGGATGCTCTCTTGGCTCCGATGAAATAACCCGCGATCTTTCGCGAAGGCAAGGGCGACCCGGACTCCCGGGACTGCCGCGTACCCCGTCGCCTTCGCGCCCTGTGACGGGTAAGCTCACACCGATGGCGAGCAAGGGGTCCAGGGCCAGTGGCGCCGGAGCGGATAGTTACGACCGCGCCCGCCTGAAACTGATTCCGTGTTCCGAAGATTTTTATCGAACGGTCATGGAATTGTTGCCGTTTGAGTCGAAGGACAAGTTCGAGATCCTCGACCTGGGGGCGGGCACCGGGTTTCTTTCCGCGAAGATCGCGGAGGCCTTTCCCAAGGCGCAAATTACCGTCTTCGATCTCACGCCTGAGATGCTGACAATCGCGCGCCAGCGGCTGAAGCCACTCGGCAAGCGGGTCCGGTTCGTGACGGCAGATCTGGCGGCGGACAAACAATCGAGGACTTACGATGCGGTGGTGTCATCGCTCTCGATCTATCATCTGCCCGATGGCGGCAAGCGGCATCTGTTCAGCGACATCTTCAAGTACCTGAGTCCCGGCGGGGTTTTTATCAACGCGGACCAGGTGGCCGGTGAGACGGCGCGGATCGAAGAGCGTTCGCGCAACATGTGGGTGAGGCGCGCCCGGGAATTGAAGGTGACTGATCGCGATCTGGAAACCGCGATCGAACGGATGAAGCGCGACCTGCCGTCGACAGTGGGGCAGCAGCTTTCCTGGATGCGCGATGCCGGGTTCATCGAGGTTTCCTGCGCCTACCGAAATTTGATCTTTGCCGTGCTTACGAGCGTCAAGCCGGGTGCCCGCTGGATTCAGTAGGCGAATGAACGCGGTTCGCCTCCGTCATTCTGAGCCAGCGGCGAAGAATCTCAACGCACGCCGGTTCTACGACCGTTCGCCGGGATTCTTCGCCACTGGCTCGGAATGACGGAAGGCCTTTGCGCCTTTAGGCGGCCTTGATCGGTCCTTTGCTCATGTCGATCAGGTTGAGCAGGTTTCCGAACGGATCGCGGGCGACCGCGCAAAGTCCGATTTGAACCTCGAATGGGGGAACGACTATCTCGCAGCCCTGGACGCTGAGCTTCGCGACGGCTTCCTTTACGTTGTCGACAAGGTAGTGAACGCCGCATTCGCGTGGAATCTGCGGGTCGTCGTGCAGGACGATCTCGGCTTCGCTCTCGGGCATGCCCAGAGCGACTGAATGGGTGGTCGACCACCGAGGCGCGAGCCCAAGCGTCTCTTCGTAAAACCTGGCGGCCGCTTCGAGGTCATCGACCTTAATCATCACACAATCGATCTTGCGGAGAATCGCTTCGCGAGGTTCGTCGCGACCGTGCGCTGTCTTCGGTGACCTCTTGACCATGGGCGAAATTTTAGCGAAACTTCGCGAGAACCACAACGAGCGGAGAGTGCAGATGAACAGCGTCGGATTTGCGATGTCGGGAACGGCGAGGCTCTATTTTGAAACCGCGGGAAGTGGCGCGCCGTTGGTCTTTATCCATGCCGGCGTTGCGGATTCTCGGATGTGGGATCCGCAGTTCGACAAATTCGCCCTGCGAAACAAGGTGGTCCGCTACGACCATCGCGGATTCGGCAAGTCGACGTTTCCGGACGAGGCTTTCTCGCTGCGCGATGATCTCGCAAACGTTCTTCAACCGGCCGGCGTGGACAAGGCGGTACTGGTTGGATGCTCGATGGGTGGAGGAACGGCGATCGACTTTGCGCTGGAGCATCCGGCGATGGTGTCCGGGCTGGTGCTGGTCGGTTCCGGCGTTAGCGGACTGAATGATCCGAAGCATCTCTCCGATGACACGCGGAGATACTGGACGGAGTTGATCGGGCTGGTTCAGAAAGGGGAGGTCGAGCGGGCGCTCGAGATGGATGCGAAGTACTGGATCGATGGTCCATCGCGAGGCGCGAGCGAGGTTGACCCCACTTACCGCGAGCGCGCACGCCAGCTACATCGCGAGAATTTCTCGCTCGAACGCTTCAAGCGGCAAGAGAACACCCTGACGCCGCCGGCTATCGAGCGATTGGGGGAAGTCGCGGTGCCCACGATGGTCGTGATCGGCGATCACGATTCCGGGGATCTGAAGAAGCTGTCAGACCGTTTTGCCTCCGAGATTCCCGGCTCCAAGCTGGTTCGGATGAACGCGGCGCATCTGCCAAGCCTGGAGTGGCCTGGAGAGTTCAACCGGCTACTCGAGGAATTTCTTGGATCGATCACTTTGTAATCGCGAGGCCTGTTCGAGGTCGACGTACCCAAAAGGGGTTTGAACCACAAAGGCACCAACACACGAAGTTTCAGGAATCGGGTCCGACCTGATTTCTGATCGTTGGGCGGCGAATGCATTCTGTCTGCGGATCCGCGATTCCTCAAAGAAGAAGTTTTGGAATGACACGTTCGCTTTTTGGCTGCGTCCTCTTGGCGCCTTAGTGCCTTGTTGGTTCACGGTCGGGCACGCCGATCCGGGATTCTTCACGTGCCGGTCGTGAAGAACCGACCGTCTAAGGGTGGATAGCTCCCATACCGATCGGTTTGTTTTTTTCTGCGAGAAGCGTAGATATAGGGCCATACTTCAAACGCCCGCTTTCAATCCTCGTGTGAGGTGCTCGTCATGGCGGAATTCGATCTGGTCATCAAGAACGGCATGGTGGTCGATGGTACCCGCGCGCCGCGCTTTCGCAGCGATATTGGGATCAAGAACGGCCGCATCGCCAAGATCGGTCGTATCGCGAATCATCAGGGTGCAAGAGTCGTCGATGCCGACGGACAAATCGTGGCGCCGGGATTCATCGATCTCCACACCCACTACGATGCGCAAATCTTCTGGGATCCTTACCTGACCATCTCCGGCTATCACGGCATCACGTCCGTCGTGATCGGCAACTGCGGATTCGGCTTTGCTCCCGTCCGTCCCAAAGATGCCGAGCGTGCGATGCTGACGATG
>DATJWT010000077.1:0-3688 GCA_035500975.1 Binataceae bacterium (SeqCode)
GACCCATGTTGCGGAGATGGCACGGCAATGGCTTAATATTTCGCGTTATGTGCGGCCAATAACGGACCGCCAGATTAAGGAGTTCACAAAGACTATGAAGCGCACCCTCACCATTCTCACCGCTGCACTCTTCGCCGGCGCGATCGCGGTCCCCGTCCTCCCGGCCCTCGCCCAGGACAGTTCCGCCAGCCCTGCGGCGGAAGCCAGCGCATCGGCCGAGAAGCCCGCGAAAAAGCATCATCATCACAGCCACAAGAAGAAGGGCGAAGCGCCTGCGGCCGCTCCTTCCGATTCGACTTCCAAGTAAGTAAAGAATCGTTCTCCAGCGGGGGTGGGGTGACCACCCCCGCCGGTTGTTTCCTTCTGCTCGGCCCCGCGAGACGGGAAGCGCTCGTTTTTCGCGCCGCCGGCTCCGCTAAAATAAGGATCCTGCTTTATCTTGCGGCAATATTCCTGCTAGCATCGCACTGCTCCCGTACCCGTTTTTGGTGGGAGTGGACGTATAGGTGTCAATTCTTCGCGGCGCGGGGCTCGTTGTCCTGATTGTGCTGGTTGTCCAGTCGCCCGGCTTCGCGTCGGCTACCTCGGACAGCCCGCCGACGGCGTCAGACAACCAGGTTTGCGACCCGGTCGCGGACTATTACCTCGGAATGGAAAACTACCCGGAAGCTATCGAGCGGCATCGCTCGGTCATCGAGAAGAATCCCAACAACGCGCTCGCGCACTACCATCTCGGATTTGCCTACGGCCTGATGGGACAACATCAGCGGGAGTTGGCCGAGTATCAGAAAGCGGTCAGCCTGGGTCTCGACGATTGGCAGCTATTTCTGAATCTTGGGCTGCTCTACCTGGAAAACGGCCAGCTTAAGGATGCGACCGAAGTGCTGCGCCTCGCGACGCTGCTTGGGCCCGATCACGCCGAACCGCACTTCAACCTCGCTATCGCCTACGAGCGGCGCGGGATGCTCGACCAGGCCGAGCAGCAGATGCTGCTGTCGCTGGAAATCGATCCTACGCAGGTCGATGCACACAATACCCTCGGCGCCATCTACGCCGAGGAAGGAAAATTTATGCGCGCCCACGACGAATGGACGGAGATCGTGCAGGCGAACCCCGACTATGCACCGGCGCGCGCAAACCTGAATATCCTGCAACGCGTGGAACGCACAGGACTCGAAGGCCTGTCGCCGCAGAGTGGATTTGCGCGTGAGCCGTAACGGCCGCGCCCGTGATGATGATGTGGTGGATGGTTGAACTGGAGGGGTGGATGAGGGCATTGCGGAGAATCGTAACGATACCGATTGCGCTGGTGGCGCTGATTTTGCTGGCGCATCCCGCGCGCGCGGCGGTGAATCACAAGCATTCGCATACCGCCGCGAAACATCAACCGAAGACAGAGGTACAGCCATACAAAGGCGTGCTCGTCGAGGACGCCGACAGCGGCAGAATCCTGTACGAGCAAAATGCGGACATGCCATGGCCGCCCGCATCGATGGCCAAGATGATGCTGCTGCTCGTGGCGAGCGACCAGATCAAGGCGGGCAACGTCGGAGCCAAGGATCCGGTGCGAATTTCCGAGCGATCGGCGCATACGATGGGGTCCCGTATCGGGCTCGTCGCGGGCCAGGTCTACCCGCTCGATGAACTAATGAAGGCCGCGCTTATCAAGTCGGCTAACGATGCGGCGGTGGCGGTCGCGGAGAAAATCGGCGGCTCGGTAGAAGCCACCGTGCGCATGATGAACGCCCGGGCACGCGGCTTGGGCATGACGCGCACGGTGTACAACACCGTCGATGGACTTCCGCCGCGGCCCACTCACGATGTGGACCAGACCTCGGCGCGCGACCTCGCCACGGTGGCGCGGGCGATAATCACGCAGACCGATCTGCTGAAATGGTCGAGCCTGGAAGAAGCCGAATTCGACGGCGGCGCTTGCGTCCTGCACAACACCAATCATCTGATCGGGCATTTCGACGGATGCGACGGGCTCAAGACCGGCTTTACCTTTCAGGCCGGCTTCAATCTCACCGCGACGGCCAAGCGCGGCAACATGAGATTGATCAGCGTGGTGCTCGGTGCACCATCCAACGCGCAGCGTTTCGCGCAGACTGCGAAGTTGCTCGAGTGGAGTTTCGATCATTTCACGACGGTGCCCCTGCTCAAGCCGGGAGAGTCCCTGCCGGTTCAGGTGCAGACCGGGAATGGCCAGACCATTCAGCCGATCGTGGCGCGTGAGTTGAAGGTGGTCTTGCCGCGTGAAGATGCGGCCGGACTCAAACTCGAATACCGGGTGCCGACTTCGGTTACCGGCCCGATCAAGGCCGGTGAACAGCTGGGGTTGGTGGTGGTCCACGATCATGACGGAGTTGTCGCGGAAGCCGCCGCCCTGAGCCCGATCTCGGTAAACCTTGCCAATGACAACTTCGCCTCGCCTGCCGCGGCCGCCGCTGCCGACAGCGGATGGAATACCGCCAGGCCGACCGCATACAATCAGCCCCAATCCCAGGAGCCGCAATGAAGGTAGCCTCACGTCAGCGCAATCGTCGTAATCGCAAGCTCGCGCGCAAGCGTCGCACCAACCCGGTGCAGGCCAAGGCGCGCAAGCGCCGGATGCGCCGCACCCGCAAGCGCGGCAAATAGGCCGCATCGCCACAAGTGAACGCAGGCTTCGGCCTGCGTTTCAGGAACAACAGCGCGGGCTTCTGCCCGCGCGTTCTTTTTGATCGCGCAAGCCCAGGGCCTGCGCCCACTGGCATTTGTGGGCAATCGAAACGCGCTAAATTGACAAGGCCTCCTGCGGACGGGTACGAATATACGTGCCCCGTCGATCTTCCAGTCACGACATCGGAGAAGAAAAGCCCTGGCAGCGACATCGATGATCGCCGTCATCCCCGCGCGTTATGGTTCGACGCGCTTGCCTGCCAAAGCCCTGGCGGAGATCGAACGGGTGCCGATGATCGTCCGGGTCTGTCGGCAGGTCAGCAAGGCGCGCGCGATCGATCGCACCATCGTCGCGACCGATGATCAGCGGATTGCGGACGTGGTGAGTCGCGCGGGTGGCGAGGCGATGCTCACCTCGCCGGCGCATCAGAGCGGCACCGACAGGATCGCGGAAGTCGCGCAGAAGGTTGCGGCCGACGTCTATATCAACGTGCAGGGCGACCTGCCGTTCATCGATCCCGCGGACCTCGACGCGCTCGCGGCGCCGATGCGCGACGACACATCGATAGCGATGGCGACGCTGGCGACTCCGATCGTGGATCGGCACGAGTGGACGAATCCGAACGTGGTGAAGGTGGTATGCGCGGCGAACGGCGATGCGCTGTACTTTTCGCGTGCGTCGATCCCCTATCCGCGCGATATCGACGGCACGCCGGCGGTCGCGCGGCGACATATCGGCGTCTATGCGTTCCGCCGCGACTTTCTGCTCAAGTTCGCATCGCTGCCGCAAGGCGCGCTGGAGCGAATCGAAAAGCTGGAGCAACTGCGGGCGCTCGAGAACGGCTATGCAATCAGGGTGGTGCCTTCCGTGGCGCCATCGCTTGAGATAGATACTGCTGAGGACCTTGCCAGGGCCCGGGCTCAGGCATCCTCGGCGCGATCGTAGCGGGGAGGGCATCAAGGTGGAGCGCGGGAAAACCAAATTCATTTTCGTAACCGGCGGCGTGGTTTCTTCTCTTGGGAAGGG
>DATJWT010000078.1:0-42239 GCA_035500975.1 Binataceae bacterium (SeqCode)
AGCGGGCGTGGCGATTGGTAGGGAAGTGACGCTTGTGACGCCGCCGCACTCGATTCACGGTCAGGCGCTGCACGCGGCTCGCTTCCTTGAGCCGCAGACGCAGCGGAGCGATACGGGCGCCACCCGTAGCGCCGGATACCAGCGCCTGCAGGCGCCATCGGAGCGCATCGCAGTCGATCCCGAGGGCATCGCAGACGTTTTCGAAAGCTAGCGGGCACGCGCTCCGCTTGCTGAAGATCCAGGCCCACGCCTCATCGAACGCCGCGCGTTTGCGCGCGCTGCCGGCATGATGGAAGTCCTGCACGATGTTTATCGCGTCGGCGAGGACGGCCAGCATCAGGCGCTGCTCGCTGGACAGCGAGCGAGTTCCGAACAACTCGAAGAACTGGCTGCGCAGAATTACGTCGGGGAAGGGACGTGCATCGGATGCGCTTGCGGTTGAGCCCTGTTGCAACATAACTAATCGGGTCCCGGCTAACAGTGTTTCTAATATATCAGACCACTATCACTAATCCTGATGCTCCGAAATTTAGTGCGCTCTTTCAGACTTTGCAAACGAATTTCACCTCGATACGCACAGGTTGGAGCACTTGACTCGGAGCAACGGCGGATAGGTTCGGCGGGAAGGCATTTGCTATGATCAAGGACCGCGAAACGTTCCAGGCACAGGCCTCGAACCACTATCCTTAGTAAGGCGGCCAAGTACGCCCCGGGGAGGACAGCAATGGCAGATTTCTACGGCAAGGAAACCTCGAAGAACCTCCGCAAGCTGCGCCAGATGGCGCCTGACATGTTCAAGGGCTTTCTCGATTTCGATGCGACCGTATTCAAGGACGGCGCGATTCCGAGCAAAACCAAGGAGCTGATGGCGATCACAGCCGCGCATGTGACGCAGTGCCCCTGGTGTATCGAGGCGCACGTGTCGCGCGCGAAAGAGAAGGGATGCACCGACGAGGAGATCGCGGAAGCGGTGTGGGTAGCAGCGGCGATGCGCGCCGGGGCCGCGTTCAGCCACGGTGCAATCGCGATGGCAGTGACGGAAGAACACAAGCACTAAATCGCGACCTACTGGAACGCGCTTTGCGCGTCGGGCAGCATAGTCAGGATGGAGCAGGCAGTAACGGGCCGTAAAACCCGCACAGTCGAGATCGGTCGAACCAGGGTCGGCGGCGACTCACCGGTCGTCGTTCAATCGATGTGTGCGACGCGCACGATCGACGTCGATCAAACTGTCGCGCAGGCGCATCAGCTCGCTAACGCGGGCGCGGGAATCGTCCGAATCGCGATGGACAGCGACAAGGAGATTCCGGCAATCAAGGAAATCCGCGCGCAGACCGGGGGCATCACGCTTTCGGTCGATCTGCAGGAGAACTACCGAATCGCGGACCGCGTCGCTCCATACGTCGACAAGATCCGCTACAACCCCGGCCACCTGCATCACATCGAGAAGAAGAAAACCATCGAGCAAAAGGTCGGATGGCTGGTCGAGGTCGCGCGCGACAACAACCTGGCGATCCGAATCGGCGTGAACTGCGGCTCCGTGGCGCCGGCCTTCCTGGAGAAGTACCCGGGCGATCAGCTCAAGGCGATCGTCGAGTCGGCCGCGTATCACTGCGACCTGATGGATGACCTCGGCTTCACGCGCTTTGTCGTGTCGCTGAAGGACTCCGATCCACAGAAAGTAGTCGAGGCCAATCGCCGCTTCGCCGAGCGCAAGCCCGACGTGCCGATTCACCTGGGAGTTACCGAAGCCGGATTGCCGCCCGATGGGATCATCAAGACGCGCATCGCGTTTGAGAAGCTGCTCGCGCAGGGAATCGGCGAGACCATCCGCGTGTCTTTAACGCTGCCCAACGAGCGCAAGCACGAGGAAGTCGTCGTCGGTCACAAGATCATCGAGGACGTGCACGCCGGCAAGTTCATCTCGGTGCCTGAGTTCGGCAAGGGCCTGAATATCATCTCCTGCCCATCCTGTTCTCGTGTCGAGAACGAAAAGTTCGTCGAACTCGCGCAGCAGGTGAAGGAACTCACCGAGTACGCCGCGAAATACAAGATCACGATCGCCGTGATGGGCTGTCGGGTAAACGGCCCGGGCGAGACCGACGATGCGGACCTCGGCCTATGGTGCGGTCCGACCACCGTCAATCTCAAGAAGAAAGACAAGAAGGTCGGGTTCTTCAGCTACGACGACGTGCTCCCGCGCCTGCGCAAGGAACTCGATCAACTGATCGCTGCTCAGTCGGTCAGCAACTGACAGAAATCCGCAGATTTTACAGATTGCGCAGATTCAAAATTTCTGAATCCGTGAAATCCGCGTAATCTGCGGATTTCCTATTGCTGCTCTAACCTGATTTCGCCGCTGGCAATTCTTGCCAGCGTTTCGGGATACAGCGTGTGCTCGACTTCGAGTATTCGCGCGGCGAGTGATTCGGCCGTGTCGTTGGGAAGCACCGGGAGCTTGCGCTGCGCAAGAATCGGGCCCTGGTCGTATTCCTCGGTTACGAGATGAATCGTTACGCCCGATTCCTTCTCGCCCGCCGCGATTACGGCTTCGTGCACATGACGCCCATACATCCCGGCGCCGCCGAACTTCGGCAGCAGCGCGGGATGGATATTCAGCACGCGTCCGCGGTACTGCGAGAGCGTGCGCGGGCCGAGTTTGCGCATGTAGCCTGCCAGCACGATCAGATTCACGCCGTGCTCGCGCAGGGCTTCGAGCATCGCGGTGTCCAGCTCTTCGGGCGATGGATGAGTGCGGGAACTGAGATGGCGCGTTGCGATTCCGGCGCGGCGGGCGCGCTCCATCACCTGCGCATCGGAGTTGTTGCAGATGACCACGCATGGGGTCGCGTCGAGCCTGCCCGAACGGCACGCATCGATGATCGCCTGCACGTTGCTGCCGCCGTGCGAAGCGAAAAATCCGAGGCGTAGTTTCATCTTCCTTTCTTCTAGCAAGTAACGCGTCTCGCGGAGAGTGCTTGCCATCGCTAGCGGACCCGATCGAAGGCCTTTTCGACACGAGCTTGCGAATAGGCGCGCGACCCTCATCCGGTGCGCAGCGCGACAGAGGATCCATTCGTCGCGATGCTCCTCAGGACGGCTCGCTAGCGCGCCGCCTTCTCCCTCCGGGAGAAGAACTGCCCCGCTTATTTCTAGTGGGCGGCTTCCCGTTTGGGAGCCGGGCGTAAGAGATCGGCGCGGGCGAGAGTAACGCGGAACGGCGACTTGAGCGCCGCCATCATCTCGGAAATCGACTTGTTGAGCTTGGGATGAATCAGCGTCGGCGCGAGCTCGCTCATCGGGGCGAGCACGAAGAGCCGCTCCTGCAGCCGCGGATGAGGGATCGTGACGGTGCGGGTATCGATGGTCTCCTTGTTGAAGAACAGCAGATCGAGGTCGATGACGCGCGGGCGGTACTTGCCGCGCGTCGGCTTGCGGCCGCGCACGCGCTTGCGGCCCATGATGCGCTCGATGCCGAGCAGCCGGCGCATCAACACGTCCGCGCCGATGTCGGTTTCGACTTCGATGACGCCGTTCAGGAATGCGCCCTTGAGATCGCCGACCGGCTCGGTCTCATAGATCGACGACTGACGCACGACCCGCGTCTGGGGTATCTGAGCGATACGCTGAATCGCCTCGCGATAATTGGCGGCCCGATCGCCCAGATTACTGCCTATTCCAATGAAAGCCCTATTGGGCATCCTGCCGTTACAGCCGAAGCGCCTTAATCCTTGCCACTGCCTCGTTTAGTCGTTCGCTTGGCACGGTCAACGAAAAGCGAACGAACCCCTCACCACCCTTGCCAAATCCGGAGCCGGGCGTGATGACTACTCCCGCCTCCTTGAGCACGCGCTCGGTAAACGACACCGAACTATAGCCTTTGGGAACATCAGCCCAGATGTAGAACGTTGCGCGCGGGGACATGCAGGTGATGCCGATCCCGCGCAGCGCGTTCACCAGCAGATCGCGTCGCTCCTTGTAGATCGCGCAATACTCGCTGAGCTTGTCGCCGTCGCCGCCCTCGAGCGCGGTGATCGCGGCTTCCTGGACTGCCTGGAATACGCCGGAATCGAAATTGGTTTTGACTTTGCCGAGAGCGCCCACCAGTTGGGCGTTCCCGAGAACGAAACCAACCCGCCATCCGGTCATCGAGAAGGTCTTCGAGAGCGAATGAAACTCGACCGCGCACTCGCGCGAGCCTTCGACTTCGAACACGCTGGGGGCGCGATAACCGTCGTATGCGATCTCGGAGTACGCGTTATCGTGGGCGAGAATAATGTTGTGCTTGAGGCAGAACTTGACCGCCTTCTCGAAGAACGAACGATCGACCGTGGCTCCGGTGGGATTATTCGGATAGTTGAGCCACATGAGCTTGGCGCGCCTGGCGACTTCGTCCGGGATGGCGTCGAGATCGGGAACGAAGCCGTTCTCCTTCTTGAGCACCATGAAGTACGGCTCGCCGCCGTTGAAAACGCATCCGGAGAAATAGACCGGGTAGCCGGGGTCGGGGATAAGCACTATGTCGCCGGGGTCGACGACAGCGGTTGAAAAATTGGCGATGCCCTCTTTGGAGCCAATCAGGGCGCAGACTTCCTTCTGAGGATCGAACTTTGGCCCGAAACGTCGGGCGTACCAATCCGCCGATGCGCGTCGGAATGATTCCAGACCTTCGTAGTCGGGATATCGATGATTCGCTGGCGTCATCGCGGCGCGCCGGACACTTTCTACAATATGTTGTGGGGTAGGTAGGTCTGGGTCCCCAATACCAAGGCTAATGACGTCCACGCCCTTGGCCTGAACTTCCTTTTTCAGCCGGTCCAGTTCGGCGAAAAGGTACGGCGGCAGAAGCGTCAAGCGTGTGGCAGTCTTGAGTGGCACCTTACCGGCAAAACCTCAGAAAACACAGAATAACTTCGTAAGTAACACACTTTGAAGGGCTCCGAAACTTCCCTTCCTCCCGATTTCCCACAATCGATGCCGAAATCCACAGATGGCAGATCCGCCGGGTTGAGCTAGTCCGGCTGCCGAAGCCATCTAATTACTGGGCTCGTTTCAGTGTCGTTGCGGACTGCCATTAGCATTTCTCAATTGACTGCCACCGTTACTTAAGACATTTTTAGAGGCCGAAGCTGGAAGTCCGCGCGCGATTGATCATAATCAGGACTCGGGCCTAGTTTCCCTGAGAATAATCGGGCGCGCGCAGCCTTCTGGCATAGAGAGCTTGAAAGGCTCCGACTGCTGCGCGGCTCATCCGTCGGACTCCGCGTGCGGCCGCTGTTTGACCGCTTGATGCCGAGATGAACCGGATACTTCTGCCCCTTGCGGCTGTCCTGCTGATCCTTGGAGCCGGCGCAATCGCCGTCTCGGAGCGCCCGTGGGCCCCGCGTGCGGATGTCGTCCAGCCGGTGCCGTTCAGCCATCGCGTCCACGCCGGCGTCAACAAGATTCCCTGCCAGTACTGCCACGAGTATGCGCGCCGTTCAGAAAACTCTGGCGTGCCGCCCATCGCGCGATGCGTCGGATGCCACGGCAGTGGAGTAACCGGGGGCATCCAGCCCGTCACACGCGCGTGGAACGATCACGAACAGCCGCCGTTCGAGATTCGATGGAACAGGGTGTACACGCTCCCTGACTTTGTGAAGTTCACGCATCGCCCGCACATCCATGCCGGGGTGGCGTGCCAGCAATGTCACGGTCCGGTCGAAACGATGGACCGGGTGGTGCCGGTGAAGGAAATCAACATGGGCTTCTGCGTGGAATGCCACACGCAGCGCAACGCGACGCTGGACTGCGTCGATTGTCATCATTGAGCGAGGAACGCGATGCCTGAGGGCCTGTCCAGGCGATCTTTCATAAAACTCGCCGCCACTGCGGGAGCGGCGGCAGCGGTTCCCGGATGCGAACCGGCATCGCGCAAGCTCATCCCGTACGTCGTTCCCGACGAGAACGTGACTCCGGGAATGCCGACGTACTATGCGTCAACTTGCGCGGAATGCGGCGCCGGATGCGGCATCGTGGCGACGGTACGCGAGGGGCGGGTTACCAAGCTCGAGGGCAATCCGGTCGACCCGATCAGCGCCGGATCGATCTGCGCGCGCGGCCAAGCCGCGCTGCAGGGCCTCTACAATCCCGATCGCCTCGCGTACCCGATGCTGCGCGGCGATGGCGGCACGCTCACCAGAATTTCGTGGGATGAGGCTACGCGGCTGCTGAACGATCATCTGGGCAAAGCCGCGAAAGCCGGCAAGGATCGCGTAGCTTTCTTTTCCCCGCCGCGCGGACCCGCCTTCACCAGCATCGTAAGCACCTTTCTGTCTGCGCACGGGTCGAGCCGCGCGATCTACTATGAGTCACTCTCCACGGAGTCCCGGCGTGCCGCGGGCAAGACCGTGTTTGGGCGGCGCGATCTGCCGGTCTACCGCATCGACCAGGCCGATACGCTCATCTCCTTCGGATCCGACTTCCTCGAAACCGGAGATTCCCCGGTCGAATACGCACGCCAGTTCGCGACGTTTCGGACTCCGCGGCAGCATCGAAACGGCCTCGACTACGGCCGATCGTTTTATGTTGGCCCGCGGATGAGCATGACCGCGGGCAAATGCGATCGATGGATTCCGGCGGCGCCCGGAAGCGAAGCGCAGATCGCATGGAGCATCCTGCACGTGCTGATCGCGCAGCGCTGGGTATCGCAAAACTCGGGAGTCGATCTCAATGTCCTGACCACGATAGTTGCGGCGTACGATCCTGCATCGGTGAGCCAGCGCACCGGCGTGCCCGCCGAAACCATCGTCGCGATGGCGGATGCCTTCGGGCGCTCGGACAGCGCGATCGCGTTGTCGGGCGGCGATGACGAGGTCCTGCACACCGCTGCGTATGTGCTGAATGCGGTGACCGGCAATCTCGACCGCACTCTCGTGTTCCAGGCCCCCGCGCTTCCCGAGAACGCGACTCCGCCGGATGACGTCGCCGAAGCAATGACCGCGATGCGTGACGGCAAAGTCGACGTGCTCGTGATCGAAGGCGCGAATCCGATGTTCACGATGCCGCCCGCGCTGCGCGCGGTGGAGTCGCTGCAGAAGGTTCCCTTCGTGGTGTGGTGCGGGGGAGTGCCCGATGAAACTGCGCTGATGGCCAACCTGCTGCTACCGGTTCATCATCCGCTTGAAGCCTGGCGCGATACAGCGCCCCGCGCCGGCGTGCGCGGCCTCGGGCAGCCGGTCATGCAACCGGTGTTCGCCTCGCGCGCCACCGGCGACATCCTGCTGGCGGCGGCACGTGCCGCGGACGCATCGAATCTGCCGGGCAAGACCACCCAGGATGTCGTTAAGGCTCAGTGGCTGGCGATGGCTTCCCAGGCAGGTGGGTCACCGGAGGAATTCTGGACTAAGGCTCGCCGGGAAGGCGGATTTTTTACCGATCCGAAAGTTGCAGCCGTCAAATTGAACATCGCGGGATTGCAGACTCCCGCTCCATCGGAAGCGGCGCAGGAACTGACGTTGCTGACCTACCCGCACATCTTCCTCTACGACGGCGATGGCGCGGACAAACCGTGGCTCCAGGAAATTCCGGAACCGATCACGCAGATCGTATGGGACAACTGGGCGGAGATTCATCCTGGCACCGCCGCGAAGCTGGGCATCGTCAAAGATCAGATTGTCGAACTGCGCACCGAGCATGGCGTTATCTCCGCGCCCGCGCTGCTTTCGACCAGGGTACATCCGGGCGCGGTCGCGGTGCCGCTCGGGCAGGGACATCGATCGTACGGCCGCTATGCGAAAGACCGCGGCTCGAATCCATGGGAAGTAATCGAGCCCGGTTCGCTGCACATCGCGGTAAAGTTGAATCCGACGAGCGCCAGCCGCGAACTCATCTCGCCGCTCGGCAAGAGCGAGACGTTGGGACGTTCGATCGTCGAGGCGATGAGTATCGAACAGCTTGCCGGCGGCGGCACAGCCGAAAAACCTGAGGCGCCCGAACCGTACGAGATGTACGCGCAGTACGACTACAAGCATCAGTGGGGCATGACGATCGACGTCAACGCCTGCACCGGATGCAGCGCGTGCGTGGCGGCCTGTTACGCCGAGAACAACGTGCCGGTAGTGGGCAAAGACGTGGTTAGCCAGGGGCGAATCATGTCCTGGATTCGCATCGAGCGCTACTACCCCGCCGAGAACGAGCCGGGGCCGAGCGTCTATCTCTCCCCGATGCTGTGCCAGCAGTGCAATCACGCGCCCTGTGAGCCGGTCTGCCCGGTGTTCGCGTCCTATCACACCAAGGAGGGCCTCAACGGGCAGGTCTACAATCGCTGCGTCGGTACGCGGTATTGCGAGAACAACTGTCCCTACAAGGTCCGGCGCTTCAACTACTTCGAGCCCGAATGGCCGTCGCCGCTCGACCTGCAGCTCAATCCCGATGTGACCGCGCGCGGTGCGGGTGTGATGGAGAAGTGCACCTTCTGCATCCAGCGAATCCAGCACGCGGAGATTACGGCACAAATCGAAGAGCGGCCGCTGCGCGACGGCGAGATCGTCACCGCATGCGCGCAGGCGTGCCCGGCCAAGGCGATTAGTTTTGGCGATATGAAGGACGAGCAGAGCGCGATGATGCGGCGGCGGGTCGATAATCAGCTGCGCGACTATCGTTCGCTCGAGGAGCTGAATACGCAGCCGGCAATCGTCTACCTGCGCGACCTGTATCGCGGGAAGGGGAAGGCGTAAGTGGCCGCTGCAGTTCAGGACACCACCACTCCCAGCTTCCGCGATGTCGATCGCAGCGTGCTCCGGGTCATGGAGATGCCGGGGCGCATCTATTGGCTCTGGGTGGCCTTCTGTTTCTCGCTGGTAGCATTCGGCGGGGCGATGTGGGCGCGGCAGATCTACCAGGGCCTGGGCGTGACCGGCCTGCGGCAGCCGGTGATGTGGGCGATTTATATCACGAACTTTGTGTTCTGGGTCGGCATCGCGCACTCCGGCACGCTGATCTCGGCCATCCTCTTTCTTTTCCGCACCCGCTGGCGGACCGCGGTCTACCGTGCCGCGGAGACGATGACGCTGTTCGCCGTCGCGACGGCGGGTTTGTATCCACTGATCCATCTGGGACGCGTGTGGAACGCCTACTGGTTGCTGCCATATCCGAACGAGCGCTACCTGCAGCCGAACTTCCGATCGCCGCTGGTGTGGGATGCATTCGCGGTCTCGACCTATCTGACCATCAGCGCGCTGTTCCTGTTCATGGGATTGATTCCCGATGTCGCGAACGCACGCGAGCAATCGACCGGATGGCGAAAAACCTTCTACTCGCTGCTGGCTCTGGGATGGCAGGGGACCGACGAGCAGTGGCGGCACTACTCGATGGCCTACCTGCTGTTGGCGGGTCTCGCGACCCCGCTGGTGCTGTCGGTGCATAGCGTGGTGTCGTGGGACTTCGCGATGGCGCAGTTGCCCGGATGGCACAGCACCATCTTTGCGCCGTACTTCGTCGCGGGCGCGATTTTCTCCGGCGTCGCGATGGTTATCACGCTGCTCATCCCGATGCGCAAATGGCTGCATATCGAGGACCTCCTCACGCCGTGGCACTTCGACAATTTGGCCAAGGTGGTCCTGCTGACTTCGCTCATCGTCAGTTATTCCTACGCGACCGAAACCTTCATGACCTGGTACAGCGGCGACAAGATCGAACAGATGACGTTCCACATGCGCTACTTCGGGCCGTGGGGTTGGATGTTCTGGGTGATGGTGCTGTGCAACTGCACTATCCCGCTGCTGCTGTTCTCACCCCGCATCCGGGTCAACCTGACCGCGCTGTGGATCATCTCGATCTTCGTGAATATCGGGATGTGGTTTGAGCGCTTCGTGATCATCGCGGGTTCGCTCGCCGTGAATTTCAACCCCTCGCAGTGGGCATTTTATCGTCCGTCGTTAACCGAGCTGTCGATCACGGTCGCCAGCTTCGCCTGGTTCCTGGGATTGTTCTCGCTCTTTGCGCGCTTCCTGCCGATCGTCTCGATGACCGAGCTTAAGGAAGGCATTGGTTGGCTGCGCAAGGCGCTTCGGAAGGATTACGAGAAGGCCGCATGAGCCCATCGATCGAAATAGTCGGTTCCTTCGCCGACGAGATGGCTTGCACCCATTGCATCGAGAAGCTGCGTGCCGTGAGGCCCGCGGCGTTGCGCGTGTTCTCTCCCATCCCGAGTCATCACATCGAGCACGCTATCGGCAAGCCGAAGAGCCGCGTGCGCGCATTCGTGCTGACCGGCGGAGCTCTCGGTATCGTCAGTGCGATCGCGCTGACGGTGGGCACCTCGTGGGAATGGAACCTGGTCGTCGGCGGCAAACCGATCGTGTCGTGGCCTCCTTTCATTATCATCATGTTCGAGCTGATGGTGCTGTTCGGCGGCATCTCGGCGGTGTTGAGCTTTCTGTTCAACGCGCGCGTGCCCGCTTTCGAGATCGAGCGCGGATACTCCTCGCGCTTCAGCGAGGATCGTTTCGGCATCGTGGTGCGATGCGACGAAGGCCAGGGCGCGCAAGTGGAGTCCATCTTGAAGGAGTCGGGTGCGGAGGAGGTCGTTCGCGAAGCGGCCTGACGCCGCCGCGACGAAGCTGGTCTGAATTATGACCGCCGAATCACAAGCGCTGCGCACAAACTCTCCCGCCGAGGCTCCCGATGCGACGCCGGTGGCAAGCGGTGCGTTCAAGGGATTGCTCGCGGTGCTGGTGCTGACGGGAATCGTCGGATTCGTGGCGGGACTTTCGAGCGGCAACGCCGACCGGGTGTGGCAGGCATACCTTGTGAACTTCCTGGTGTGGATCGGAATCGCGCAAGGCGGGGTGGTGCTTTCCGCGGCGTTTTACCTGACGCAGGGGAGATGGGCCGGCACCACGCAGTTTCGACTTGCAGAAGCGTTCGTCGGATTCATTCCCGTGGGCTTCGTGCTGTTCTGGGGGCTCTACTTCGGCCGCACGATGATCTTTCCGTGGGTGCTGCATCCGATCGCGCAGAAGGCCGCGTGGCTCAACACGCCCTTTCTGTTCGCGCGCGATGGAATCGGGCTGCTGCTGATGACCCTGCTGAGCCTGGCGCTGGTACGTATCTCACGCGGGCCGCAGGCCGCCGCATGGCAACGCAATCCCAACGACATCGAGCTGCCGCCGCCGGCAATCCGCAAAGTCGCTCCCACCCTCGGCATTCTTTTCGTGGTGGTGTACTCGCTGATCGCGTTTGACCTGGTGATGTCGCTGTCGCCGCAGTGGCACAGCACGCTCTTCGGATGGTTCTTTTTCGCCGGAGCTTTCTGGAGCGCGATCGTCGCGATCGCGCTGACCGCGGTGATCCTGCGCGGGCGGCTGGGCCCTCGTAACGCCTTGCGCAATCCGACCGTCCTGCACGACATCGGCAAGCTGGTCTTCGCGTTTTCGATTTTCTGGATCTACCTGGTCTTCGCCCAGTACATCGTTATCTGGTACGGGGACATCCCGGTCGAAACCTTTTTCATCGTTCATCGCTTCTACGTCATGCCGTGGCAGGCGGTTTCCTACGTCGTGGTGCTCCTGATGTGGGCGGCGCCATTCATCGTTCTACTTGGCGTGCGGCCAAAGAAGACGCCGGCAATCCTTGGAACGATCGCGCTCGGCGGAATCGTCGGCGTATGGCTCGAGCGCTACCTGCTGGTCGTGCCGTCGCTCTCGCCGCACGTGCTGCCGCTCGGATGGGTCGAGGTGCTGATCACGCTCGGCTTCTTTGGGGCGTTCATGCTGTGCGCGTTGCCAGGGCTCGACTTGGCGGCGGCCGCCGCGACCGCTGAAACGTGGGAGGGTCACGAATGAGTCGGCGTTCCGCTTTGATCCGCACCATCGCGCTGCTCATGCCGGTGCTCTCGGGATGCACTGCGAGCCGCGAGCTGCCGATGACCACGCTTGCGCCCAAGTCGGACCTGGCCGACTGGATTTATCACCTGTTCCTGGAAGTCACGCTCTGGGATGCGGGTATCCTGGCGATCGTCCTGGTCGCCTTCGTGCTGGCCGTGTTTGTTTTCTCGACGCGGGTCGGCGAGGCGGCTCCGCCAAAATCTGCCGCATCGGACCTCGGCCTCGAGGTCGCCTGGACCATCGGGCCCGCGCTGGTGGTGCTGATGATCTCGATCCCCACGGTGCGGACCATTTTCCGATCTCAACCGCGAATCGCACCCGAGGGTGCGTTGCATATCAAGGTCACCGCGCATCAATGGTGGTGGGAATTTCAGTACGAAGATTCGGGGGTCAAGACCGCCAACGAACTCCATCTTCCGATCGGACGTCCGATTCGTCTCGACCTGGTCTCTGCCGATGTCATCCACAGCTTCTGGGTACCGCAGCTCGGCGGCAAGCGCGACGTGGTGCCGGGGCAGATCAACGAGCTGACCTTCGTCGCGCAGATCCCGGGCACTTACCCGGGCCAGTGCGCGGAATTCTGCGGCGACTCGCACGCCAACATGCGCTTTCGCGCGATGGTCGAGACGCCGGATCAATTCGCGGCGTGGACTGCCCAACAACTCAAGCCGCCCCTGGCCGCCAGCCAGATAGCCGATCCCGCGGCTGCGGACGGTGCGAAAATGTTCGCTAACAGCCCGTGCGTGACCTGCCATCGAATCGAAGGGGTATCCAAAGGTTACATTGCGCCGGATCTTTCGCACTTCGGCGGACGCACCACGATGGCCGGTGGCATCATGCCCAACACACCCGAGAACGTCGCCCGCTGGATCACTGATCCGCAAGCATTGAAGCCCGGAGCGGAGATGCCGGCGCTCGGATTGCGTGGCCAGCAACTCAACGACCTCGTCGCGTACCTGGAGAGCCTCAAGTAAGGGAGCGCGGTAATGGCTGCCCAACCGAAATCAATTCACGTCGAGTCGGCGAATTACCTGCGGGGTGGTGGACTGCTCGGCTGGCTCACGACCGTCGACCACAAACGTATCGCGGTATTGTACGGCGTCGCGGCGTTGTTCTTCCTCGCGCTTGGCGGCCTCGAGGCGATGTTCATCCGGATCCAGCTCTGGGCCCCTGGCGAACACTTCGTCAGCGCGCGGACCTACAACGAGCTCTTCACGATGCACGGGACCTCGATGCTGTTCCTGGCGGTGATGCCGTTGCTGCTGGGAACGTTCGCGAATTTCATGCTGCCGCTGCAGATCGGCGCGCGCGACGTGGCTTTTCCGCGCATCAACGCCTTGAGCTTCTGGGTCTCGCTGATGGCCGCGATCATCCTGCACCTGGGATGGTTCTTCGGCGGACTACCGAACGCAGGATGGTTTGGGTACGCAAACCTGACCGAGCGGATGTACTCGCCGGGACTGCCCCTGGATTTCTGGACCGTGGGCCTGATCGTCTCGGGAGCGTCGACCATCCTCGCGACCCTGAATTTCCTGGTGACGCTGATTACGATGCGCGCGCCCGGCATGACCTATATGCGCATGCCGATGTTCTGCTGGGCGATCATGATCACCTCGATCCTGGTGCTGCTGGCGTTCCCGCCGCTGACGGTCGGCCTGATTTTCCTGCTCCTCGATCGTTTCTTCGACACGCATTTTTACGTGGTGGCCGCCGGCGCGACGCCGATCCTGTGGCAGCACCTGTTCTGGCTGTTCGGGCATCCGGAGGTTTACATCATCGCGCTGCCGGCCTTCGGGGTAATTTCCGAAGTGGTCCCAACCTTCTCGCGCAAGCCGCTGTTCGGCTACCCGATGATGGCGTACTCGATCTGCCTGATCGCTTTTCTGTCGTACGGCGTCTGGGGCCATCACATGTTCGCGACCGGCATGGGGCCGGTGGCGGATGCCGCGTTCGCGGTGACCTCGATGCTGATTGCGATTCCCACCGGGATCAAGATTTTCAGCTGGATCGCCACGGTGTGGGGTGGGTCGTTGCGGATGACGACCGCCTTCTACTTTGCGCTCGGCATGATCGTCGAGTTCACCTTCGGCGGCCTGTCCGGCATCATGCACGCCTCTGCGCCGATCGACCTGCAGCAGACCGATTCGTATTTCGTCATCGCGCACTTCCACTACGTGCTCTTCGGCGGCGCGGTCTTCGCGATCCTGGCCGGCATCTACTACTGGTGGCCGAAAGTTACCGGCCGCATGATGAGCGAGCGGCTTGGCAAGCTGCAGTTCTGGCTGACGATTGTCGGTTTCAACGGCACCTTCTTCCCGATGCACTTTCTTGGGATGTGGGGCATGCCGCGGCGCATCTACACCTACGGCGAAGGGCTGGGATGGACGGGACTCAACCAGCTCGAGACGGTGTGTGCGATGATTCTCGGCCTCGCGTTCCTGGTCATGTACATCAACATGATCTGGAGCATCGCGCGCGGCGAGAAAGCTCCCGCCGATCCCTGGGATGGACGCAGCCTCGAATGGTCGGTCGCGTCGCCGCCGCCGGTCTACAACTTCGCCCGGATTCCCGAAGTGCGCGGCCGCGACGCCTGGTGGGTGATCAAGTACGGGCGCACCGGGTCGCGCGGAATCGCGGCCTACATGTCCGGCAGGCCAATCCAGCCGTCGGAGGCCGACCTGGCGCCGCCGACCGAACCGATCCACATGCCGGCCCCGTCGATTCTCCCGCTCGTCATCGCGCTCGGCGTGTTCATCGCGAGCCTCGGCTTTGTCGTCGGACAATGGCGCATCGTGATTCTCGGTGCATTGACGGCCGTGATGTCTGTAATCGGGATGGGCTACGAATACCCGACCTACGGTGAAGAGTCGCATGATCCGATGGCGGCACCGTCGTCGGGTGGAATCGACGTGCGCAAGGTGGGTGTGTGGGGCTTCATCGGATCCGAGTGCCTGTTCTTCGCGAGCCTGATTGCCACCTACATCATCTATAAGGGGCGCAACGTGGGAGGGCCCGGCGCGGAAATCCTCAAGATCCCGCTGACCTCGTTCAGCACCTTCGCACTCTTGATGTCGAGCCTCGCGATGGTGTTGGCGCTCAACGCGATACAGCGCAACGACAAGCGCTGGATGCGGGTGTGGCTCGGATGCACGATCGGGTTGGGTCTCGTGTTCGTGGGCGTGGAGGCTTACGAGTTCACGCACTTTTATTGGGAAGGGCTATCGTTGCAGACGGACCTGTTCGGGCAATCGTTCTACACGCTGGTGGGGTTCCACGGCGCGCACGTCAGTATCGGAGTCTTGTGGCTGGCGACTTTGTGGTGCGCCTCGTTCAGTCCGAAGTTCGACGCGCGCCGATCGCTTGCGGTCGAGCTGGGAGGGCTTTACTGGCACTTCGTCGATATCGTGTGGGTGATAATTTTCACCCTCGTCTATCTGATGCAGCAGGTTAAGGGAGCATGAGCGAGGCAACACACGCGGCGGAAGCCATCGATACTCACGGTCACGAGCAGCATCACCCGGGTGTCGGCATCTACCTGATTGTCGCGCTCTTCCTGTGTGCGTTGACCGCGATGGAGATCACGGTGTTTTACGTGCCGGCCCTGAAGGCCGTGATCGTGCCGGTCCTGCTCGCACTTGCGGCAGCGAAGTTCGCGCTGATCGCGATGTTCTTCATGCACCTGAAGTACGACAGCTGGACCCTGAGCGGCATCTTCATCTTCCCGCTGATCATCGCGACCGTGATGCTGGTCGCGATGCTGATGTTGTTCGCTTACCTGTCGCATCACATGGCTTGAGGCCGGGTGACCATGGACTTCGACTTCCTGGGTGAGCATCCAAGTATTCCAATCGGATGCGCAGTGCTGGCCGCCCTCTATTGCGGCGCAGGCTGGCTGACTGGACGCCGACCAACGCGCCGGCAGGCAGCGTGGTTCGCCCTTGCCCTGGGCGTGATTCTCTACACGCATACCGGGATCGATGAATTCGCGGACGATCGGATATTCTTCATGCACATGCTGCAGCATCTGCTGCAGACGTTTGTCATTCCGCCGCTGCTCCTGCTCGGCACGCCGGATTGGATGCTGCGGCCGTGGGTGCTGAGCCGACCTATCCGGCCGGTCGCCCGCTTTTTGACCAATCCGCTGGTGGCGTTTTTGATCTTCTCGGCCATGTTCGTGAGCGCGCACTTTCCGGCGGTCTTCGACCTGATGTGCCGCGACGAGAATTTTCACATCTTCCTGCATCTCTGCTTCATGGCGAGCGGCGTGCTGCTGTGGTGGCCGATCCTTAGCCCGTTGCCGGAGCTACCCCGGCTCTCTTATCCTGCGCAAATCATGTACCTGTTCCTGCTTATGATCCCGATGACGGCGGTTGCGGCGCCAATCACGCTGGCCAACTCGGTGATCTATCCGTGGTACCTCGAAGGTCCGCACGGATGGGGCATCAAGCCGATGGACGACCAGGTGCTGGGCGGGTTGCTGATGTGGATAGGGCAGGGGACCTACCTGATGGGGGTGTTCACGGCGATTTTCTTCAAGTGGTCACGCAAGGAAGATCAGGACACTCCCGCCCTGGTAGAATCCCGACCCAAGCTACAGGTCGTATCCTGAGGTTCGGCCAGGGTCCGCGAGAAATGGGGTGACGCAAACTGGCATCACCGTACGCCCTATCTTGACCTCAGAACACCCCGCGTAGTAAAAGTGGCCACTTTACGCATCTCTGTTCGACGTCTGTCATACGCGCGCTTTTAGTTGGCCTCGCCGACGCTTCAAATCTCCCGCAGAGTGCATCGGAAGTTCAGAATCGTCCGGAAATGCAGTCACCGCTACAGGTAAGGGGGCGAGATGGATAGCAACTCACCGGCGCCTACGAGCAAGCGATCAACCATATCCGTGGTAGTCAAGGCATCAGCCGCCTTGATCATCGCACTCGCGGTTCTGGTAGGCATAGTGGCGGCACTGGGAGTTGGTCCCAGAACTGCTGCTGCGACTCCGCCAGGCAATCCGTCCTATACGATTCGACCTGAGACCGGCGGCAGCTGCCCCGCCGGTTCGCGAGCAATCAATTTCACCAACAATTGCAGCTTCGACGTATACATCGGCGAGTCCATTGGCCAGCCGCAGGTGGATGGAACTCCCAATTGCACGGCGCAGAGTGATTGCACCAACGGTACCGTCAACGCCACGGTCAAGTGTGTCGCTCCCAACAACGGGCACAATATGGGCACCGCGAGCGGCAAGTGTACGATTACGTGCGCCCAGGATTCGGATTGTGGTCCCGAGCAGATCTGTAACTTGGGAAACAACGGGGGCACAGCCGGAAACTCCAACTATTTGGTAAACAGTTCGACCGCCGTGGGCGTCTGTTATTTTGCGAATTACGAACCGTCTCCCGTGTCCTCTCCCACCCCGGCTTCCAATTGGCAGCTTTCCGCGAACGGCGGGCAGGCGCAAATGTGCCTTCCCGAGGCTACGCCGATTCCGGGTGGTTTTCCCGAGGGCCATTCGTGTACGCAGCATTCCGACTGCGGAAGCTTCAATTGCTATGACACAACCCTCGCGCAGCAGTGCACGCCTGGCGATGCCAACTGTAAGTGCGGTGCACTCTTCACCTGGAGTGGCAATTTTTGGGGACGCACGAACTGCTCGCTCGCGAGCGGTCAGTTGACTTGCGACACCGGAAACTGTGGTGGCGCCAACGGAACCGCTCAGAGAGTCGACTGCAACGGCAACTCCTCGCTGACAGTGCAGGGACCTCAAAACCCGCAGAATCTCGCTGAGTACACTTTGCTGAGTCCGGCCTACGGAACGGGAGTTCAAGACAACTACGACAACAGCATGGTTAACGGTTTCAATGTCGGGATGGCGGCTGCGCCCGTAACTGGGACGTTCTCCGGCACGCCTGCAAAGGGCTATTGCAGTTCGCCCGGGCAGGGGTGCTCGTTCGATCTATTGAGCACGTGTCCCGACGTACTGAAATATGAGAACGGAAGCAGCACCGTCGTCGGCTGCTGGTCGCCCGCGCAGGTTTGCGAACAGGGAACTGGATCTCAGCAAACCGCGCTGGGATGCAGCAGCCAGGTTCCGTTTCTCTGCACCGCAGCCAGCGATTGTCCTTACAACGCCGCCGGTACCTTCCAGACGATGACCTGTAACATATCGGGGGGGCAGGCGTTCGGTCAGTGCCAGTGCAGCACCACCGCTGATTGCCCGTCCGGCTTTACCTGCAGCTCCTCGGTTTGCACCACGAGCAGCGGGGCGAACTGGGCAGACCTTTACGGGTGCCAGAATTTCTACAATCTGTCGCCGTACAACGTCGACACGACCACCAACAAAGACGTTGGTATCATATGCGGCTGTCCGACATGGTCATCGCCCCCCAGCGAGTGCATTACTCACAATGTCAATTGGGAACAGGTCCCTTCCGGCAGCACGAGCCCGGTCGCATCTCCCGCTCCGACCACCTCTGCCAACGACCTCTATCTGATTTTTCACAATGCCTGCGCTACCGCCTATACATACGCGTATGACGACAACAGCGGGACGGTCGGCTGTGCGCCGGCTTCGGGAGCGCAGGTTGGTCCTTCGTACAATATTACCTATTGTCCTCAGTCCACCGGCCCGACCGCGACGGCGACACCTACTTCGACTCCCACGGGAGGCGCTACTCCGACTGCGACGCCTACCGGCGGCGGGACTCCCACAGCGACCCCAACCAGTGCAACTCCCACGGCGACCCCGACCAGCGCGACGCCTACGGCTACACCAACCTCGAGCGTCGGTCCCACCGGCACGCCGACCACTGGTCCTACTCCCACGGTGACGGCGACCGCCACTCCGCAGCCGAGCGGAGTAGCGACGCCGATTTCGGAAGGAAGCGGTACGTTCGCACCCGGAGCGACGGCTGACCTCGGCAGCTTCGGCTACACCTCCACCAGCATGAATCCGCAGGTAATCAATTCGGTCAGCCTCTCGATAAGCAAGCCGAAGATCTTCAGCTCGATAACCGTGACCGCATCGATCGGCGGAACCCAGGTCGGCACCGCTACTGTCAGCTCACCGGACATCGACAAGACCACGATTTTCACCTTCGAGGAGCCGATCGATGTCGCTGCAGGCGCGTCGGTAACGTTCGCGATCAGCGGCGTAATCTCCGGCGGCGGTTCCGGGCAACTGGAGCTTCAGCGCCAGGTGAGACTCGCGGGAATTATTCCGGCCGGCGATCGTGGCGGCCCCGGAGGAACGGGTCGCCTGATGCTGGCGCTCAGCCTGCTGGGCCTGGTCATCGCGCCGCTCACCAGCTCGAAGCGTAGGCGCAATACCGCGATTCTTGCGGCGGTAATGATGGTGCTCGCGACCGGAATGGTAGGTTGCGGCAGTTCTTCGAGCTCCAGCAGCTCGACCTCCGGCACATCCAAGCAGGATGTGGTTGCGATGAGCGTCACTGAACTCGGCAACGAGATCGACGTCGCCGGCATACCCATCTCGCTGGGCCAGGTCACGAAGCAGTAGCCGACCAGCTCGCAACTCAAGCGACGCGGCGGCGCGGATCATGTCCGCGCCGCCGCGCGCGTATCAAAGGGAACGAGGTTCGCGATTCAGGGATATCAGCCGGGCAGAATTCGCAACGGCGATTCCTGGGCGGCCCGCGGTATCGATCGCCGGACTGCGTAACTCAACGTCCACATCGTCGTCGCTGCGTACACCGATCCTCCGAACGCCACGAGAAGGGATCCGATCAGGCTGAGATCGACCGAACCGGCCAAAAATCCAATCGCTAACGCGAGCACGCCTCCATTGAAGGTCGCGAACACCAACAACCGAGGCTTGGCGACGGATATTTCCGCGATCGTCGCCGGCGGCGATCCCGTCTCGGTCCGTGCGCGAGCGACGATTCCAGGGAATAGCTGATACGACATGCCGATGATGAAATTGGAGAAGAAGCCGAGCAGGCCCATCACTGCGTATGCCGGCGCCAGTCGCGCACCGATCACGCTGTCTCCGCCTACGAACGAAAGCGCGACACCCGATGCAAGCGCGATGGCAAGACTCACGAGTCCTGCCATCGCGTGCATCGGCGTCCAGTTCAGTGGCATGCGCCGCGCACCGACCATCCTCATGATTATCGCCACATACCAGGCCATCGTAAGCGCGATCGCGATCGCGAACATTGATGCGATCGCGGAACCGAGCAGTAGCGCGATCGCCAGGCCGCTGACCGCCGCCGCCAGCGCATAGAGCTGCCACTTTGCCGATGCGGGAAGATTTACGGCAGGAAGCAGGAACGCCGGCAGCATCCGGTATGAAACCGCGCAGATCGACAGCGTAACCCACCCCACCGCCGCGAGGTGGACGTGCGCGGCCAGATTCGTGAGCAGGCTTCCACCCAGAAAGTCGTAGCTCTTGTCGAGTCCGAGCAGCGTCCCTAACAGCGCGGCGGCAATCAAAAAGCATACCGACAGGAACATCCCGGTTTCCGCGACGCCGCGTCCGAATTGATCGGTAAGGCAGGGCAGGATGTTCCACGCAAAGATCAGGATGCTCAGCACCACGACCATCGCCGCCAACCAGAGTCCCGGCCAGATTCCGATCGCGAAATGCATCACCATCCCGGACGCGCCGGTGAAATAGAGACCGAGCTGAATCCACGCGAGTTTCCGGGATCGTAACGGCGATCGGGTCAGCGCCGGCACGTAGCGATACATCACGCCCATGATTGCGGCGGTTATCCATCCCAGGGTGAAGAGATGGGTAATCGCCAGCGGAACGGCCTGGTAGAAAAACTCCGCCGCTCTTGGCACCACGAAGGGGAGCGTTAACACCCCGCACGCGAACGAAAATACGCTGAGCGCGAAGAAGCCGACGGAAATCGCCGCCGACCCGCGCGCCGCGCCGTGCATGTACTCGTGAGCTTGAGCGATAGCGAGATCTGGCCGGGCCGAGCGGGACAGTTGGGTGGACGACGACATTACGAGCCAATCTCGATTGTACCCGTCTTTAGCTCTCTTAATGAACCGGAGTGCCCTTGCTGATAGAGCTTGTGAAGGAGTACAGCTTTTCCGAGAGGGTTATTTTCCTCCGGCAGTGGTCCCTGCCGTGCGGAAGGGAGCAAAAAAATGCAGCACTCGCGGGCGCGGATTATCATCGACGGCGCCGTAGCGGGAATCGTGGGCGCGGTAGTGGTCGCGTTGTGGTTCCTGCTCTTCGACCTGGCGCGGGGCCGCGCGTTTGAAACGCCCGCGCTGCTGGCCGCCGCGATTCTCCACGGTGTTCGCGATCCGCATCTGCTCCATCATGGTCTGCTGCGGCTCTCGGCCGAGTATTCCGTCATCCATTTTGGTGCGTTCGTCGTCGTAGGGGTCATCGGTGCGCTCTTGCTGCAGGCCGCGGAGAACGAGCCGCCGTTCCTGATCTCGGTTTTGATCTTCTTCGGCGCGTTCGAGGTTTTCTTTATCGCGGTGGTTCTGTTCCTCGGTCCCGCGGTGATGGCTGCGTTGACCTGGTGGGGAATCATCGTCGGCAACCTGCTCGCGACCGGGGCGATGGCCGCCTACTTTTTCGTGCAGCATCCGATGCTCGCGCGCAACCTGATGGGCACCGGATGGCTGCGCGTCGCGCGCGAGGGCGTGATGGCCGGACTAGTCGGCGGCGCGGTGGTGGCTTTCTGGTTTCTTGGCTACGACCTGGTCGCGGGCGAGATGTTCAAGACTCCGGCGATGCTGGGCGCGATGATCTTCCAGGCCGGGGATATGGAGAGCGCGAAGGTCACCACGGCGCTGGTCCTTGGCTACACGGTATTGCACTTCTTTGCTTTCGTCGGTTTCGGGCTAGCGATCGCCGTGCTGCTCGCTGCATCGGAGTGGGAGCCGTTCCTCGCGCTTGGAGTTTTCCTGCTGTTCGCCGTGTTCGAAGTCTTTTTCGTCGGGTTCGTAACCCTGCTGGATCAGTCCGTGGTGTCAGCCCTCGGATGGTGGAAGATCGTGGCGGGCAACATTCTCGCGCTGCTGGCGATGACGGCGTACTTCCTGCGTGGTCATCGTGGATTGCGACTCAAGCTGGTGGAACGCTGGGCGACACTGGACATGGAAGGCGAGGTAAGCCTGTTCCCCAATCCCGAGGGCACTCAAACGCCGAACGGACACTCACATCACGATCGTTCGTAGCGCGTGTGCTCCGTCATCGATTTTCTTGCCGACGAACGCGAACCGCACACGGGTTTAATCCAGTAACGATTTGATGGCGGCGCGCGCGGTTCAGATCCTGCGAAGCGGCATAGAGCGTGACGAGGCGCAGATCGCCAGACTGCGCGAGCGGTTCCGCGCGCGGCACGTCGTCCGCCTGAACAAGCTGCTCGATCCCGCGTTGCTCGAGTTCGTGATGGGGCGGCTGAACCAGGGTCGCTGGAAGACGAGAATCCATCCCGGCGTTGCGAAGGAACTGGTGCTGTACGATTTCAACGCCCTCTCGGTGCTGGAATTCGTAATGAATCAGCCCGACTTTCGCTCGACGATCGAGGAGATCACCGGAATCGGTCCGCTGCGGAGATTTGGCGGCAGAATCTACCGGATGGTTCCGGGGACCGCGCATCACGATCTGTGGCACACGGATGTGCCGCATTTTCGGCGCCACGTATGCTTGACGATGAACCTGAGTTCCGAGGAGTTTCGCGGCGGCGCCTTCATGCTCAGGGACCGAGAATCCAAACGGGTCCTCGCGGACATCATGAACACCGGCCTCGGCGATGCGCTGATCTTCAGAATCGATCCGGCGCTGGAACATCGGGTCGCTGACATCGAGGGCAAGAAACCCAAGACCGCCTACGCGGGCTGGTTCGTGTCAGATGAGGGCGAGTATTTCGACGAATTGAACCGGGACGCGGAGCGCTATCGTCGGAAGGTCGGGCGCAAAAACAGGCTCAAGCCTCACAAGCCCAGGACGTCGCGCATCGAGTAGAGACCGGGCTTCTGCTTCTCCAGCCACGCCGCAGCGCGGAGGGCGCCGCGCGCAAGGGAATCGCGGCTCTGTGCGCGATGAATCAGCTCCAGGCGCTCGCCTTGTCCACCGAAGATGACGGTATGGTCTCCCACCGCATCGCCGGCGCGCAGTCCGATCACCGAAACCTGGTCGCTGGGGCGAACTCCCGTGATTCCTTCGCGGCCGAACACCGCGTGGCCTTTGAAATCGAACTTGCGCGCAGCCGCGATCGCGCGTCCCAGGGCCAACGCGGTGCCGCTGGGCGCATCGACCTTGGTGCGATGGTGAATCTCAACCACTTCCGCATCGAAGTCCGGCAGAATCGCGGCGACCTGTTCGACTATTTTGGTGAGCACGTTGACGCCGATGCTCATGTTGGGCGCGATCACGGTACGCGTGCGCGGCGCGATTTCCCTCGCACGTTTTTCCTGGTCCGCATTCATCCCGGTCGATGCGACGACGATTGCGGCGCCGTTTTTGACGGCGACTTCAAGATGCTCCATCGATGCAGCGGCGTTGGTGAAATCGAGCGTCACAGTGTCGGGACGCGCCAGCGATGCGTAGTCGTCGCTGATCCTGATGCCGAGCGTGCCGACGCCTGCCGTGTCGCCCGCGTCCGAGCCGACCGCGGCGAAGCCCTTCGCTTCCACCGCGCCGACGAGCTTGTGGGCCGGGTCGTGCGCGATCATACCGATCAGCACGCGTCCCATCCTGCCCGCGGCGCCAGCGACAATCAGGTTTGCCATTGCGATTTATGCCGGCGCCCGTAGTGCAGCGCCGTTGGGGTTGATCGCTATGCCGCGGGCGCTTCCGCAGCGGGCGCAGCCGGGGCGGCGGCGGGTGCTTCCGCGGCGCCCTTGCCGGTCTTGGTCTTGTAGTGTTCTTCGCAGAGGCTCAGGCGAAAGCGCTTTTTGCGGCAGTTCTCGAAAGTGCACGTCTTGTAACGTGCCTTCGGCATCTCGCCCGCTTTCCACAGCCGATGGTGTTTGCGGCAATAGCCTTTTGCGATTACCTCGCGTTCGCAATCCTTAGCCTTGCAGGTTCCCTTACTTGCCATGAAATCCTTTTCCGGAGGCCGGTTCAGAACTCGGCCTTTAGTCCGCGACTCAGCAATTCCTCGACCATAGCGTTTGGCGCTTGTCCTTCATAGAGGCCGCGGTACACGGCTGAAACGATCGGCATTTCGACCTTGAGCCTGGCTGCGAGCGCCCGGACCGAGCGCGCATTTGCGATACCCTCGGCGATCGATTTCCGGCCGGCGGTCGGCTTGGCATCGTCCAGGTTGGGCCGTTCGCCTCGGGCAAATGCGAGCCCTACCGCGCGATTTCGCGACAGGTCTCCGGTGCAGGTCAAAACCAGGTCGCCGAGGCCGGCCAAACCCGCGGCGGTTTCCCGCCGTCCTCCAGCCGCTTCGACGAGCCGCATGATCTCCGCCAGCCCGCGCGTGATAAGCGCGGCTCTCGCACTCGACCCCAATTCGAGACCGTCGCTGACGCCGGCGGCGATCGCTACAACATTCTTTGTGGCTCCGCAGATTTCGACGCCCGCCACGTCGGTGCTCGAATAGACCCTGAGCGACCGCATCGCGAACAGCTCTTGTATCTGTCTCGCCACTTCTTGTTCGCGTGCGGCCGCTACCAGTGCTGCCGGGCGGCCGCGCGCGACTTCAGCCGCGAACCCCGGACCCGAGAGGACGGCGATGCGCGAGCTCTGCGGGACGACCTCGGCGATCATCTGCGTCATCGTGCAGAGGGTGTCATTCTCGATGCCCTTGGTGGCGCTGACGACGATCGCATCGCTACGAAACGCGTCGGCAAGGGGAGCCAGAGAGGCACGTGCATGCGCCGAGGGAATCGCGATAACCACTACATCAGCCTTCGCGATCGCGCCCGGCCACTCGTCGGTAGCGCTCAAGCTCTCCGGAAGCGCGATACCCGGCAGGTAGGACGAATTCTCGTGCGAGGTCTTGATGGAGGAGAGTTGGCTTGCGCGCCGGACGCAGAGCGTGGTTCGCGTACCGCGCCGGGCGAGCATTGCCGCCAGCGCCGTTCCCCATGCGCCCGCTCCGAGGACCGCGATGGCAACGTTCGATGGCATGGTTTCAAACGACCGGGTGCAGGATGCGATAGAGCGGCTCGAGTTCCCGGAAGGCATCGAGCAGTTCCGCGCGATCGAGATGTAGCGCATCGGCCTGCGTCCATCCGAAGCCCAGGTCGATACCGCCGGTTTTTTTCCTTAGCGACTTTCCGAGTTCGCCAAAGAGTTCTGTGCTTGCAGGGACTTCGGCTGGAAGCATCGCGAAATCCCAATGGTCGTAGCGCGCGATCTTCGTTCCCCGAAGCGACTTCTCCAGTTCGGCCGCCCGCGCTTCGATTTCGTCGGCCATCGCGAGCCGCCCGTCCGCTTCCGACTTTACGACCGCCCGCGCATGAAGGCCTGCGGCGGAGATGCAGAGCGCGAGATATCCGTAACGCTTGTAGCCGCGCGGCGATGGTCCGAATGCCGTCCAGGTTTCCGGAGGAGGGTTGACGGTACGGCGCGCATGCTTCGCGACATGGGGGAAGAACTCCATGTGCAGCTGGCGTCCCAGTTCGGGTGCGAGCTGATCGCCGAGCCTGACCAGCCTCGGACGGATACGCGCATAGATTTCATTCATCCGCGCGCTAAAGCCGCCGATTCTGAAGACCTGGAAGTCTTCGCGCGCAAACCCGACCCTGCTCATGCGCGTTTCTGCTTGCCGCCGCGCCCGGAACGCTCGAGTTTCTTCAGAGCGGTTTCCCAATTCTGTCCATCGAACTTGCGCAGCTTGAATTTCGCAAGCTCCACACCTTCCAGGCATCGCACGTTGACGTCGATTTTGTCGGGATCCGAACGTGCGATGTAGAAGGACGCGACTCCGCAAGTGGGGCAGAAGTGATGCTGTGCGGCGCCCGTGTTGAAGCGATAGGTCGCCAGGTTTTCGGCCGGCGTCAGCAGACGAAAGGATTCGCGCGGCACGATCCAGTGAACATACGCCTTTTTGGCGCAGATCGAGCAGTTGCACTCCGAGATATCGTCGATCACTCCCTTCACTTCGTATGCGACCCCGCCGCAATGACATCCGCCTCGATAGGTCTTTGGTTCTTTCCGTGATTTGGTCATGGCCCCAGGTCTTTGCTCGTATCATGACGATCGCGATGGCACCAAGGCGCGGTCGCGATCAGGGTTGCGTCAAATCGGACCTCGATATTCGCATCAGGTATTCGGGTGCACGTTCGCGCGGAATTTGAACGGTTTTCCAGTAGCGAAAGCCAACCTTCTCGTAGCAACGGATAGCGCGTTGATTTTTGATTTCCGGACCCAGGATGCATTCATCGATCGATTCGTCGGCGAAGACGATCGTGCGAAGGAATTCGGTCAACACGCCTGAGCCGGTTCCGTGACTAATTTGGGTTGCGTCGCCGATAAAGAGATCGACGCCCGCCGCATTCTCGCCGGCGGCGACCTGCGCGGCGTATTCCGGGTAGTCGGCGATTCGATAGGTCTGGATGTAACCGATCGGATGCGCGTCGCATTCGATCACGAAGCTGCGAGTCGGTTCTTCACCCGCGATACGCTTGGCATATTTGCGCGATACGTCTTCGAGCGTTGGCATGGCGTCCCACCACTCGGCTACGTGAGGCGTGTTAATCCACGCATGCATCATCGGCAGGTCTTCCGTCACCAGCGGCCGAAAAGTTATTGCGCGTGCGCTTGTCATGTCGTTTTTAAACGCTTGTTTACTACCCGACCGAAAAATTTCGGGCGTCGGGCATTGGATCATTTCAAATGAAGCCGTCGGAGCACCATGAGGCCAAAGGAAAGTATTGGCCGGAGGACCACGGCCATCAAAATAACGCTCGTTATATTATCCGCGCATGTGTTTGCCGGTGCGATGGCGGCGCTCGCGATGGCGCAGAATCCGCAAGGCATCCGGGTGTGCCCGAAGAGTTCGATGGGTCGCCCGGGTAATTCAGTCCCTCCGGTCTGAGCGGCCCTTGTTTTCCCGCCTCTTCGATGGCTCTACTGGCTCATGGCGCTTGGCATCCTCACCGCGACTTTTGACCAGACCCTCGCGCAACATGGCGTGCGCGTGCTCGCGCGCGAGGTTCCCCATACCTTGCAGGTGAACGTGGGCAAGCTCTGCAACCAGGCTTGCCACCATTGCCACGTCGATGCCGGACCCAGGCGGGTGGAGCAGATGGCGCGATCGACGGCAGAGCGTGTTATCGAGTTACTTGCGGGAAGCCGATCGATCTCGACGCTCGATATCACCGGTGGCGCGCCCGAACTCAACGCCAACTTCGCGATGCTCGTGGAAGGCGCGCACGAACTCGACCGCCGCGTGATGGTGCGCTGTAATCTAACCGTCATCCTGGTTGAAGGGATGGGGTGGCTGGTGGATTTCTATCGCCGCAATCGCGTCGAGTTGGTCTGCTCGCTGCCCTGCTACACGGCGGAAAATGTCAATCGACAGCGCGGCAACGGCGTTTTCGACAAGAGCATCGAGGCCCTCCGTATGCTCAACGCGGTCGGTTACGGACGTGGCGAGCTGCCGCTTGCGCTCGTTTACAATCCCGTGGGCCCGTCGTTGGCGCCCGATCAGGCCGAGTTGGAGGCGCGCTACCGGCAGGAACTTTCAGGCAATTTTGGAATCACCTTCGATAAGCTGCTGACGCTCAACAACATGCCGATCAACCGTTTTGCCGCCCAGCTCGAGAGGGAAGACAGGCAGCCGGAGTACATGGGTCTGCTCGTCAATCATTTCAATCCGGCGACGGTGAACGGGTTGATGTGCCGTACGCTCGTGAGCGTCGGGTGGCAAGGCGATCTCTACGACTGCGATTTCAATCAGATGCTCGCGATCCCGCTGGAACGTGATGGGCGGGCGCTGACTATCTACGACCTCGACGATCTTGCGACGCTTGCCGGCACCCGCATCGCGACCGCACCGCACTGTTTCGGGTGCACCGCCGGCGCCGGCTCCAGCTGCGGCGGCGCGATCGCATAGTTCAAGCAGCTTTGGACAGCGCCCTCTGCGGGCGCTAGGTTGTCCCCGGACCTCTAGAACAAGGAAGCACAGACGATGGCTGTCAAGATTGAAGGAACCTGCGATTCGAACTTCAACCGCGTGCGCGATGCGTTTGCGGCCAACTTCGATAGATTTGATGAGGTCGGCGCGGCGGTAGCCGTGATCATCGACGGCAAGCCGGTCGTAGATCTTTGGGCCGGTCACGCCGACCAGAAGCGTACTCGTCCGTGGACGCGCGATACCCTGGTCAACGTCTACTCAACCACCAAGGGTCTAGCCGCGACCTGCGCACATCGCCTGGTCGACCAGGGCAAGCTCGACCTCGATGCGCCGGTGGCGCGCTATTGGCCCGAGTTTGCGCAGGCCGGAAAAGAGAAGGTTCCCGTGCGATTCCTCCTGAGCCATCGCGTCGGATTGCCCGCGGTCCGCAAGCGATTGCCGCGCGAAGCATTCTTTCAGTGGGACACGATGTGCGCGGCGCTTGCGGCGCAGGAGCCGTGGTGGGAGCCGGGTACGAATTTCGGCTATCACCCGATCACCTTCGCGTGGCTGGTGGGTGAAGTGGTTCGGCGGGCGAGCGGCAAAACCCTCGGCAACTATTTCCGCGAACAGATCGCACAGCCACTGGGACTCGATGCGCATATCGGGCTCGATGCGAAGCACGATGCACGCACCGCGGACATCATCGGTCCGCCGCCGCCCAAGCCGGGCGAGCCGAACCAGATGGCGGAGATGCTCGCCGATCCTGAATCGATGAGCGCGAAGTCGATCACCAACCCACCCATCAATGTCGTGACCGACGTGAACAGCCGCGAATGGCGCGCGATGGAACTGCCATCGGCGAACGGGCACGCCACCGCGCGAGCGGTCGCGCGGATGTATGCGGCCCTTTCGCGCGGCGGCGAAATAGACGGTTACCGCGTCCTTACGCCCGAAAGCATCGTGCGCTGCTACACCGAGCAATCGGAGGGCATCGATATGACGATGAAGGTGCATGGGCGCGTCGGGCTCGGCTTCATGCTCAACTCGCCGGAAATTCCGATGGGCCCGAATCCGCATCCATTCGGTCATCCCGGCGCTGGCGGTTCCATTGGCTTTGCAGATCCCGAAGCGAAAGTCGGGTTCGGGTATGTAATGAACCAGATGAGCCCGGCGCCGCCGTTGGACCCGCGTCCGCGAGCTATCGTCAAAGAGCTCTACGCCAGTTTGTGAAGCGGATCCGGAGAGAAGCGACTAGAGGCCGGCGCTGTGCTGCAGGGCCCAACGCAGCTTGAAGAAATGCGTCATCGAGGCCAGGTAACGCACGCGCCAGGCGGCCGAGAGTCGCGACAGGTCGAGACTGTAGCGCGGACCGATCATGCGATACGCGCCGCGGATTCGCGTTAGCAGCTCGTGCGGAGCCGGCGCTTTCGAGCCCGGAACGGGACCCTGGATTTCCTTGAACATCTCGCGGCTGTAGGCGGCCAGCGCAACCAGGCTGTCCGCAAACAGCTCGTCTTCTTCATGAAAGTGCTTGGAGAAGGTGCCTTCCATGAAAGCGACCAGCGAAGCCTTCTCGCCTTTCAGTGAACCGTAGATGTAGTGACCGAGTTCATGACCGAGCGTCGCGGCGGCGGCACCCGGGTGGTGCGCGGTGTTCACGAAGATGACGAACTTGGCGCTTTGGCCGATGGTGGTGCGGCAGAAGAATCCCCGCAGCGCCAGGCCTGCACCCTCCGTGTACGGCTCGGCGCGCAGCTCTATTTCGCGCGGGCCGAAGCGGCGAAAGAGCCGACTCAGCACTTCCGGGCTGTCCAAGGTTTTCCAACGCCCGTCGTGCGTGGTGATTTCGCTGTCCACGACCTGCGCCAGCTCGTGGAGCAGCGGCTTGGGCGGGAGCGCGATGTCTTCCAGATAGTCGGTCGAGAGAATCTTCTTGAGGTCCGCAAGGTGATTCAGGACCCGCTTGCCCATCGAGTCGAACGGCACCTGGACTTCGCTCAAAAGTTTGGAGACGAGTTCATCAACCTGGCGCGCCGCGAGCGCGTCGGGCGGCCGCCGCGCGGGACGCGGCGGAGCCTGAGGAGCAACCGGAGGCGGGAAGGCGACAGTCATTGTCTCATCCGAACCGCTTGCCAGCGGAAGTTTGCTCAACCTCCGCTGTCGCGCGCAGTATCAGGCCTAGTGTTCCCATAGCTCATTGTGGCTTTTTTATCCAGACCGGCGGTTCAGTTGCCTCCCCTTGATACAGTTTCAAGGCAAAAGGTGGGTGGTTTTTAGTACCAAATTCCTCAGGTTTTCCTGCGGCGGATGTTCGCAGCGGGAGCGGGCTCTTTCAACCCTTTCCGGTCCGCTCGATCCCTTCGGTGATCAATTTTCTGGCCGCCGCCCGATTGACCCATCCGACCACCTTTACCCACTTCCCCTCCTCCAGCTCCTTGTAGTGACGGAAGAAGTGATCGATCTGGTCGCGCATGATTTGCGGAAGGTCATCCAACTCGGCGACTGAGTCGTAATACGGATTCAGCTCATCGACGGGCACCGCCAGGATCTTCTCGTCTACGCCGTGCTCGTCCTCCATCAGGAGCGCGCCCACCGGACGGCATCGGATGACCGCGCCCGGGGCCACGGGCACCTGCGACAGCACCATCGCGTCGCAGGGATCGCCGTCCTCCGAAAGCGTGTTCGGGATGAAGCCGTAGTTGGCAGGGTAGTACATGGCGGTATGCAGGAATCGATTCACAAACAACGCACCCGAAGCCTTATCGAGCTCGTACTTGATCGGAACACCGCCTTGCGGGATTTCCACCAGCACGTGGATTTCATCGGGCGGATTGCGGCCGGGCGTGATTTTGCTGACGTCCATCGATGTGTGTTTCCGAAGTTGCAACCAATAGAGCATGGGGTAGTGGCTCAGGCTACCGGAAAGGTTATCGGAGGAGGGTCGGGCGACTTGCTCACGGCGTGTCGAGGCGGCTTCGGACAATGGACACGGCGTTGATCGTCACGACTGAAACCCAGCTCTTGCGGCGCATCCGCTTGAGTCGTACTGGGAATGCATCGTGGTTATCTTTGAGGGTAAGGGGGATGGCGCCCGGACCGGGCGACGGGACATTTAACGAACGAAAACCGGCCAACCTCTTGATCCTCGCCGTCCTTTGGCGATTACTTGTCTGTTGCCGGAGTTTTTTCCGGCGGTCCGTGTCGGAGGGTATAGATGGCTTCTTTCGGAAGAGCGAGCGTACGTTCGAAAGAGCGCGAGCCCGTCGAGTTCAATGAACAGGACTGGACGATCAAGGACGCGAAAGCGACGTACCTCGTAGATCGCTGGGGTGCCGGCTATTTCGACATCAACAGCGACGGCGAAATGATCGTGCTGCCGATGCTCGGGCGCGGCGGCAAGATCGTCATCCGGGAAGTCGTTGAAGCGGCGCAGCAGAAAGGGCTGGGCTTGCCGCTCCTAATCCGCTTCCAGGACATCCTGCATCACCGGGTGCGCGCGCTGAACGAAGCTTTCAGCGCGGCGATTTCGCGCAAGCGTTTCAAGGGCGTTTACCGGGGAGTGTTTCCGATCAAGGTGAACCAGCTCCGCGAGGTCGCCGAGGAAATCGTCAACGCGGGGCGCCCGTTCCATTACGGACTGGAAGTTGGATCCAAGCCGGAGTTATTTGCCGCGTTGTCGCTGCATACCGATAACGATTCGCTCATCATCTGCAACGGTTACAAAGACGACAATTACATTCGCGCCGCGCTGCTCGGCCGCAAGCTGGGCAAAACCGTGCTGCTGGTGGCGGAGAAGCTTTCCGAGGTTCAACTGATCGTCACGATCGCCAAGGAAGTCGGAATCGAGCCGATGATCGGAATGCGGCTGCGGCTAGCCAGCAAGGGCGCAGGCAAGTGGTCGGAATCGAGCGGAGGCGGCGCGAAGTTCGGCCTCGCGACCGAGGAGCTGCTCCAGGCCACCACGATCCTGCGCGATGCCGGGATGAGCTCCGCGCTCAAGCTGCTGCATTTTCATATCGGCTCGCAGGTCCCGGACATTCTCATCATCAAGCGCGCGATTCGCGAGGCGACTCGCTACTACGCCAAGCTGCGCAAGATGGGACATCCCATCGAATATCTTGACGTCGGCGGCGGCCTGGCGATCGACTACGACGGTTCGCGTACGACCTCGCATTCCTCGATGAACTACAGCGTGCGCGAGTACGCGCGCGACATCGTGTACAACGTCGCGGACGTCTGCGACGAGGAAGGCGTGCCGCATCCGAACCTGGTGTCGGAATCGGGAAGGGCAGTAGTTGCCCATCACTCGGTCCTGGTGGTTGGCGCGCTCAACACGGTTGAAAAGCCGGGCAAGGCGCCTGCCAACTTCCCCGTCGAGGAGCACAAGCTGTTGCGCGAGCTGCGCGAAATCGGCGAACTGGTCGAGCAGCGCGAACTCGCGGAATCGTGGCATGACCTGGTCCAGATTCGCGAAGAGTCGCAGAAGATGTTCGAGCTGGGTCTGCTTGACCTGGAGCTGAAAGCGAAGACCGAGAGCCTGTTCTGGGAAGTGGCCCAGCGCATCATGCGCCTGGCATCCCAGCTCAACGTCAACGATCTGCCGGAAGAGATGGTCGAGCTGCGCCGCGAGCTGGCCGATCAATACATCTGTAACTTCTCAGTGTTCCAGTCTCTGCTGGATCATTGGGCGCTGGGCGCGATGTTTCCGGTCATGCCGATTCATCGCTTGAACGAACGTCCCAGCGCGCGGGCGCGGCTGGCCGACATCACCTGCGACTCCGACGGCAAAATATCCAAGTACATCGTCCGCGACGACGAGGACGATACTCTCCCGCTCCATCCGGTGAACGACCGACCGTATTTTCTTGGCGTGTTCCTGACCGGCGCTTACCAGGACATCATGGGCGACTTGCACAACCTCTTCGGCCGCGTCAACGAGGTTCACGTCTTTCTCGATACCGACGAGCCCTGCGGCTACTACCTGGAAGTCGTCATACCCGGGAGCAGCATTTCGGAAGTGTTGGGGATGGTGCAGTACGACACGCGCGAGATGGTTGCTCGGGTGAAGATGCAGGTCGATGCGGCGATCAAACAGGACCGTATCAAGCCCAGTGAAGGAATGAAGCTGCTCGAGGACTACGAGAAGGGCCTGAAGGACAACACCTACCTGCACACGACCTGAGCCCGCGTGCGCCGTGGGCCGCGCTCTATCGGCCCGAGCGGGTTGCCTGCACCCTGGTGGCGACGCCGGCAGCGTAGGTAACGATCACCCTCTCTCCCCGCCTGAGTTGGTGAATATCGACGTCGTCGCCGGCGCTCAACTCGACAGTCTTGCCGGAACCGAAGGGCTTCACTGAGAAGGTCTTTGCCTTGGTGTCGAGCCGCACGATTCTGCCCGCCACGGCAGGGACCGACGGAGTCGCGGCGGCTTTGGGAGTGGGCGAGGCGATCGTCAGCGGGATGGATTGGGCCAACGAAGAAGTGGCCGCAAGCAATGTCGCGACGGCTAGCGCAGCGTGAAATCTCATCCCTTGGCTGTTCCTTTCCGGAGGTATTTTATAGGGATTTGAAGCGTCGATCATCGGAGGGTGCGCGATTTGTGGGAACGTTCAGGGCGCAGTGCTCAGACTCCGATTTCGCCGAAGAACGACTTCACCGCATCGAGCAAGCCCCGCGGATTGTCGCCTTGTACGTTGTGCCCGGCGTTTTCCACGCGGACCCAGCGCGCGTGGGGGAGACTGCGTGCGAATCTATCCGCGCCTTCATCGCTGAGGATGTCGCTGCGGGCGCCGCGCACGATGAGCACCGGGCACGTGATCCTGGTTATCTCCGCGGCGAGCCGAGCGCGCTGCTCAATACCCCGGGAATCGGACTCCGCGTTTCGGCGCTGGTCGTGCTTGAGCGTCCATTTTCCGTTCGGCAGCCGGCGCAGATTGTAGAACAGGCTGCGGCGAAGCACTTCGGGGTCGCGCAGCGGATTGAACTTGACCGCACGCTCGAGGAACTCTTCGAGCGAGTCGAGCTGCGGCGTGCTCGAAAAGTCGCGGATTCGCTGCGCGCCCGCGGGATTGACCTCAGGGCCCACATCGACGATAACCAGTCCCTTCAGAAGATCGCTATGGCGGGTCGCATATGCGATCGCATTGAGACCGCCCATCGATTGACCGATCAGCACGGGCTCTTCGAGCGCGAGCAAATCGACAAAGCCCTCGACGTCACGAACCTGGGTCTCCACGCCGTAATCGATCGCCGGCGACCACTCGCTGTCGCCGTGCCCACGCTGATCGAGCGCAATGCAGCGATAGTGCTCGCGCATCATCAGTGCGACGACGTCCCAGGTGTGAGCGTTGAGTCCTCCGCCATGGAGAAACAAAACCGGGTGGCCCTTGCCGCCCCAGTCCAGGTAGTGGAAGCGCATCGCACCGACGATGGCCTGGTGATCCTTGGGAAGAACGAAATCAGCTGCATCGAGTCCGGCCACCTGGACGGCGTGACGCAGCATCCGGATTTCGTCGTCGGTGTTCATGAAGGCGGTCTACTCGATCCCGTACTTCGCTATCTTTGCGTAAAGCTTCTTGCGAGAAATACGGAGAAGCTTGGCCGCCCGAACCTTGTTGCCTTCAGTGGTTTCAAGTGCGCGCCGAATAATCGCACGCTCGCTTTCGGCGAAACTTCCGATCGGCAGGCTCTGCGCCGCGCCCTGATGCTCGGGAGTGATGGTTGCGCCAGCAACAGGATGCGGCAGATCGCGCAGGCGAATTGTCGGAGAGTGGCTGAAGGTAAACGCGCTCTCGATAGTATTGGCGAGCTCGCGCACGTTGCCGGGCCACTTGTAGTTGCGCATGGCCATCAGCGCATCTTCCTCGACTCCCGCGATCGGAGTTGGCCTGGTTTGCCGCGCGTTGAACAAATCGACGAAGTGTTCGACCAGCAGGGGGACGTCTTCCAGTCGGTCTCGCAGCGGAGGAATGTGAATAACGCTGGCCTGCAGCCGGTAGTACAAGTCCTGCCTGAGCTGGCCGCTTTGAACCGCTTCTTGCGGATCGCGATTGGTTGACGCGATGAGCCTGACTTCGACGGGAATCTCCCGGGTCGATCCGACCGGGCGTACCGCGCGTTCCTGGACGGCGCGCAGCAGCTTGGTCTGAGTGTCCGGACCCATCTCGGTGATTTCGTCAAGGAACAACGTTCCACCTTCAGCCGCGCGAAAGAGGCCGAGGTACTCGGTGTTCGCGCCGCTAAACGCACCCCGCTTGTAACCGAACAACTCGCTTTCGATCAGATCCTTGGGGATCGCGGCGCAGTTCAGCGCGATAAACGGCGCTCCCGGGTTTGAGCCGCTCTCGTGAATGGCGCGAGCGACTAGTTCTTTTCCCGTGCCGCTTTCGCCGACGATGAGAATCGTTCCACGCGTGGCCGCTGCCGATTCGATTCTCTCGTAGAGTTGATGCATCGCCGGCGTCGCGCCCACCAGGCCCTGGAAGATGGTGCGTTGCTCGCGCGGCGCCATGCTGGCTTGTCGTTCGAGCGCGCTGATGCGTGCACTCGAGACAGCGCTTTTCGAGCGAAAGTAGATGTCCGCCAGGACGATCATGCGGATGTGGCTCAGCTTGTCGAAAGCCTGGTAGATCCGCGGCATCAGCGGGGGGAACGCAGGAAACGCAGTCGAAGCACTCTCCTCGAACAGATGCATCGAGACGATGAGTTCCGAGAAGGGCACGCCTCGGTCGGCCAGCCGCTCGCCGATCTTGCGGATGTCGGCGGCGAACTTGTCCATATCCTTGTCGATCAGATCGTGCAGCGTTGCGTCGAGCTCGCTGCCGAAGATTTCCATGAACTCGTTTCGGTTGAGTGCGCGGCTGTCCCCAAAATGCAGGATGTAGAGCTTGTGCCAGTGCTCGAGGACCTCGGCGCGATGGCGCTGGATCGATTCGAAGACCGAGCGCAGATCGTCGAGCTCGGTATCCCACAGAAGATGAAAATAGCGGGGCCCGGTGCCGGGTAAATTATCAGCAGGCGTAGCTTTGGCTTCCATCTGGGGGCTTACTTCCCTGGTCTCGTCGCCTCAGGCCCTGATGCCGACGGAAGCAGAACCGCTCGGCGTACCGTGCCCGGAAGCGCCAACACTATTACCAAAGCCCGCTTACCACAAATTGGGAGGAGGCGTAATCTCGGGTTTTTCCAAGGGAATTCGCGGTTTCGGCTGCTCTGGCATACTTCCCGCATTTGCCAAGCCTGCGCAAAGCTCGACAAAACGCTTAGCGAACGAGTGCGGCGATGCTCAGAACTTAAGAACGGATCTTCGCTTTGGCAAGACTTACTGGAATTCGTGGGGAGTTTGAGGCAAGCGGTCGATTGACCGGGACCGGAAACCTGCGCAGGCGGCGCGATCGCTCGAAGGCCTCCAACAAGGTTCCGCGCGTAGTGTTGATTTTTTCCGCGGACGAATGGCTGATCGAAATCGTCAAGCACGGACTGGGGCCGGTATGGATGGTGGAGCTATGCCTGGATCCGATTCACGCACATGCGCAGCTGACCAAACCCGGTATCCGTATCGTCGTGGTCGACGACGGAGCCATCGAGGAAACCACCCGCGGATGGCTCTTGGACCAGGCGAAAAGACTGGCACCGCAAGCCCTGGTTGCCTATATAGCGTCGAATCACAATCCCGATGTTGAACGGCAGGCCCGGTCGCATCGCATCCAGTACTACATCGCGAAGCCCATCGATCCGGAGCGGATCGTTACGGTGCTGCGCGCGTTCGCCGATGCGGCAGGCTTGCCGATCTGATCCCTTCACTTCCTACAGTCCGACGAGCCGCTTGAGGCTGGTCGCCTCTCCAATGACGACCAGGTAGTCGCCGCTCTGCACTCGGCTCGCAGATTCGGGGATCATGGAGATCGGTTCGTCGCCGCGCTTGATCGCGACCACGCGCAGTCGCGCGTTGGCCCGTTCGATTTCAGCGATCGTGCGTCCATCGATAGGGCTCCCGGCTTCGACCTTGATTTCTTCAAGGTCAACCTCGGACTCACGTCCGGGGACGGACAGTTCAAGAAAATCGACCACCGAGGGGCGCAGGATACTCGCCGCGATTCGCATTCCGCCCCACTGGTAGGCGGACAAAGTCTGATCCGCGCCGGCCAGCCTGAGCCTGCGCAAACCCGCCTCGGAGTCGCCCCTCGCATGAATCAACGCATGGGGGTTTTTCTCGCGTGCAGACAGCGTGATGTACACGTTGTCGGCGTCCGATGCGGTTGCGACCACGACTGCGCGCGCGGTACGCACTCCCGCTTCTTCGATCACCGTTTCTTCCAGCGCGGAACCGATTACATAGAGCAGACCGCTCGCGGACAGCTCGGGTTCCCGTGCCGGATCCGATTCAATCACCACCATCGGCACCTGGTGGCGCTTCAGCTCTTCGACCACCGCTCTACCGAGGCGTCCGAACCCGCAAACGATTACGTGCTCGTGCAGATTGTGAATCTTGCGATTCATCGCGCTCCTTCCAAAGAAATCCCGCAAACTTCCTTCGATCACCAGCTCCGCAACCGCGGTTAGAAGATAGACAACGCTACCGACGCCCACGACGATAAGTACGATCGTGAACAGGCGTCCACCGGGTCCAAGTGGCTTGACCTCTCCAAAGCCGACCGTCGAGACGGTTATGACCGACATGTACAGCGCATCGATAAACGTCATGTCCCCGATGAGCATGTAGCCGGCCGTGCCCGCGAGCACGATCAGCAAGATTCCTCCGACGGCATAGGCGAATCGATGTGCCGGCGTCGTGCGATCCGGAGACCCAACGGCGGGCTGTTCTTGCGGTCTGAATGGGAAGGCTGTCACGCGTGCCGAAACCGAGATTGCATGGCCGGTCAAAGCGAATCTCGTGCCACGATCGCCGCAGGCACAGCCTTGCAAGGCACGGCGAAAACAGGATCGCCGTGAGGCCGAGGTGCGGAAGGTGTATCCATAGGAGCCATTCTCCCTGGTTCCGGGAGGAGGAGACAAAGTTAATTCGAAGGCTGCGGCAGAAACAGGCTGGCAGGCGGTTTGCGATGGGAGTGGGGGTTCGAATGGCCAAAATGAAGAACTACCAGGAACTGGCGATCGGCTTGCCGAGGCAATGCGCTTCACTTCGCGATGAGGCCCATCGTTTCGCCGAAGAGGTAATACGTCCCGCGGCCCGGAACCTCGATCATCCAGATATACAGCCTCCTGTCATCAATCCCGACTCCTCGCTCTTGCAGATTATCAAGGCCGCCTACGGACTCGGCTATCATCGCGCCGTTCTTCCCGCGCATTTCGGCGGGCTGGGTTTGCCTTCTCTCGGCATCCACATACTGCTGGAGGAACTCGGATGGGGCAGCGCTGGGATTGCATTGAGCCTGCTCTCCTCAAGCCTGCCTGTATTGGCGCTCATCGCCGACGGCCGGTCGAAAATGATAGAGCGCTTCGTGAAACCATTCGTGGAAAATCGCGATGCGTCCTGGATTGGATGTTGGGCTCTCAGTGAGCCGCGTCACGGGTCAGATCATTTCCTGGTCGGAAGCGACGAATTTCGCTATCCGACCAACGGCGTCGATCTGATCGCACGAGCGGATAGCCGAAAGTACGTGCTGGAAGGGCGAAAAGCTGCATGGATCACCAACGGCGGAATCGCGACCCACGCCCTTTGCTCCGTGACGATCGAGCCTTCTAAGGCCGCCCAGGTTTTCATGGTGGTTCCGCTGGATTTGCCGGGCGTCTCGCGAAGTCCAGCACCGGCCAAGCTTGGTCAGCGGGAAATGAACCAGGCTCAGATTGTGTTCAACAAAGTCGAAGTACCGCGCGAGTACTTGCTCAAGGGTGAGGGTTTCGAACAGGAAGTCGCGCGTCTGCTTACCTTGGCGCACTCTGGCATGGCGGCAATCATTACCGGTGCGGCCCGTGCCGCGTACGAAGCGGCGCTGGATCATTCCACTCGCCGACGACAGGGGGGCAAGCGCATCTGCGACCATCAGCTTGTGAGGCAAGCGCTGTTCGAGATGTTTACCGGAGTGGAGGCCTGCAGAGCATTTTCCCGCGCCGCCCTGGTCTACAACTGGGAGACGGTTAAACCTTCATTGGAAACTGCGATCGCCGCGAAGATTTTCTGCACTCGTACAGCGCTACAGGTGGTCGACAGAGCGATGCAGGTGTTTGGCGCCGACGGGACGGCGGTAGGAAATCCGGTAGAAAAGCTCTACCGGGACATTCGCGTTTCGATCGTCGAGCAAGGCAGCAACGAAGTGCTGATGCTCGCCGGAGCCAACGCGATTCTTTCGTAAGATGCGGGCCGACTGGAACTAGGGACTGCCCACCTGGAGATCCAGGTAGGCTGCCCCAACGGATACATCGAGCCCGATATCGCCTTCGATGCTGATGGGCTGAAGCGATATGGACCCGCTCGAACCTCCGACCAGTACGTTTAAACCTCCGCCGGCGCCCAACGTCGCTCCAGCACTCGCGCCGGCATAGTGGCCCGCGAGCGCGCCCTCATAAATTGTGCTGGACGGCGCCAACACGGCCCATACTATTACGCCCGAGCTGAGGTAGCCGATGTCGACTCCCAGCTTGGCCAATTCTCCATTGTAGTGTTCCACCTCGCCACGCTGCGGCGTGAACGTGCATTCCAGGTACCGCGATGATCCCACCAGGTAGCTCCATCCGTGCCACACCTCGCAGCGAAGGCTGCCGACCTTAAGTTCACCTCGGTCGCTTTCTTGATCTTCAGCGCGTAATGGCTCGACCAACACGAGAAGCAGCGCGATTGCGAGCGCGAGGAACCCGACGATTCTCATCGCATGCGTCGGGCGGCGGCTTTCTGACTGGCCGGAACGTGGGTCTCCCGATGGGCCATTTTTTTGAAGATGGTCATCACGACCCGGTAGAACCGATCTCCGGTCAGATCGGGATATTCCTCGCGCGCCCGGGCTTTGGCGCGTTCCCAGGCGATTTCATCTTCGCGAGTTTTTACTACGTTCACTGGCATAAAAGGGGCATCCTCCTCCCCGCTTAGCCACAGCCATGCCAATGAATCAGCGGAAAGGGATCGATGCGCTCCAATCGTTGTAGCCAGACGTAGGGTGATTCGGGGACCTCTGTGCGGGTCCGCTTTTGCGTTTGGGGACATGTTCACCGTCGAATGTCGCCTTCCGACACATCCTCCCGAAGCGAGCCGATATTCTTCGACGCTGCCGCAGTTGGCGCGGGCCTTGCTCAAGACTTCTCTGAAAACCATCACCCCTAAACGTACGGAGGAAAAAACAATGGGAGCACTTTTACCCTGGAGGCCTTTTCGCGAACTGGAGCGGATGATGCGACGTATGGATTCGCCATTCCGTTTACTCGAGGAATTGCCCGAAATCAGTGAAGAGGGCTTGGTCCCGGCCGTCGAGAGCTTCGTCAAGGACGGCAATCTCGTTGTCCGCGCCGACGTTCCCGGCATGGACCCCAAGGATATCGATGTCAGCATCCTCGGCAATGTCATGACCGTGAAGGGCGAACGCCGCAGCGAGCAGGAGGTGAAGAAGGAAGACTATCTGCGCCGCGAAGTGTCCTACGGATCGTTCGAGCGCCGCATGACCCTTCCCGAGGGCGCCGCAGTCGACAAAGTCAAGGCGACCTTCAAGAACGGGGTCCTCGAGGTCACCCTTCCGATGGCAAGGGAGGCCGTGGCGAAGAAGGTGCCGGTCGAGCCCGAAGCAGAGAAGAAAGTCGAAATCGCCAAGAAGTAGTCAGGGAACGATCGTGGGCCTGGCGACTTTAAAGGCCGTCGGGCTCACGCACGGAGAGCATACGATGAAGGTCAAAGAATTGATGACCACCGTCACGCAGTGCTGCCCGGAGTACGCGACCCTCAACACCGCGGCCCAACTGATGTGGGACAACGACATAGGCTGCCTTCCGATCGTTAACAAGGATGATCGAGTGATCGGGATGTTGACGGACCGCGATGTCTGCATGAGTGCGTACCTGCAGGGAGTTTCCCTCAGCGGGGCATTGGTAACCTCGGCGATGTCGAAAGAGGTCTTTTCCTGTAACGCGGATGACGAGGTCGCGTCCGCCGAGCTAGTCATGAGGGAAAAGCAGGTCCATCGGCTTCCCGTCGTGGACTCGGAAGGGCATCCCGTCGGCCTGATTTCCCTAAACGACATCGCCCGCGAGGGAGCGCGCGAGACGGACTCCCGCAAGTCGCGACAAGTCAGCGATGCGGAGATAGTTCGAGCGCTTGCCGCGTTGTGTGCCCCTCGCCACCGAATCATCACGACCGAAGCCGCGTAGAAACGGGGTGACTTTCGGTCCGCCGCGGAGCTGCAATGGCATATAGAGAACTCCATTTTGACTCGGAAGCCCGGGAGAAACTGCTCCGCGGCGCCAAAGCCCTGACCGACGCCGTGCGAATCACGCTCGGACCCAAGTCCAAGTGCGTGCTAATCCAAAGAAGTTTCGGCGTGCCCCTGGTTTGCAATGACGGCGTAACCATCGCCAAGGAAGTTGAACTTAAGGATCCGTCCGAGAACCTTGGCGCCCAGATGATCCGACAAGCCGCCGAGCGCACCGGGGAAGCGGTCGGTGATGGAACCAGCACCGCGACGATCCTCGCGCACGCAATTTTTGCGGAAGGCGTCCGCAATGTCGCGGCCGGCGCCAGTGCCATCGATCTCAAGCGCGGCATCGATCGCGGCACCAGGACTGCCATCGATGCTCTGCGCAAGCTTTCCAAGGCGGTGCAGAGCCGGCGCGAAAAGGCGCAAGTCGCCGCTATTTCCGCGCACAATGACATCGCAGTCGGTGAGTTGGTGGCCGATGCCTTCGAAAAAGTTGGGGCGGAGGGTGTGGTTTCGCTGGAAGAATCCAAAACCACCGAGACCCAGCTCGAAATCGTCGAGGGCCTCGCTTTCGATCGGGGCTACCTGTCGCCGTACTTCGTGACCGACCCGGAAAAAATGGAGGCCGCACTTGAAGACGCGCTGATCCTGATTACCGACAAAAAGATCGGCGTGATGAAGGACCTGCTGCCGCTACTCGAGCAGATCGTGCGCGGCGGGCAGGCGCTGCTGATCATTGCCGAAGACGTCGACGGCGAGGCGCTTGCCACGCTGGTGGTGAACAAGCTGCGCGGCGCGCTCAAGTGCATCGCGGTCAAGGCGCCGGGATTCGGAGACCGCCGCAAAGAAATGCTCGAGGATATAGCGATACTGACCGGCGGTCGCGTCGTTTCCGAAGACTTGGGACTCAAGCTGGACAAGGTTGAATTAACGGCCTTAGGCCGCGCTCAGCGCGTGGTTGTCGATCGCGACAATACCAAGATCATCGGCGGTCTCGGCGACAAGGAGCTTATCGA
>DATJWT010000079.1:0-5102 GCA_035500975.1 Binataceae bacterium (SeqCode)
ATGGCATCTCAGTTAGCGGAGTCGGTTTCACGTCGAGTTGCGCCTGTTCGCGACATCCTGGATCGCGCATTGGCCGGCTCCGCGCTTTCTGAAAGCGATGCGATCGCGCTGATCGAGTGCCCCGACCGCGACCTCGATGACCTCATGGCGGCGGCCGGCGCGCTGCGCGACCGCGCCAAGGGACATCACGTCACTTACTCGCGCAAGGTCTTTCTGCCGGTCACCAATCTTTGCCGCGACCGATGCACCTACTGCACGTTTCGCAAGGATCCCGGCGACCCGGGCGCATGGACGATGCGTCCCGATGAGATCGCCGCCTGGTCGCGGCGCGGGCAGGAGCTCGGATGCAAGGAAGCCCTGATGTGCCTCGGCGACAAGCCCGAAGTCGCGTTCAAGGAATATCGCGCGACTCTCGACGAATTAGGCGTACGATCGACTATCGAGTACGTGGGGCGCGCCTGTGAAATCGCGCTCGAAGAGGGCCTGCTGCCGCACACCAACGCCGGCCTGATGACGCGCGAAGAGATGGCGATGCTGCGCCCGCTCAATGCGAGCATGGGCCTGATGCTGGAGAGCATCTCGCCGCGGCTGCGCGCCAGGGGCGGCGTGCATCAGGCGGCCCCGGACAAGGATCCCGCGCTCCGCATGAAGATGATCGACGAGGCTGGCGAGCTCAAGATTCCGTTCACTAGCGGAATCCTGCTCGGAATCGGAGAAACTGCCGCTGAGCGCGCGCAGAGCCTGGTCGCGATCCGCGATTCGCATGCGCGCCATGGGCACATCCAGGAAGTGATCATCCAGAACTTCCGCGCCAAGCCGGAAATCGCGATGGCCGATGCGCCCGAGCCCGATGCGTTCGACATGGTGCGCGCAATCGCGACCGCGCGCCTGGTGCTGGGAGCGGAGGCCAACGTGCAGGCGCCGCCGAATCTGTCGCCGAACCAGATCGAGCTGTTCCTGCGCGCCGGTATCAACGATTGGGGCGGTATCTCGCCGCTCTCGAAAGATTATGTGAACCCCGAGGCGCCGTGGCCGCATATCGAGCGCCTTGGCGAAAGGTGCGCCCGCGCGGGCTTCTCGCTCGGCGAGCGCTTGGCAATTTACCAAGAATACATAGATGATGAGTGGCTCGACCCGGCGGTCGCGACCAAAGTGCGCGCGATGTGGGCTCGAACCGTCGGAGGCCAATCATGAATCTCGAGTACTGGAGAAGCTGGGTCGACGATATCGAAGCGACCCCGGTCGATGCGATCCTGGCGAAGACCTCACCGGGCGTTCGAAGCATTCTGGACAAGTGCCTGGAGCGGCGCGAGATCACGCCCGACGAAGGGCTCGCGCTCTATACCAGCAAGGGCGATGATCTGCGCGCGGTGGTGAAGTGCGCGGATATCGCGCGCGCCGAAGACGTGGGTAACGAAGTGACCTATGTCGTCAATCGCAATATCAACTTCACCAACATCTGTTTCGTCGGGTGCCAGTTCTGCGGCTTCAAGCGCCAGCGCTGGGAGTCGGACGCGTACGATCACTCCGACGAAACGATTCTTGCCAAGGTTGCCGATGCGGTCGCGCGCGGTGCAACCGAGGTCTGCATGCAGGGCGGAATCAATCCGGAGATGCCGGAGTTCAAGTACCGCGACTTGCTCGACGTGATTAAGTCCAATTTCCCGCAGATTCACGTCCACGCTTTTTCGCCGATGGAGATTATGTACGGCGCGCGCCGCGTGCGGATGGAATACCCGGAATATATCGCGATGCTCCGTGACCACGGGCTCGGGTCGATCCCGGGCACCGCGGCGGAGATTCTCGACGACGGCGTGCGCGAAGTGCTGAGCCACAAGAAGGTCGACGTGGCGGCGTGGGTTGAAATCATCACCACCGCGCATTCGCTCGGCGTGCCTACGACCTCGACCGTGATGTACGGGCATATCGAGACTCCCCGTCACGTCGTGAACCATCTCGACCTGGTCCGCACGATTCAGAAAGAGACGCACGGCTTCACCGAGTTCGTGCCGCTGCGCTTTATCCACGAGAACACGGTGATGTTCCGCAAGGGTCTCGTGAAGGCGATCCCGCGCGGCGAGCTGGATTTCCAGATGTATGCGTTCTCGCGCCTGTTCCTGCGCGGGCAGATCAACAATATCCAGACCTCGTGGGTGAAATGCGGCGTCGATCTCGCGGCGATCACGCTCAAGACGGGATGCAACGACTTCTCCGGCACGCTGATGGAAGAAAGCATCACGGCCCAGGCGGGTGGCGATGCGGGTGAATTCGTGCCGGTCGATCTGATCGAAGAGAAAGCGCGCGAGATGGGCCGGGTGGCCGTCGAACGCACCACTACCTACAAAAAGCTTTACGGAAGAAAGGCGCCGAATGGAGCGCGGCCGATTGCCGCTCCCGCGCAGGCAGATAGTCACGCTTGCGGGGGGAGTGGGTGCAGCTAAGTTTATCCGCGGCCTCGTCCGGCGGATTGCTCCCGAGCGCCTGGCAGTAGTCGTAAACACCGGAGACGACGAAACCTTTTACGGGCTTCACGTCTCTCCGGATCTCGACACCGTCACCTACACGCTCGCCGAGTTGGTCGATCGCAACCAGGGATGGGGGCGGGCGGACGAGTCTTTCCTCGTGCTCGGGGAACTCGCCCGATTCTACGGCAAGCCGTGGTTTGGGCTGGGGGACCGCGACCTCGCCACCCACATCTATCGCACGGAGCGACTCAGAGCCGGCGCGAAACTGTCGGAGGTGACTGCCGAGATCACTCGCGCGCTTGGTGTACGGTCACAAGTCTTCCCGATGAGCGATGATCCCGTGCGGACCTATGTGAAGCTTCGCGGACGCGATGCGCTCCCGTTCCAGCAATACTTCGTGAAGGGACGCGCGCGAGGTGCGGTCGAGCGAATCGAGCTGCGCGGCGTGAAGCAGGCGAGGGCGCTTCCGGCTGCGCTGCGCGCGATTAGCAACGCCGCGGCGACCATACTCGCGCCATCGAATCCGTTTGTATCTCTGGGCCCGATTTTCGGACTCAAGGGAGTACGCGAAGCCCTGGCGCGATCGCGGAGTCGAGTCGCGGCAATCAGCCCTATCGTCGGCGGCCGCACCATCAAGGGTCCCGCCGACAAGATGCTGCGCGGACTCGGAATGAAGGTATCGCCGGTCAGCGTCGCCGAGCTCTATCGCGATATCGTGGGAGTCTTCGTGCTCGACCATCTCGATCGCCGGCATGCCGGCGCTATCGAAAAGCTCGCGATGCGCGTAGTCGTGACCGACACCGTGATGACGACTCCTGCGAAGTCCGCGCGGCTGGCCGATGTAGTTCTGCGGGCGCTTGAGGTGTAGGCTTAGGCGTTAATGCGCTCGATTACGCTCACGGCGATTGAAGGTATCCCAATGGTCAACAAGGGCGACGACCTTGCCGCCCTGATCGCGCGCGGACTCGACTCCACCGGCCTGAAGCCTCAGGCCGGCGACATCCTCGTCGTCTGCCAAAAAGTGGTTTCCAAGGCCGAGGGTAGGGTGGTCAACCTCAAGGACATCGAGCCGTCGGCCTTTGCCGATGCTCTCGCCAGGCGATGGGAGAAAGACCCGCGTGCGGTCGAGCTGGTGCTCCGCCAGACCAACCGCATCGTCAGGAACGATCGCGGCGTGATCATTGTCGAGACCGGACCGGGATGGATTTGCGCGAATGCGGGCGTCGATGAATCCAACAGCCTGGTTGACGACAGCGCGATCCTGCTGCCCGAAGATCCCGATTCGTCCGCGCGTCGAATCCGTGCCGGAATCAAGAATCTCTACGGCGTCGATATCGCCGTGCTGATCACGGATACCTTTGGGCGTCCATGGCGCGATGGCCTCACCGAGATATGCCTCGGCATCGCCGGCATGAACCCAATTCTTGATCTGCGCGGCACGACCGATCTCGCCGGTCGTGAGCTGCATCATACCGTAGTGGCGATCGCCGACGAGCTGGCCGCCGCAGCGGGTCTGTTGATGGAAAAAGCCGCGGCAGTTCCCGCGATTTTGGTGCGCGGATACGCCTACCAGCCGTTCGACGGAAGTGCCAAAGTATTGATTCGGCCCGCCGAAGCAGATTTATTCCGCTAACCCTGTGAAAAAAGCCAAGGCAATCGAGCTGGTTCGCACGCACGATGCTCCCCCGCCTGCGCGGGTGGTCGAGCGCGACCTGGCGGAAGCCGAAGCCAAGCTCAACCGCCTGCTCGATTCGAGCGAATCGCTGATTTCCGAAATTTGCCACTACCTGGTCGATGGGGGCGGCAAGCGGCTGCGGCCAACCTTTGTGTTGCTGGTCTACCGCGCCTGCGGCGGCACCGATGAGAAAGTCATCGACGCGATCGACGCGGGAATCGCACTCGAGCTGATTCACTCTGCCACTCTGCTCCACGACGACATCATCGACGGCGGCAAGCTGCGACGCGGCAAGCCGAGCGCATTCGCGCGTTACGGATTTGCGCCGACCCTCATTGCCGGCGATTTCCTGTTCTGCCGTGCGTTCGAGCTCTGCGGCCGTTTCGAGGAACACCTGGTGCGGACCGCAGCCCAAGCGTGTATCGAGCTGACGGAAGGCGAGGTGATGGAGGGCCGGCTGCGCCACAGCGCGGCAGCGAGCCTCCGCGACTATCGCGCCGTCATCACGCGCAAGACCGCATCGCTGTTCCATGCCGGCGGCAAAGTCGCGGCCGACCTCGCGGGCGCATCGCGGTACACGATCGATGCGATGGCGAAGCTGGGGATGGCAATCGGGCTCGCATTCCAGATGGTCGATGACGTGCTGGACATCGTGGGCCCCGAGGAGAAGATCGGCAAACCCGTAGGGTCGGATCTGCGTGAAGGAATCCCGTCATTGCCGGTCGTGCTCGCATCGCAGCGCAATCCCGAACTCAAGGGAATGTTCCAGAACGGCGGGCTCAGCGGCGATGCGTTCGATCGCGCGCTCGAAATTCTCCGCGATCCCGAGTTGATCGCCGAGGCGCGTTCGCTGGCGGCCGCCGAAGTCCGCATCGCGCGCGAGATGCTGGGTGAGCTGCGTGCATCGCCATATCGCGACAGCCTCGCTCTCCTGATCGACGAACAAATCGACCGCGAAGTCT
>DATJWT010000080.1:0-22345 GCA_035500975.1 Binataceae bacterium (SeqCode)
CGGTGGTCGCAGCGACGATTCCGTACTTGGAAATTTCGCTGTGCGCGACGCGCAGCAGCGCAACTACCGGCGCATCTCTTTGCTCTGCCTCCGCGATGAGCTGGCCTAGGCACGGGCGTGGGCAATCGAAAATGTCGTCCGGCAGCATGACCGCGAACGGCTCATCGCCGACGGCATCGCGCGCCTGCAACACCGCATGTCCCAGCCCCAGCGGCTTGGGCTGTTCCGCGACCGTAAAGCGCACGGGATTGTTGGTGCGCCGGACGGCCTCGAGCACATCGTGCTTGGCTTTTTCTTCCAGATGGCGCTCGAGCTCTTCGGCGGGTTTGAAATGGTCGAGCACCAGGGTGCGGCCGGGCGCCACGACCACGATGATTTCCTCGATGCCGGAGGCGACGGCTTCTTCCACCACCAGTTGAATGGCGGGAGTGTCGATGACCGGGAGAATTTCCTTCGGGATGACCTTCGACGCGGGAAGCATCCGGGTTCCCAAACCTGCTGCAACGATGACTGCCTTACGAACTTTCATTGTATAAGTCTGGACACTTGCTGAGATTCGTCGTCGCGATTGCACCTCAGGACGGCTCGCCGCCTTCCCAGGTGTGAGTCCGACGGAGGCTGAGATCCTTCGTCGCGATAGCTCCTCAGGATGACGGAATCAGGACTGGCGTTCGCGTGCTTCCTGAGCCGACTTACATGATATGCAAAAAGTGGTGACGGGTCGCGCTTTTAATCGCTCGATACCGATGTCGCCGCCGCATTCCTCGCAGCGTCCATAGCTGCCTTCATCGAGGCGCGCGACCGCCTCTTCGATCTTGGAGAGCAGCTTGCGCTCGCGATCGCGCAGGCGGAGCTGGAAGTTGCGATCGCTCTCCATGGTGGCGCGATCGGTCGGGTCGGCATAGCCGCCCTGGGCGCCATTGTTCATCTCGCCCACGGCGCGCTCCGCCTCATTGAGAATTTCCTGTTTTCGGTCTTCCAGAATCTTGCGGAAGAGCTTGAGGTCTCTGTGCCTCATTACTTTAAGCCCGGCGCGAGGCCGAGTTTCTGATTCTATCGACGCCCTGATAGCATGTAAAGCCAACTCATGAAGACCGCCTACCTGGACGCATTCTCAGGCCTGTCCGGCGACATGCTCGTCGGCGCGATGCTGGACTGCGGCGCGAGTTTCGCGGAGCTGGAGCGCGCGGTCGCATCGCTCAAGTTGAGCGGCTACCGGCTGGGACAGGGGCGGCGGGTGCTGAGCGGAATTTCGGCGGTCAAGTTCGACGTCGAGGTCAGCGAAAAGCAGCCGGAGCGCCATCTCGGCGAGATCACCGCGATGATTGACGGGGCGGCGGCGCTTTCACAAACGGTCAAGCAGCGGGCGCGCGCGATCTTTGAGGCCCTGGCCGAGGCTGAGGCAAAGATCCACGACACCACTCCGGACCATGTGCATTTTCACGAAGTGGGCGCGGTCGATTCGATCGTCGACGTGGTCGGCACCGCCTGGGCGCTCGAGAACCTGAAGATCGCGGACGTGATCGTGTCGCCGTTGCCTGCCGGGACAGGATTTGCGCGGTCGCAGCACGGAATTATCCCCGTACCCGCGCCGGCTACCGCCGAATTGCTCGCGGGATTTCCGCTGCGGCTTGGCGACGGGGCGGCGGAGATGGTCACTCCCACGGGCGCCGCGGTGCTCAAAGCTCTCGCGCGTCGCGCCCCTCTGCCGTTGGCCTTCGACATCGAAAAAATCGGCTACGGTGCGGGCACGCGCACGCTCGAGGATCGTCCCAACGTGCTGCGGGTGATGATTGGGCAGGTGCAGAGCGGGTTCGACTCCGACGAGATGATCGAGATCTCGGCCAACATCGATGACCTCAATCCGCAGGTTTACGACCACGTGATGGAGCGGCTGTTCGCGGCGGGCGCGCGCGACGTGACCCTGACGCCGACCGTGATGAAGAAGGGGCGGCCGGCGGTGGTGCTGGGCGTGATCGCCGAAACGCCGCATCGCGATACGCTCGCGAAGATAATCTTCGACGAGACTTCAACCATCGGATTGCGGTTCCATCCGATCGCGCGCCTCAAGCTGCATCGCGAGATGCGCGAGGTCGACACGCGCTTCGGCAAGATCCGCATCAAAGTGTCGGGGACCCATCATGATGGGCACGCGCACGGGCAGGGCGCTTCGAATTTCTCGCCCGAGTATGATGATTGCAGGCGGGCTGCGGTCGCGCACGGCGTGGCGCTCAGAATCGTGATGGAAGAGGCGCGCGAAGCCGCTCGCCAGCAACTTGGCTGAGATGGCCTCCGAACGGCTGCACATCAACGAGATTTTCTACAGCATCCAGGGCGAGTCGACTCATGCGGGCCGTCCGTGCGTGTTCGTGCGCCTTACCGGATGCAACCTGCGCTGTCGATGGTGCGACACCGAGTATGCGTTCTACGAAGGGCGCAAAATGACCACCGCGGAAGTCGCGGACATCGTAGCCGGCCACAAGTGCAACCTGGTCGAGATAACCGGGGGAGAGCCGCTGCTGCAGGAGGGCGTTTATCCGCTGATGGACGCGCTGCTCGAGTCGGGGCATACGGTGATGGTCGAGACTTCGGGCGCGGTCGATGTGAGCGAGCTCGACCCGCGCGTGATCAAGATCATGGATCTCAAGTGCCCGGGCAGCGGCGAATGCGATCGCAACCTGTGGAGCAACCTCGATCGTCTGGGCCGGCATGACGAGGTCAAGTTCGTGCTGGCGGATCGCAAGGACTACGAATGGGCGCGCGACGCGATCAAGGCGCGCGATATCGGCGGGCGCGTTAACGCGATCCTGATGAGCCCGGTGTTTGGCGAGCTGGACCCGGCAGACCTGGCGAAGTGGATCCTGGAAGATCGCATCCCGGCGCGCCTGCAGATCCAGATGCACAAGCAGATCTGGCCTCCCAACACGCGTGGGGTCTAGGCAGAAATCCGCAGATTACGCAGATTGCACAGATTCGAATTGAGCTGTGATAAGTTGAGCGACGATGGCGGCGCCACTTTTCGGTGATATTCTGCCCGACCTCCTCGAAGAGATGGTTCATCTCGCGAAGCAGTCGGGGGCCGATCCGCTCGAAGCGCAGCTCAGGGCGCTCAGGATTGAATCGGTGTGCGATTGCGGCGATGAGAATTGCGCGAGCTTCGCGACCGCGCCGGTCGTCAAGGTCGCGAACTTCGTGGAGCTGCAATCGATGGAGGGTCAGCTGATCATCGATTTGAATGCGGAGAACGAAATCTGCTTTATCGAAGTTCTCGGCCGGCCGGACGTGAAGTACCTGCTCGAAGAGTACTACGACGCCGGTAATTCGTAACGCGTCCTTCCTCTTTCCGTCATTCTGAGCGAAGCGAAGAATCTCAACGACCGTCTGCGGGTCATCCGGTGCGCGAATGATCTTCGTCGCTCGGGTTGAGATTCTTCGCTGCGCTCAGAAGGGAGAAGGCTTTACTGGTTGCCCTGGTCTGAAGAGTCGGACGAATCGTTCTGATTAGGGTCGTTGTTCTGATCGCTGTCGTTGTCGGAGTTGTTGGAGTCCTGGCTCGCTGACTGATCGCTCTGGTCCTGCTGCGCGCTGCTATCGCTTTGATCTGATTGGGGCGTCTGGGGGTCGTCCTGTGCGCGCGCCCATCCGCATCTCGCCAGTCCCAACGCAATCACAAGGCTGACAACCAACAGGCCTCTTACGGCGCGTGCGACGCGATGCATGGAACGTTACTCCTCGGGGAACTTCCAACAGGCTAGTCCGGCCGATCGCGCAAACCAAGCGCAGGAAATCTAACTTGCGACGCGATGCTTGCTCGGTACGCGAAACTTTTCGACGAAGGCCGAGACCTCGGCAGCGACGACCTGCTTTTCGCTATCTACCGTGATCACGTGATAGCTGTCATCGAGAATCACGTCGCGCCGCTCCGCACTGCCCAGGTGCCTGGTCACGAAGGACATATTGCGGCCGATCGGGCAGGTATGGTCCTGGCGTGAATAGATAGCGAGCGCGGGTTGGGTGATGCGATCGAGCCGGCGCCTTACGATCTTCGATAGCTCGAGCAGGTTAAGCGGCCCCGAGAGCGGGAACAGGCGCATGGTCGGATGGACGCGGCGCGCCGCCGCATCGTGAATGTCCGACCCGACGTCGTTGTACAGGTACAGGTGATGGATGAGTGATCCCAGTCGCTGCACGATGCGAATTCCCAAGGTGGCGCGCCACGGCAGGAAAAACGCGGGCGCCAGCATCGCGATTCCCGCGATCGATTCGCGCTGATCGATCGCAAGCCGCGCGCCCAATACCGCGCCGGCCGAGAGGCCAACGATCACGTTGGGGTCGCCATATTGCCGCAGCTCCTCAAACGCCTGCACGACGCTTTCGTACCAGTTGTCGTAGGTCGAGAGGCCGAGTTCTTCGGGGATGCCCGCATGGCCGGTCAGCTTGACGCCGCGCACCCGGACGCCCCGCGCGGCGAGCTGCTCACCCAGCCATCGCATCTCGTACGGTGTGCCCGAGAGGCCGTGAATGAGCAGGGCACTCACGCCCTCGCCGGGAAAGAAGAAGTCGCTCTTGTCGACGACCGGAGCTATCGATGGTGGTTCTTCGTCGGCTGATGCCATTTCAGTCACGCGTCCGCGCCGATTACATCGATGAGTCGGCGCTTCCCAGCTGGTCGGCGTTGATCGTGATCTTCGCCTTCGCCCTGAGCTCGCCCAGGTAGCGGGTCCATGCCTGTGCGCGCCGCCCCGAGAGATATTCCTGCATGAAAGAATCTTTCGCGCTCGCCCATTCCTCGTCGGATGGGTCGGATCGCGATGTCACCTCAAAGATGTAGGAGTTGCCGCCGTGTTCCATCACGCGCGCGATCACGCCCGGAATCGGCGTGATGGTTCCGGCTTCGTCGGTGACCTCGGGAAACGCGCCGATGCCGGCGATACTGGATGAAGATCGATCGAACGGATCGACGTTGTGGATCGCGAGATTGCCGGTCTCCGCGACGCGCTTGAAGTCGGCCGCGGTTTTCATCTGCGTCACCAGCTTGCGCGCGTCGGTGTGCGCGTCGGCTTCGGCCATGCTGCGAACGTACGCATCGCGCACTCGGGTCTCGATATCCTTGAGCGGCGGAATCTGCGAGGGCGTTTTCTCGACCAACTGTACGAGGTAGGGCGCCGGACCTGCCACTGCCCCGACCTGCCCGACTTCCATCGAGAAGGCCTTCTGCGCGAGACCGGAATCGGCGCTCACGCCCTGGATTGATTGACCCTTGGCGAAGCTCGGCGGCGTGACCACATCGAGGCCGCGCTTCTTGGCGATGTCGTCGAGCTTGGCGCCGCTGAGCGCCGCGCTGAGATCTTCATCGACGGCCTGGCGCGCGAGCCTGGCGCCGGCCTGCGAGCGCATCTCCTCGGTGATCTTGGGCTTCGCTTCCTCGAGCGTATCAACGTGGGCGGGCTTGACCTCGTCGACCTTCACGACGTGGTAACCGAAATTGGTCTCGACGATTTCGATATCGCCCGGCTTCATTTTGAAGGCTGCGTCTTCGAACGGCTTGATCATCTGGCCGTGTCCGAAGAAACCGAGATCGCCGCCGGAGTTCTTGTTGGAAGTATCGTCGGAGTATTTGGCGGCCAGCGTCTTGAAGTCGGCGCCCGCCTTGAGCTGCTTCAAAATATCTTCCGCCTTGGCCCTGGCCGCAGCCTTCTCGGCGGCGGTCGCGCCGGCCGGCACCGAAATCAGGATGTGCCGCGCGTGAACCAGGTCGGGATGGGTGAAACGGGTCTTGAGATTGGCCTTGTAGTAATCCTCGATGTCTCTTTCGCTGGGAGCGGCGAGGGCGGCCAGCGCCTGCGGCTGGTAGTGGATGAAAGCGATTTTTGCGCGCTCGGGTTCGCGGAAATCTTCCGCGTGTTGCTTGTAGTAGTCCGCGATCTGCGGCTCGGTCGGATTGATCTTCGAGGCGTACTGCTGCCAGGGAATTTCGACATAGGCCAGCCCGATGCGCATGTGGGCGAGGTTGTAGGCGTGCCGGGCTTCATCGTCGCTGACGCTGACGCCCTGCTCGACCATGTGCTGAAGGGTGTCGGCGACCATCGCCGTGCGCAGCCCGTTTTCATAGTCGTCGGGAGACAGGCCGTTCTGGCGCAGGACTTCCTGGTAGGTCTGGAAATCGAACTGTCCATCGACCTGGAAGACGCGCTCGGCCGCAATCTTGTCCTCCAGCGCCTGGTTGCTGATCGCGAGGCCGAGGTGCCGCGCCTCGCGCTCCACGAGCTGCTTCTCGATGATCTGGTCCAGTGCTTCTTCGCGCAGGTTCACGTTCTTGAGAACCGCCTGCGCGTTGGCGCCATACATGTTCTGCAGGGTCTGTCGGAGACGGTTGGCCTCGTTATCGACCTGGTCGGTGAGGATGCGCTGGCCGTCGACGGTCGCGAGTGGGTGGACCTGTTTGAAGAGGCCGGTGCCGAGTCCCCAGAATACGAAGACCAGAGTGATAAAGCCGAGCAATAGCCGCGTGCCCCATGAGTAGGCGTGGCGGCGCATCATATCGAGCATGGTCCGCCAATCATATCGAACGGGCTTTTTGTGGCGCAATTAGAGGAGCTGACTTGCCTGTGCCGCAACCTATCTGTTAGCTTGCTGCGCAGGCGGTAAAGGGCCAGATCCCCCGATTTTCCCGCCATTTTCAGGGCTTGGCAGACCTCCTCCGGGGAAATTCGGGCTGGGCTCATCCGCAAAACGAGCCGCGCCCAAAGGCCGGCAAAGGTTAAAACTTCGGTGGTTCTCAACTCAGTATTCGGCTGGTTTTCCAACGATCTCGCGATTGATCTGGGCACCGCGAACACCCTCGTCTACGTAAAGAGCGAGGGCATCATCTGCAACGAGCCGTCGGTGGTCGCGGTGCAACGCGACACGCGCGGCTCCCGGCGCATCCTGGCGATCGGCGCGGAAGCAAAGCGGATGGTTGGACGCACGCCCGGGTCGATCACGGCGATTCGTCCGCTGCGCGACGGCGTGATCGCAGACTTCGAAATCACCGAGAACATGCTCCGCTACTTCATCCAGAAGGCGCACTCGGGCAAAACGCTGGTGCGGCCGCGCCCGCGCGTCGTGATCGGCGTACCGTTCGGAATCACCGCAGTTGAAAAGCGCGCGGTGCGCGAGTCGGCGGAATCGGCCGGCGCGCGCGAAGTTTACCTGATCGAAGAGCCGATGGCGGCGGCGATCGGCGCGGGGCTGCCGATCACCGAGCCGGCCGGCAACATGATCGTCGATATCGGCGGGGGCACGACCGAAGTCGCCGTCATTTCGCTCGGCAGCATCGTGTTCCCGCGCTCGGTGCGCGTGGCGGGCGACAAGATGGACGAAGCGATCATCCAGCACATCAAGCGCAAGTACAACTTGTTAATCGGCGAGCGCACGGCCGAGCTGATCAAGATCACGATCGGATCCGCCTACCCGGGCAACGAGATCCAGACCATGGAAATTCGCGGCCGCGACCTGGTGGCGGGCGTACCGAAGGAAATCGAGATCACCGACGAAGAGATTCGCGAGGCGCTGCAGGAACCGGTGCGGCAGATTATCGAGTCGGTGCGTATCGCGCTGGAGCGCACGCCTCCCGAACTCGCATCGGACATCATGGACAAGGGCATCATGCTCGCGGGCGGCGGCGCGTTGTTGCGCAATCTCGATGTGTTGCTGCGCGAGGAGACCGGGCTGCCGGTCACGCTGGCGGAAGATCCGCTGACTGCCGTGGTGATGGGGGCTGGAAAGGCACTGGATGAGCTGTCGCTGCTGCGAGGCGTCACCGTTGACTGACAGGCGCGGGAGCCGGTCGTTCATTGCCCGTATTCCAGGGCGAAATTAAGTGAAGGGGTCTTTTCTCTGGCGCAACCGTGTCATCCTAACCGGCGGTGCGCTGATCATCCTCTCGCTCTACCTGATGACCGGGGGCGTGCTGCGCAGTGACCGCGCCGCGGCGCCGGCGCGCGGGATGCTCGAGGTACTGCGCCCGGTGCAGGCGGGAACCGCCAACTTCGGCGCGGGCATCCGATCGATTTATCACGACTACCTGAACCTGGTGCACGTGCGGCAGGAGAATGAGCGCCTGACCGCCGAGCTGGCGCGGGTCAAGGCGGACCAGGCAAGGATGGTGGAACTCGAGGAAGAGAACCGCCATCTCGCGGAATTGCTGGAGCTGCGCGATGCGCTCGGCGTCGATGCGATTGCGGCAAACGTGATCGGCAGCGATGCGACCGGACTTTCGCACACCATCGTGCTCGGCCAGGGATCATCGAGCGGCCTGAAGCCCGGGATGGCGGTGCTGTCGAACGAAGGCGTGGTGGGAAGAGTGATCGAAACCAGCCCGCACGCGAGCCGCGTGCTGCTGATCGACGATCACAACTCCGCGCTCGATGGTATCGATCAGCGCTCACGCGCGCGCGGTATCGTGGCGGGGGTGGTCGATGACGGCGTGATCATGAAGTACGTAGACCGCGGCGAGGACATCAAGGCCGACGACACCGTCGTCACGTCCGGACTCGATGGAATCTTTCCGCGCGGCTTGCTGGTGGGCTCGGTCGCCGGGGTGCATCGCGAAGGACCGGGCCTCTTCCTGACCGTGCAGCTCACGCCCGCGGTTCATTTTCACGAACTCGAACAGGTCCTGGTCGTCAGGCAGCAGGCGCCGCAGATGAATGCAGCCCAGGGAGGCTGATCCCTGGTGCGACTGACGATACTGTTCGGCTTTCTCGCCTTTGTCGCGCTGGCGATCGAAACGGCGGTCCCGTACTGGTTTTCGCTGCGCGTGCTGGTCCCCAACCTGATTGTCATTCTCACCGTCGATCTCGGCCTGCGTCATCACGGAGCGCTTCCGGTCGCGCTGGCATTTGCGATGGGCTATGCGACCGATGCATTCGCGGGAACCACGCTGGGACTCAACGCGATGCTCACCACGATTGTCTACCTGGTCGCATACGCGGTCTCGACGCGCCTGATGGTGACGACGGCGTTTATCGGCGCGGTGATGGTGTTCTTCAGCGCGCTGCTGATGACCTTCGGCGCAGTGACCCTGGGTTCGGGGTGGTCGGGGCTGGAGATGACCGAACCGCTGTACCCGCAATTTGCCGCGCAGGCAGCGGTATCGGCCGCTTTCGCGCCGGTGATTTTCGCCATGATCGGCGGGCTCAAAAGAATCGCAGGATTGCCTGTCGGTCCGGCGCGTGAATAGATAGTAAGCGGGAATCCGCCAGTGGCGAAGTTTCGCGCCCCACAAAATCGGTCAGTCCCCAAGCTCGAGCCAAGAATCGCCGTCCTCACGGCGATCATGATCACGGTGATCGCGCTGGTGTCGGTGCGGCTCTACTACCTGCAGGTCATGCAGCACCAGGAGATGAGCGAGCTGGCGGATCGCAATCGTATCCGCCTGCGGCGCGTTCCGGCGCCGCGCGGGCTGGTCTTCGATCGCAAGCATCGTCCGCTGGTCGATACGCAACCGACCTTCGATGCGGAGATAGTGCCGGAAGACTCGACCAATCTCTCCGAGACCATCGAGCGGCTTGAAGGTTACCTCGGCGAGGATCACGTCGCCGATAAAATCGCCGCGGCGGATGATGAAGGCCGTCCTCCCTACGAACCGGTGCTGGTCGAGGAACGGCTCGACTGGCCGAAGGTGGTCTCGCTGGAAGCGCATCAGCTCGACCTGCCGGGGGTCAGCCTCGAAATCACGCCCGGACGTCATTACCTGTACGGCAAGCTCGCAGCGCATCTGCTTGGCTACGTCGGCGAGGTGAGCCGCGACGACCTCATCAAGCTGACCGCGTATCACATGGGCGACGAGATCGGGAAATTCGGTCTCGAACGCGGATGGGAACCGTACCTGCGCGGACAAGCCGGCGGGCAGGAAGTCGAAGTCGATGCGGTCGGGCGGCGGCTGCGCGTGCTCAAGGAAATTCCCGACACGCCGGGCGAGAGCGTCGTGCTGACGATCGACCTGGATCTGCAGCAGGTGGCGGAGCAGGCGATGCAGGGAAAAAATGGCGCGTTGGTCGCGCTCGATCCGAACAATGGCGAGATACTCGCGATGGTGTCGCATCCGGCGTTCGACCCCGACGTGTTCGGTGCGGGCGTGAAGTCGGCGGACTGGCACACGCTGATGAGCGACCCGGACCATCCGCTGCAAAATCGCGTGATCCAGGGGACCTATCCGCCCGGGTCGACCTTCAAGATTCTCGATTCGATCGCCGGCCTCCAGGAAGGCACGCTCAGCGAGGATACCGCCTACTCCTGCGGCGGCGGGATCTGGTTCGGCGGACGCGAGTATCACTGCTGGCGCAAACAGGGCCACGGCACCATCGCGCTGCACAACGCGATCGTTCGGTCCTGCGACGTTTATTTCTACGATGCGGGCCAGAAGCTGGGCGTCGACAAGCTCGCGCACTGGGGCAACCTGATGGGTTTCGGGAACAAAACCGGAATCGATCTCGACAATGAAAAATCGGGCGTGATGCCGTCGTCGGCGTGGAAACAGAAACGCTTCCACGAGCGATGGTACCCGGCGGAGACGCTCTCGGTTGCAATCGGGCAGGGCTACGTCGCGGTGACTCCGTTGCAGCTCGCGCAGTTTGCCGCGATGGTTGCGAATGGCGGAGTTCGCTACCGCCCGCAGTTCGTAAAGGAAGTCGAGGGACTCGACGGCGGCGTCGCCAGGGCATACCCGCCGGTGGTTGAAGAGCGCGTCGACATCTCGCCCGAGACGTTGCAGATCGTGCGCGATGCGATGGCGGACGTGGTCAACGGCGCGGGCGGCACGGCGCACAAGGCCGCGCTCCCGGGCATCACGGTGTGCGCCAAGACGGGCACGGCGCAGGTGGTGGGCAACCAGGGCAGCCTGGTTGCGGGTGAAGACGAAGACAAGATGCCGGAGAAGTATCGCGACCACGCGTGGCTGATCGCGTTCGCGCCGAAGGAGCATCCGCAGATCGCCATCGCGTGCCTGGTTGAGCACGGCGGTCACGGCGGCGCCGCGGCTGCGCCGATCGTGCATGACGTGATGCAGCGCTTCTTCCAGCTCTATCCTGTAACGCAGCCGACGCCCGAGCTGACGGAGGATTCGACGCCGCGCCCCGCGATTGCACACGTGCTTGAGGACGACCCGACTGACGCAGTCGAGGAACGCTAGGGAATGGCGTTCGATCGCAGATTCGTAATTCGCTTCGACTGGACGATCTTCTGGGTCGTTATCACGCTGGCGGGAATCGGACTGCTCAGCGTGATCAGCGCCTCGTATCGCGGCCCGCACAAGCCGATCGACCCACTGGTAATCCGACAGCTGATCTGGATCGCGACCGGCATCGTGGCGATGCTGGCGGTGATCGTGTTCGACTATCGCGCGCTCGCGACCTACTCGTACGTATTCTATGCAATTGCGATCGCGCTGCTGGTAGCGGTGCAGGTGATGGGTCATTCGACCGGCGGATCGCGCCGCTGGATCAATCTCGGGTTCTTTCATCTGGAGCCCTCGGAGCTTGCCAAGCTCGCGGTGGTGCTGGTGATGGTCCGCTACTTCCGCGAGGAACCCCCGAAGGGCGGATGGAGCTTGCGGCAAATGATCATTCCCGCCGCGCTCCTTGGAATTCCGGTCGCGCTGGTGCTCAAGCAGCCCGATCTCGGAACCGGGCTGGTGCTCATCCTGATCACGATAACCCTGATATTCGTAAGCGGCCTCAGTGCGCGCACGATGATCGTGTTGGGCCTGGCGGCGCTGTGCGTGATGCCGCTGGGGTGGCATTTTCTCAAGCCGTACCAGCGCCAGCGGCTGGTGAGCTTCGTGAATCCGCAGGCCGACCCGCTAGGCTCGGGCTACCACATAATCCAGTCCGAAATCGCGATCGGCTCCGGCGGCGCGTGGGGCAAGGGCTTTCTGAACGGCACGCAGGCGCGGCTGAATTTCCTGCCCGAGCAGAGCACCGACTTTATCTTCGCGGTGTTCGCGGAGGAGTTCGGGATGGCAGGGTCGGTGCTGTTGCTGACGTTGTACGCGATCCTGATCGCGCGCGGCGCGTGGATCGCGCGGCACACCCGCGACCGGTTCGGAGCGCTGCTGGCGATCGGCCTGATCGCGATCGTGTTCTGGCAGGTCGCGATCAACATCGGGATGGCCACCGGGATGCTGCCGGTGGTAGGTATCACCCTGCCGCTGGTGAGCTACGGCGGATCGTCGCTGATCGCGATGATGATGGCGATGGGCCTGCTCATCAGCATCAATATCCGCCGCTATTTCTTCTGAGATCGCTTTCGCGTTACCCTGACGTAGTCATCATCAGCCGCCGATTTTCGCGGAACCCGGAGTTTCAACTATGGCGCGTTCGAAAAAGTTCACCGACCCGACCGACATCGCGATCTGCGAGGTGCATCGGCGCTACGTCGAGGTGATGGAGACGGTTCGCCTCGAGACGATCAGCCCCGAAACCAAGGAGCGCTACCTCGCGGTGATCACGGCGTTGACCGAAAAGCTCGCGATGCCGAGCAAGCCGCTCTCCGAGATCGTCGGTGAGATAATGACCGAGGCAGGGCCGCTGATCTTCCAGGCGATGCAGCGCTGATCGAATCGCCGAATCAACCTTCGCAGCAAGGAGTTTCTCATGGACAGCGCGATCGAAACGGTCTTGCGCGAGTACGATCAACGCGCCGCCGCCGAAATGCGGCGGATGCAGGAGTTGGGGCCCGCGGGGATGGCGCAGCATATCGATGAGTTCCTGCTGCCGGTCGGACCCGCTACCGGCCACTTGATGAACATCCTGATCAAGGAAGCGAAGGCGCGGAACATCCTGGAGATCGGCACCTCGCACGGCTACTCGACCGTGTGGCTGGCGGAGGCCGCGCGCGCGACCGGCGGCAAAGTCACGACCCTCGATGTCCACGCGGGCAAGCAGGAGTATGCGCGCACCGCACTGCGCAAGGCAGGCCTCGCCGGGCTGGTGGAATTCAAACTGGGAGACGCGCGGGAATCGATCGCGGCGCTTTCGGGGCCGATCGATTTCGTACTGGTCGATTTGTGGAAGGACCTTTATATCCCGTGCTTCGACCTCGTCTATCCCAAGCTGGGAGCGGGCGCGATGGTGGTCGCGGACAACATGATGTTCCCCGAGTTCTCGCGCAAGGACGCCGCCGACTACCGCGCGCACGTCCGCGCCAGGGCGGACATGCAGTCTGTCCTGCTGCCGGTCGGCAGCGGTATCGAACTGAGCCGCTGCACGCGCGGCCTCGAATTCAAGTAGCGGCGACGATCAGGCCTCGAACGCGTACGCGCGTTCTTCGTGCTCGCTGAGATCGAGCCCGACCTGCTCGGCTTCGTTGCTCACGCGGATACCGACCAGCGCGTCAGTGACCTTGAGCAGGACCGTGCTGCCCACGAACGAGAACGCGATACTCGCGACCACCGCGATTGCCTGGATCATCAACTGCCGCGGATTGCCGAACAGCAGGCCGTCCGCGCCGCCCGGATTGATCACGACACTCGCGAACACTCCGGTTAGGAGAGCGCCCAGGATTCCGCCCACCAGGTGCACGCCGACGACATCGAGCGCGTCGTCGTAGCCGAAGCGCGATTTCATCCGCACCGCAAAGAAGCACACCACGCCCGCCGCGCCGCCAATCGCAATCGCCGAGAGCGGACTCACATAGCCGGACGCCGGAGTTATTGCGACCAGGCCCGCGACCGCGCCCGATGCCGCGCCCAGCGTGGTTGGCTTGCCGGCGATGTACCATTCAGCGATGACCCACGACAGCGTCGCGGCCGCCGCGCCGAGATGGGTCGCGACGAAGGTCGATACCGCAAGCCCATTGGCCGCCAGCGCGCTGCCGGCGTTGAACCCGAACCATCCCACCCAGAGCAATCCCGCGCCGGTTATCGTGAGGGTGAGGTTGTGCGGTGGCATCGGCTCGCGCAGGTATCCACGGCGCTGACCCAGCAACAGCGCGCCCGCGAGCGCGGCGGCGCCGGAAGAGATGTGCACGACCGTGCCACCCGCGAAGTCGAGCGCGCCGAGCTGATGGATCCATCCGCCGTCGCCCCACACCCAATGCGCCAGCGGATCGTAGATGAGCGTGGTCCAGAGGATGCTGAAAAGCAGAAAGCCCTTGAAGCTCATGCGCTCCGCGATCGCGCCCGTGATCAGCGCGGGCGTGATGATCGCGAACATGCACTGGTAAATCATGTACGCCTGGTGCGGCACCGTCGCGGAGTAGGTGGCGTAAGGCGCCGTGGCGCTCACTCCGTTGAGTCCCATCCACGCGAGCGATCCCGCGAACCAACCGCCGGGTGCGAAGGCGATGCTGTAGCCCCAAGCGATCCACTGGATCGAGACTATCGCGACCAGGATGAAGCTCTGCATCAAGGTTGAGAGCACGTTCTTGCGCCGCACCATCCCGCCATAGAACAACGCCAATCCCGGAATCGTCATCATCAGAACCAGGACGGAAGAGAGCAGCAGCCACGCCGTGTCGGCGCCATCGAACCTGGGAGGTGCCGCGGTTTCCGCGTGGACCGATGACGCCAGGGCAAGAATCATCGGGATTGCCAATAAAGAGGATGCGCGGGTGCGCGATCGTGCAAGATAAGCCATCGTGACAGGCCTCCGATTCATGGGAAGCAGTCATCGTGACTATTACAAAGCGTAATGTCTAGAAGCCGTCGAGCGAGTGTGACAGCTATGAAAAAAAGACGCCTCGGAGAGCCGAGGCGTCTTTGCGGTCTTTGGAAAACTGTTGAACCTTAGCCCTTGGGCAGACCGAGCACGCGCTCACCGATCATGTTCTTCTGAACCGGCGAAGTGCCTCCCGCGATCGTCATCGATTCCGACTGGAGGATGCGCTTCATCCAGTCGCCGTGAGGCGCATAGGGGGTGTGCGGTTCGAGCATCGCGTACTCGCCGAGCAGCCGCGTCGAAAACTTGGTCATCCGTTGGCCCAAGTCGGTCGATACCAGCTTGGAAACCGATGCTTCCGGTCCGGGCAGCAGTCCCTTCAGGCGGCGCGAGAGCGTGCGCAGCCCGTTGTACTTCTTGGCGGTGACTTCGATTGCAAACTGCGCGAGCTGCTGGCGGATATCCTCCTCTTCGATGGCGGGACGGCCATTGAGCTGGACGTTCTTCGCCATCTCGACGAGCTGCGCCAGGATCGTCTCGGTGCCGCCGAGCGTCTCGCCGATTCCGAACCGCTCGTGCATCAGGGTGGATACCAGCACCTGCCATCCCTGGTTGATGGGACCGAGCAGGTTTTGCTTGGGGACTTTGACGTCTTCGAAAAAGATTTCGTTGAACTCGGAATCGCCGGTGATCTGCTTGAGCGGACGAACCGTCACGCCCGGGGCTTTCATATCGACCAGCAGCGCGCTGAGACCCTTGTGCTTGGGCGCATCGGGGTCAGTGCGCACGAAGAGCTGACAGAAATCGGAGCGATGCGCGATGGTGGTCCAGACTTTCTGGCCGTTCACCACGAAATAATCGCCTTTCAACTCGGCGCGCGTCTGCAACGACGCGAGATCGGAACCGGCGCCCGGCTCCGACATTCCCTCGCACCAGATTTCGTCTCCAGCCAGGATCGGTTGCAGGTAGCGAGCCTTCTGCTCGTCGGTGCCCCACTGCATCAGGGCGGGCCCCGTCATGATGACGCCGAGCGTGTTGCAGCCCATCGGCAGTCCGAGCCTGCCCAGCTCCTGCTGGAAGATGAGCTGTTCTATGAAGGTAGCGCCGCGGCCGCCGTATTCCTTGGGCCAGGTGAGCCCCGCCCATCCGGCGTTGTAGAGGCGTTTGTGCCATTCCTTGAGGCGCTGCCATTGCGCATCGTCGCCGCCCATTTCGGGGTCTTCTCCACCCCGGCCGAGAGAGCGAGGCCGGTTCGCTTCGAGCCACGAGCGAACCTCCATGCGGTACTTTTCCTGTTCGGGCGACCAGTTGAAATCCATTGGGACAGAATGCTCCTGTGTAGTTTCGGCAAGCTTGCGCGGGCCGATGGTAGCTGACCCGCCATCATTTGAGTAGCGCCTGTGAAGCGCGGCGCGCAAGGGATGCTGAACGAGCGGTATGGGATGAACCGGGAGAGTGAATTTTCCTACCAGTGCAACGCCTGCGGGCGATGCTGCCACGACAAGGTCATTACGCTCGCGCCGTACGACGTGATGACGATCGCGGAGGCGGCCGGAATTTCGACAGGGGAAGCGATCACCCGTTTCACGCTTCGGCGCGGATCGATTCTCCGGTTCACGGCCGAGGGTGCGTGCGCTGCTCTCGACGGCGTCCGATGCGGTATTCATAGCGGACGACCGTTGGCGTGTCGGCTCTATCCACTGGGAATTGAACGCGGGGGCAGAGAAGAGCGATTCGTGCGCCTCGAACCTGCGCCGGGCTCCGCGGGAATCTATGGAAATGGCGGAACCATAGCAGCGTTCCTGGAAAACCAGGGTGTACCGGAATATCTCGCGATGATTGAACGGTACGCCGCGCTACTTGCGATTTTTCGCAAGCGAATCGGGAACCTGGTCGATTTCGAGAAGGTGGAGCCGCGCGAGTTCTGGCGACGAGCGACGCGCGAAGCCCTGGCGGAATCGGGCTACGATCCAAATCCGATCATCGATGCGCTGTTCGACGTCGGCAACGATGTCGACGAACACATCGAGGCACTCGCAGACCTGGCTCGCCAATCAGACAACGCTGATGCGCTCGCATCGGCAGCGGTGCTACTGGCGGTGAGCCTGGGCTACTCGCCTTCGGATGCTATCGACGGATGGGTGGTGAATGCTGCTGACCCTCATCCGGCGCGCGACGTGCCACCTTCTCCCTCCGGGAAAAGAACTTCCGGAGAGGGAGTTCGCAGCTAGTTCTCGGCGCTTGAGGGTGCTGCGGTGGGGGCGGCAGGAGCCGCCGGCGCGGGATTCTCGGGGATCTTCAGGTCGGCCAGAATCTCTCCCGAGTGAATCGACGGATCGACCTTGGGATAGACCTTCGCGATTATTCCATCGCCGTTGATCACGTACGTGATGCGGCGGTCGAGGCCGAGAATGGGAATGCCGTTGGCCGCGCCGTACTCGGTTGCGATGGTCTTGTTCGGATCGAGCAGCAACGGGAACGGGATGTTGTACTTCTTGATGAAAGCCTTGTGCGAGTCGCTCGAATCGATACTGCATCCGAGCACCACCAGACCGGCCGCCTGGAAGCGCACGAAGCCGTCGCGGAACGAGCACGCCTCCTTGGTGCATCCGGGCGTGTCGTCCTTCGGATAGAAATAGAGAATCACCGTGCGGCCGTGGAGATCGGACAGCGAGATCGGCGTCAGCTGGTCGCCCTGGACCATCTGGGTCGAAAACGGCGGTGCGACCTGCCCCTCTTTGAGCAACTCCGCCCGGGCAGTGCGCGGCCGCAGCACCATGAATGCCCCAATCAAGACGAGGACCACGATGGTTCCGGTGATCATCTTCATACGGCGATTTTCCCCGCTGCCTAAACTCGCGAGATCGCCCTCCGGTTCCCGCGTTCTCGGCTAAACGTAGTAGAGCCAGTCGCGATACTTGGGTTCGCGACCGTGCAGGGCGTTCTGGAAGACTTGCTGCACTTTCCTGGTGATAGGGCCGGGCGTGCCGGATCCGATCCTGCGATCATCCAGCTCGACCACCGGAGTCACCTCGGCGGCCGTTCCGGTCATGAACGCTTCGTCGGCGATGTAGAACGCATCGCGCGCGAACATCTCCTCGCGCACCTCGACGCCGCCATCTTTGAGAATCCGGATGACCGCATCGCGGGTGATGCCACCCAGGATGTTGGTGAGCGGGGGCGTGCGCACGATGCCGTCGCGGATGACGAATACGTTCTCGCCGCTGCCTTCCGACACGTAACCTTCAGTGTCGAGGAGCAGGGCCTCGTCGTAGCCGCCGCGGCGCGCTTCGTAGCCCGCGAGAATCGAATTGACGTAGTGCCCGGAAGCCTTCGCCGCCGGCATCATCGAGTTGTGATGAAATCGCACGAATGACGAGGTCTTGAGGCGAACACCCTTGGTCAACCCATCCGCCCCGAGATACGCGCCCCATTTCCAGGCCGCGATCGCCACGCGGCTCTTGTTGCCGCGCGCCGCCAGCCCCATCTCGCCTTCGCCGTAGAACACCAGCGGGCGCAGGTAGCATTCAGCGAGCTTATTGACCCGCACCACGTCGACGCAGGCCTTGAGCAGCTCTTCGCTGCTGTATGGCACCGGCATCTCGACGATATGCGCCGACTCGAGCAAGCGGCGAATATGCTCGCGGCCGCGGAAAATCGCCGACCGGCCGTCATCTCCCTGGTAACAGCGCATCCCCTCAAATACGGCCAGCCCATAGTGAAGGCTATGGGTCAGCACGTGGACAGTGGCCTGGTCGTAAGGAACGAGGTTGCCATCCATCCAGATTTTGTCGGAGCGCAGGTTGTCTGCAGCCAAGGGAATGACCTCACTCGGAGAGAATCGGCGCTTAAGTCAGCGTGCCCGGTCGCCAGTGCAGAACCTAATCTATCGCGGAAAGTGGGACAAGGCGCGGCCCGCGGTCACTCGCTGCCGGGCTCTTCCGGATCAAAAATGCTCTCGACCGCCGCGGAAGCCCCGCTCAGACCGCCGTCGTGCGATTCTCCCGCGCCATTCGAGGTCGTGGTCACGGCCCCTGCCGGTTGGCGCGGCCGGCGATGCCGCCGGCGGCGGCGCTTGCGCCGGCGAGGACCGCCGGGAGTTGCGTTGTCGTCGCCGCGCTGCGGGCGCTGGGTGAGGAACCCCTCGGGATCGTCAAGAAACCGATGCAGCGTGCCCAAATCGATTCCGTAGCTGGGGGCGATCATTTCAAAGAACCGGCGCGCATCGCTGAAGTACGGCCGGCGAACCAGGCGGCGGGTCCGCCGCGAGGGAGCGGCCAGATGCTGGAACGCATCGGTGATCAGCCGCATCCGCTCGGTATCGCCGCGCGCGAAACCGCGCTGGCGCAACTCCGCCAACAGATCGAATTCGTTGGCATTTTCACCGCCGCGGCGAGTGCGCATGAAATCGAAGAACATCGCGCCGAGCACGAACGCGTGGTCGGCGGCGAAGCCCTCATCGATCATCCGCCCGAGTCCGCGCATGTGCGACAGCATCGGCGACGGTCTGTCGGCTGCGGAGGTCTCCTTCAGATGCGCCGAGAGAAACGGCAGCATCGGCTCGAGCAGCCCAAGCTCTTCCATCAGGCTCGCGGCGCGTCCGGCCTCGGCCTGGCCGACCGTACGATAGGTCTCTTCCACCAGCCGCGGCATCGAGGCCTTGAGCAAATCGTGGCGATGGAGCTCGATGGCCGCGCGCGTGGCGGGTTCGATCTCGAAGCCGAGTTTCGCGGCGAAGCGAACCGCGCGCATCATCCGCACCGGGTCCTCGCGCATGCGAAGCTCAGGCTCGCCGATGGTCCGGATGAGGCGCGCGTTCAGGTCATCTGCGCCGCCCGCATAGTCGATCACCTGGAAAGTCGCGGGATCGTAAAACAGCGCATTGACGGTAAAGTCGCGCCGAAACGCATCTTCCTCGGGCGTGCCGAAGGTGTTGTCGAGCCGGATCATGGGGTCGTCGGCGCCGACGGGCTCTTCGCTGCGGCGGCGGAAGGTCGCGACCTCGATGTTCTGCGGGCCGAAGAAGACGTGGACCAGCCGGAACCGCCGGCCGATCAACCGCGAGTTGCGAAACAGGTCGCGCACCTGCTGCGGATGCGCCGATGTCGCGACGTCAAAGTCCTTGGGCCGCCGCCCGATCATCAGGTCGCGTACGCTGCCACCGACCAGATAGGCGAGATGCCCTGCGTTGATCAGGCGATAGAGTACCTTGAGGACGTTGGGGTCAATATCGCGGCGCGAGATGGGATGCTCGGCGCGTTCGATGATGCGAGGTTCCAATTGATGCTACACGGGCCCGCGGGCAACGTCCCCTCCACGTGCCCAAGGGGCCACGGCCCAAGAACCTAGCACGACGAGGGCGGCTCTTCACCGTACCCCCGGAAGGCCTACGCGGGGCGAACGAGCGGGATGACTTCCCTGGCGAACTGCTCCAGGATCGCATCGCGGTCGCGCGGATGGCAGATGGCATCGACGCCGATGTCGCGGACGCCGGCCTTGATGAACTCCGCGACCTTCGCCGCCGCATCGGCCGGTGTTCCCAGTACGCCGTAGCGCCTGGCGGGTTCGCGAAAATCCATCGCGTAGCGCTTGCTCAGATGCTCCGCCGACACATCGAGCGCGGCTTCATATGATTTCCCCAGCGTCACGAATGCGTGGAACGAAGTGCCGAAGTTCTCGATCCTGCGGCCGGCCTGGTCGGCCTGGCGCGCGATGAACTCAAGCCCGTCCGCGATGCGCTTCGGTGTCAGCACGTACGGCATCCATCCGTCGCCGTAGAGAGCCGCGCGCTTGAGGGCGGCTTCGGCGCGACCTCCGACCCAGATTGGCGGGCCGCCGGGAGTGGCGGGCTTGGGTTCCATTTTGACCGCGCCAAAACTGAAGTAGCGGCCGCGATGCTCGACGCTGGGCTCGGTCCATAGCCGCTTGATGACCTGGATCGCTTCGGTCGCACGCCCACCGCGCTGCTTGACCGGGATGCCGCAGGCCTCGAACTCGGGCGGAAATTCGCCGCCCACGCCGATGCCGAAAATGAAGTGGCCGGCGCCCATCAGGCGATCGAGCGTCGCGACCATCTTGGCGACCGGCGTTGGATGGCGCAGCGGGAGCAGGTAGATGCTGGTGCCGTATGTCAGTTCGGGGCGGAGCGCCGCCATGTAAGTGAGCTGCAGCAGCGGGTCGCTGATGGGTCCGGTGAAGGCGACATGGTCGCCGGTCCAGATGACTTCGTAGCCCCATCGAGCGGCGTCATCGACCATGCTCCTGGCGTGCTCGCGATCGGGCGCCGCCGCCATCACGCCGAACCTGATTCGCTTAGCCAGCGGTAGTGCATCGCTCATGTCGAAAACCCTCTGAGGTCAGACATCCAACAGCGCGGGATTGGATGTCAAACGCGACCGGCGGCGCGATCGCCGGTCGGGGATGGTGCGACGAATTACCAGACTCCCACGGTGGTAAGGACGTAGACGGCGGCGCCAGGCGCAAGAGTGCGCCTGACCGGATGCGACCCGGTTTTGGTTGACCCCTTTTTTTGGCGGCTGAGCGCGCTAGGCGCGGCTCACAGCAGAAGCTTGCAGGCCTTTTGGCCCCTGCGCGACTTCGAACTGAACCTTCTCGCCCTGTTCGAGCGAGCGGAAGCCGTTCCCATCGATGGCGCTGTAATGGACGAAAACTTCCTGCCCATCTTCCATCGTGATGAACCCGTAGCCCTTCTTGGGGCTAAACCACTTAACCGTACCGGTAGTCATGTCCCCCGTACCTCCTGACAGACCCTCCGGCCCGGGGTCCCCGCCCAAACCGGAAGGAAGCGCCGCGTCCCCTGCGGCGCTAGCATACCGGCGCGCATATACCATATGACGCGCAACTTACCAAGGGGACGAGACACGGCTACCCAAGGCGGCTTTTGGCTCAAAGCAGGCCAAGTCGCTTCGATGTCAATGAAATTAGGAATCCGCGATGTGAACTATTAAACCAGCTAACCCTGCCAGCGCACGATCGGACGGGCGTGGATGTGACAATGATCGGGAATCTGGCGCATCACGCCATCGATCACGAACTTGTCCTCGCCGTACTTTACGCGCGCGATTACTGACAGGGCGTCAATCATGAATGCGCGCTCGGAATCGGTGGCGTGCGCCCGATGGTCTCCGAGCACGACCATCGGCGTGTCGCAGGAATCGCAATCCAGAATGGCGAATTTGAATGGATAGACGAATTGCGCGTAGCGCTGAGTATACTCGCGCAACTCGCATAACTCACATTGCGGCATCGGCCGGCACCGGACAAAGCAGCGGCGCCCGGGTGAGCGCCGAGAAGAAAAAGCGCGCCTCGTCGACCTGGCGGCGAGGCGCGCGTGTCAGGCGATCTTACTGACCGGCGGCAGGCGACGGGGCGGCGCCCATGCTGGCGGCGTTACCCATCTTGTCGCTCATTCCCTGGGAAGACTTGGTCTCTGCCTTCATCGCGTTTTTCGCATGGCGCTTGCAGCGATAGACGCTAGAAGCGGAGATCTTCAAGTCGGCCGCGACTTCCTTGGCCTTCTTTCCCTGGCCGAGCTCCTGCATCACCGCATCGCAGTCAACTTTGTCCGCGGCATACACCGCCGGGACCATCGATGACAGCGACAGTGCTACCCCAAGCATCGCTGAGGCTGTGGCAATCGCAAGTTTGCGCATGGACGTTCCCCTCCGTTTTCAGGCCGTGTCTGG
>DATJWT010000081.1:0-4886 GCA_035500975.1 Binataceae bacterium (SeqCode)
TACCTCCTGTTTCACCGGCGGCAGGCCCATCACGCGGCGTCCCGTGTGGCCGGTGCCGAAGCCCAGGATGGTCCGCCCGGGCGCGAGCTGATTGATTGTCGCGATCGAATGGACTGTCACCGGCGGGATTCGATTGGTCGCGATCGCCACTCCAGTCCCGAGTTTGATGCGCCTGGAGTTCACGGCGGCCAGCGCCATGCACGCGTAGGTGTCGCCCCAGATCATGTGCGAGTCTGGAATCCAGGCGTGCGAGAACCCGCGCTCCTCGGCGTAGGGTACGTCCCGCCTCGCTCTCTCCGGCTTGGTGAAAATCAGCGTTCCGAAATCCATGGCATCTCCTCCGGCGAGCCGACTATAACCACCAGGACACCAAGTCACCAAGTTTCGGATCGAGCCCTTTTCCCGGCGTCTTGCCCTTGGTGCCTTGGTGGTTGAGTTTCCGGTTCTTTACTGCCCGACCCCCTTCGCGCTTCTCCATTTAACCCGGCATTCATGCCAGACTGTGCGGGCTGAAGATCGCTCAAGGAGCAATCGCAAATGGCCGACTTGGAGACCTTTCGCAAAGAAACGCGCGCGTGGCTCGAAGCCAACTGCCCACCCGAGATGCGCCAGCCGCCCGAGAGCGAAGACGACACCTGCTGGGGCGGACGTAAGTGGAAGTTCCAGTCCGAAGCGCAACGTCAGTGGCTGGAACGGATGGCATCGAAGGGATGGACCGTTCCCGAGTGGCCCAAGGAATACGGCGGCGGCGGACTCAGCCGCGCCGAGGCCAAAATTCTGCGCGAAGAAATGCGCGACCTGAATTGCCGCTCTCCGCTCGACAGCTTCGGAATCTGGATGCTCGGTCCCGCGCTCCTGAAGTACGGCAACGAAGCGCAGAAGCGCGAGCATCTGCCCAAAATCGCGCGCGGCGAAATCCGATGGTGCCAGGGATATTCAGAACCCGGCTCGGGTTCCGATCTCGCCTCGCTGCAGACCAAGGCCGAAGACCGCGGCGACTATTTTGTCGTCAACGGATCGAAGATCTGGACCTCGTACGCGGACAAGGCTGACTGGATTTTCTGCCTGGTCCGCACCGACCCGAAAGCACCCAAGCATGAGGGGATCAGCTTCGTACTCTTCGACATGGAGAGCCCGGGAGTTTCGACCTCGCCGATCCTGCTGATCTCGGGCAAGTCTCCCTTCTGCCAGACCTTCTTCGAAGACGTCGCGGTGCCGAAAGCGAACCTGGTCGGGACGCTCAACAAAGGATGGGACATCGCCAAGTTCCTGCTCACGCATGAACGCGAAATGATCGGCGGGATGGGTATGACCGGCGGACGCCATCGCTCACTCGGCGAAGTTGCGGCCGACACGGTAGGCATGGACGAAGGCAAACTCGCCGACCCTCTGCTGCGCGCGCAGATCGCTTCGTTCGAAGTGGATTCATGGGCGTTCGCCCTCACCCTCGATCGAGTTGGCGATCTCTTCAAATCGGGACAGGCGCATCCTGCCGTTTCCTCAATGCTCAAGTACTACGGCGCTGAGTTGAACAAGCGCCGGATGGAGCTGATGGTCGCGGCGGGTGGCTCCGATGCGCTCGAATGGGAAGGCGAGCGCTCGCACGATGGCTCAACCGTGCGCGCGTGGCTGCGCTCCAAGGCCAATTCTATCGAAGGCGGCACCAGCGAGGTGCAGCTCAACATCATCGCCAAGCGCATCCTGAATCTGCCGGGGGCGTGATCGATGCCCTCGAACGTGGCCTGGTTTGAGAGACTGATGTACCTGCAGCTCGCAGCAGGCATTGTCTTCGGAGCCATCGAGTGGAACGTGATCGTTTCGAAAGCTCCGGACGCGGGCGCAATCAACTTCACGCTCGCAGTCGCGGGTGCAGTCATGGCCGCGATGGCGCTCCTCATCTGGCTCACAGCCAGGAAACGCCAGAATTGGGCCCGCTGGACCCTTCTGGTCCTAGCGCTGCTAGGACTTCCACCGTTCCTCCGTATGCTTGGAGAGCTGATGAGGGAAAATCCACTTGCGTGGGCGCTCCGGATCGCGCAGCTCGGAATGGAGATAGTCGCCTTCGTGCTCATCTTCACAGGCGATGCGCGCGAATGGTTCAAACCGACCCCCGATTCGATCGCCGCCGGGAATCCGGGATCGCCAATCCGACCGCAATTCTAACTACCAGGAAATTTGCAATGGCTCTCGTTCTGACTTCCGAACAAACGATGCTCCGTGACAACGCGCGGAGCTTTCTGGCCAAAAACGCTCCGATCGCGCATCTGCGCAAGTTGCGCGACTCCGGCGATGCGACCGGCTTCTCGAGGGAACTCTGGAAGGAATTCGCGCAGATGGGATGGGCCGGTATCCTCGTGCCGCCCGACTACGATGGCCTGGGACTGGGGCACGTCGAGGCGGGCGTGGTAATGGAGGAAATCGGCCATACGCTGACTCCATCTCCGCTGCTTTCCAGTTCGATACTGGCCGCGACGGCGCTTGCTCGCGCGGGCACCGACGCGCAAAAGCGCGCCCATCTGCCTCGTATCGCCTCCGGCGATCTGATCGCGACGATTGCCGTCGATGAAGCCGCGAAGCATCGACCCGAAAGAACCGCGCTCGCTGCGAGCCGCAGCGCAAATGGTTTCTCGCTCAAAGGCGCCAAAACCTTTGTGCTCGATGGGCATGTCGCGGACGTTGTGATCGTCGCTGCACGCACGTCCGGGTCGCCCGGTGAGCAGCGTGGGCTGACTCTTTTCGTGATCGATGGGGCCGCGAAAGGCCTCCGGCGCGAGCGCACCTCGATGGTGGATATTCACAATTCCGCGCGACTTGATTTCGAAAACGTCGCCGTTCCCGCCGACGCGGTGCTGGGCAAGGTCGACGCGGGTTGGGAGGTGCTTGAAGCCGCCCTCAACGTCGGCCGCGCCGCTGTCGCCGCCGAGTTGCTTGGGGCGGCCGACGAGGCATTCAATCGAACGGTCGCTTACCTGCGAGAGCGCAAGCAGTTCGGAAAACTGATCGGCGAGTTCCAGGGCCTGCAGCACCGCGCCGCGTTTCTCTACTGCGAACTCGAAGTCGCGCGCTCTGCGGTCCTCAAGGCGTTGCAGAGTCTGGATGAGTCGTTCGACGCGGCGGGGCCTGTCGTCTCGATGGCCAAGGCGAAGGCCGGCGCCACCGCGACTTTGGCCGTTCAGGAAGCAGTTCAGATGCACGGCGGTATCGGGATGACCGACGAATTCGACATCGGCTTCTTCATGAAGCGAGTAAGGGTGGGGCAGGAGCTGTTCGGCGACGCGAACTTTCACGCCGACCGCCTCGCCCGCCTGAACCACTATTAGAAAGATCGCGCCTGTCTCGTTCCGGAAAAAGTAGTGGGGCGGGCCGCCGTGCCCGCCGACGATGCGCGGACGTCTTCGCCCGCGCCACCAATTCCTGTATTTTTGAATCCTTGACGCGAGATTTCTGGAAACCCCAAAAGAACAAAGAGTAGTAAAAGCATGGCGGAATCAGTCGCTTCGCCCGCACACGCGAATCCTCGTCACGATTGGACCCGAGCGGAGATCGCCGCGATCTTCGATCAACCTTTCAACGATCTGATCTTCCGGGCCCAAACCATCCATCGCCGCCACTTCGATTCCAACCAAGTGCAGCTCTCGACGCTGCTTTCGATAAAGACTGGCGGATGCCCCGAAGACTGCGGCTACTGCGCGCAAAGCGCGCACTTCGATTCAGGAGTCAATTCCGGGAAGCTGATGTCCCCCGATGCGGTCATCGCCGATGCCGCTCGTGCCAAAGCTGCCGGTGCGACTCGCTATTGCATGGGCGCGGCCTGGCGCAATCCGCGCGACAGCGATCTGGAGAAGGTCTGCGCGATGGTCGCAGGCGTCCGCGAACTCGGCCTCGAGACCTGTGCGACGCTCGGGATGTTGACTGCTGCCCAAAGCGCGCGTCTCAAGCAGGCCGGCCTCGACTACTACAATCATAATATTGACACTTCGCCCGAGTACTACGGCCAGGTCGTCACGACGCGAACGTATGCAGATCGCCTCGAGACGCTCGCCTACGTCCGCGATGCAGGGATCAAGGTTTGCTGCGGCGGAATCATCGGGATGGGCGAACGGCGCGAGGATCGCATCGGGATGCTGCATACGCTGGCGACGCTGCCGCAGCATCCGGAGAGCGTGCCGATCAATCTGCTGGCGCGCACCAGGGGCACGCCGCTTGGCAATTCGGAGCGCCCTTCGATGATCGAGCTGGCGCGGACCATCGCCGCGGCGCGAATCACGATGCCCCTGTCGATGGTTCGGCTCTCCGCCGGCCGCGAGACTCTGTCTGACGAAGCGCAGGCGCTCTGCTTCCTCGCCGGCGCCAATTCGATCTTTGTCGGCAACAAGCTCCTGACGACGGCGAATCCCGAGCGGGACCGCGATCGGAAGCTATTCGACTCCTTGGGTCTCAAACCAATGCCGCTGCCTGGAGAGTGAGGGCTCAATATCTCCGAGCTGAGCATCGTGCGCCCGATTAGGCGCACGAAGGCTTCCGCCGCATTTCATTTTGCATTATTGACCTTGCAAGATAGCAGGCCAGTTTCGTCGCCGGCCTTGACTCAACCGCATCCAGAGGCAGAAGGCTCAAGCTTGTTTCTCCAATGAAATAGGGCATTTTTCGCCGGCCCAATCGTTTTGCTCCCCTTTTTGTCATGTCAGGCGCGGGTTTTGCTCGCACTTTCGATGGAGACTCGCGATGGCCATCAAGTTCAGTGGAGGTATTTCCAAGACCGGCGAAGCGCCTGTACCTGCGCCACGTCCTACTGCCCCGCAGCATCGGTCTATTGCTCCCGCATTGCCGATGCCGTTGTCGCATGCCCGCAGGTTCCAGGGCGCCTTCTCCTTGCGTGAAGCGCG
>DATJWT010000082.1:0-6035 GCA_035500975.1 Binataceae bacterium (SeqCode)
GCAATCGTCATATCTCCGGTGGCAACGAAGGAGTTCGACGTTGGGTCATACAACTCGGCGTTGGCTTGTGAAATGAGCTTGCCGGTGGGGCTGTAGACCGCGCCTCCCGCCATCAGGATTTCGCCATTCGCAAGTGCAGTCCCGGTGAAGAGGGCGTGCGGATTGAGCATCTCGGGCCCGGCGGCAAAAGAGTTGGTGGCTGGGTTGTAAATGCTGGTGTCGGTCGCGTCACTCAAGCCATGCGAGCCCGTCCCCCCGGCCAGTAAGACGTCACCGCCGGAAAGGAGCGTGGAGCTCGGATTGACAGTTTCAGGGTTCGGATTGTTGGTGGTGTTTACCCAGGGCGATGGTTCCGTGGGCAAGGTCGGGTCGTAGTACATCCCGGGCGGTGAAACGAGTACGCGACCTGAAAGGAGAAGGGTCGCGGCCTGATCGTAGTATCCACCAACGCAGTCGTTGCATCCTGAAACTTCAGTGAAAGTATTCGCGACCGGGTCGTAGACCTCTGCGGTGTCGGTCGAGAAGAAGAATCCCTCCTGTCCGGTGGTATGACCGAAGGCCATCAGGACCTTGCCGCTCGCCAGCCGGGTAGCAGTGAACTCAGCCCTGGCCCACACCATGTTGGGCCCGGGAGTGAAAGTGCCGCTTACGGGATCGTAGATCTCTGTTTTACCGCGCGCGTCTTCGCATCCGTCATAGCCGCCGGCGACGAGCACCTTTCCGTTGGGTAGGAGGGTGGCGGTGTGGTAGGTGCGCGGGATCGACATATTTCCCGTGGCGCTGAAGGTGCCCGTCGTCGGATCGTAAATTTCGGCGGTATTGGTAATAAATTGAGGTTGGGACGTATTGCCATTCTCGCAAGTGACCGGGGCGGTGCTGTTGCCTATGCCGTAATAGTAGCCGCCAGCAACCAGTATTTTGCCGTTTCTCAGCATAGTTGCGGTCGCTCCAACACGCGCCAGCTTCATGAAGCCGGTTGGTGCGAACGTGCCGGGTGCCTGCGCACGCACCATCGAGGAGGTGGCAAGGATGAGTGCGATCGCGAAGATCAGGACAACCATGTGCCTGCAGCCATTCCGTGGAGCTGTGAACATAAGAACTCCTCCCGTTAAGCAAATGCTCACTCGAAATCGCGATGGGGGTCGCAGAAACAAGCAAATGCGCTGCCGCGGGAGTGCGACGAGTCTACGAGGGTTGAGTCATCTCTAGTGGAGGTGCATCGAGGCAACGTGTATGCGTCTGACGGACATTCTTACAAACGCGAATACGAATCAGTCCGGCGGCGACGACCGCCGGAGGACTAGCGAACGTGATGCAGGGGCAGAATCGTGAGTTGGGAAGTGATGGGGTCTTTTCCCACACGAATTTCGGTTTCGTATACGGAGTGAAGATTGCTTTCGGTGAGGACCTCGGCAGGAGAGCCGTAGCCGACGACCTCGCCGGCCTTGAGCAGCATCACGCGGTCGGCATATGCGGCGGCGGCGTTGAGATCGTGCAGCGTGGCGACGACGGCGAGTCCGCGCGAAGATGCCAGCTCGCGGAAGCGAGTGAAGATTCCCACGACGTGCTTCAAGTCGAGGAACGCCGTCGGTTCATCGAGCAGCATCACGTTCGGCTCCTGCGTGAGCGCGCGGGCGAGGAAGACGCGCTTGCGTTCGCCGCCGGACAATTCCTCTATATGGCGATGGGCGAGCGGCAGTAGATCGAAACGGTCGAGCGCGGCCTGTGCGATCGCAAGATCGCGGCGGCTCTCGAAGCGGAACGCGCCGAGATGGGGCGCCCGACCCATCAGGACAATCTCGAGCACGGTGAAACGAAATGCGACGGTGTTTTCCTGGGCGACGGTCGCGATTTGACGCGCCAGCTCGCGGCGCTCGATCGAATGCAAGGCGCGCCCCTGTAACTCGACGGTTCCTGCCCACGGGCGCGTCGCGCCGCCCAGCAATCGCAGCAGGGTAGATTTGCCGCTCCCGTTGGGTCCGACGATCGCGAGCAGCTCGCCCGCAGCGACCTCGAGGGAGACATTGCGCAGAACGGGAGCGCCGGGCGTATAGCCGGCGGTCAGGCCGTGGGCGCTGAGCGCAGAACCGGGTTGCAGCGACTCGCTCACAGGCCTATCGGCTTTCCGCCTTCGCGTCGCAGCATGTAAACGAAGAACGGACCGCCGAACAGCGCGGTGATCGCGCCGACCGGAATTTCGGCGGGAGAAATTGCGACGCGCGCGATCAAATCGGCAATAACCATGAAGGCGGCACCGCCGATCAAAGACGCGGGGATGAGCAGACGATGATCGGATCCGAACGCAAGCCGCAGCATGTGGGGAACGATCAGTCCGACGAACGCGATGATGCCGCTCACGGACACGACCGCTCCAACCATCACTGAAGTCGCCACGAAGATCAGCCGGCGCAGGAAGTTCACATCGACGCCGAGCTCCTCCGCGGCCTCATCGCCCAGGCTCAGCAGGTTCATATCGCGCGCGTGATACATCAGCGCGACGAACCCGGCGAGGCCGAGTGCCGCGACCAGAGCGACTTCATGCCAGGTGGGGGCTTCGAGGCTGCCCATCAGCCAGAACAGAATCGTGTGCGCGTAATAGAAATTGACCACGCTGTTGACGACCATGATCGCCGCGCCCCAGAACGCGTTGAAGATGACGCCGACGAGGAGAAGCGTGAACGGTTCGAGCTGGCCATCGACTTCCGCGAGGCGATAGACGGCAACGGTCGAAAGCAGCGCCGCGCCGAAAGCAACGATCGGAACCACGCTTTCGGACCATCCCAGGCGCGCGAGAAACACCAGCGCGACGATCGCGCCGAGGGCGCCGCCGCCGGAGATTCCGAGGATTCCACCTTCGGCGAGCGGATTGCGCACGAGGGCCTGGAGCGCGGCGCCGACCGTCGCGAGCACGGCGCCGACTACGACGGCCATCACGAGGCGCGGGAGGCGCGCCGCGAAGAAGATTGCGTGGTCGGCACTGGCCGGCTCCGCGAAAGCAGCGATCAGACTGATATGGACACTGCCGAAGGTCGCTGCGATCAGGATCGCGATCAGCAGACCGATCGCCAACAGGATCAGCACGGAGAACAGCCGGGCCGCGGTGAGATGTGCACCCGCAATTGACTCAGGAGGTTGCGAGGTCGTCATTGCGGCTGGCCAGAGTCGAGGCCGGTGAACGCATTCGGATGAATCAGGGCCGCGAGGATGCGCAGCGAAGTTCCGATGCGGGGGCCGGCGTGGAGGACCGGGTCGCCGGGGTAGGAATAGACGCGATGGTCACGCACGGCGGGGATGGACGGATACTTCTGCCAGAAGCGCGCGGGCGCGGCGGGATCGGAACCCATCTGGCCGTCGAGGATGACCTCGGGGCGCATCGCGAGGACGTACTCGACGCTGAGCTTCGGCCATTGCTGGCTTATCGAATCGGCGATGTTGTCGGCGTTGGCGAGTTTGAGGAGGTCGTCGAGGTAGGTTCCGGGCCCGACCGCTACCATTGGTTCGTGGCCAACCAGCATCAGGACGCGGGTGCGCGGTAGCGTCGCGACGCGCGAGCGCACCGCGTCGATCTGCGCATTCAGTTTTTCAAGGAGCGCGCGCGCGGCGTCCGCGCGCCCGATTTTATCGCCAACCGCCCGGATACTGTTTTCGATCTCCGCGACGGAGTCATCCTGAATGGTCATGGTTGAGCAACCGGTTTCCCGCAGCACTCGAATTTCGCGCATTTCGGACGACAAACCAATCCCGATCACGAGCGTGGGGCGCAGGGCGACGATCGCTTCGAGGTTGGGAGTGAGGAAGGAGCCGACCTGCGGCAGGCGCGTCGCTTGGGGAGGATAGTCGCAGTATTGAGAAACGCCCACGACGTCATCGCCGGCGCCGAGGGCGAACAGGATTTCGGTGACGGAAGGAGTGAGTGAGACGATGCGCTGTTGGGTCGCGGCGGCGGCGTATCGGGCGGCGAGCGCTATCACGCAGAGAAGAACGATCGAGGAGGAGCGCGATTTACGCGACGAGGGCATCTGGCGAACGTTAACGGATTGAATCGAAGGGCGTAAGTGGGCGGTGAAGAGAGCGAGAGAAGACATTGATGGCGCGGGCGAAGACACCCGCGTATCGTCGGCGGGCACGGCGGCCGGCCCCGCCATTCTTTTCGAAGGAGGGGGCAGAGATCGTTGGTTGCGTCCGCGAGGCAGGGTCGATTAGCCTCGGGCGGACAGGAGATTTACGTGCTCAAGATCGCGGTTTGTATCAAGCAGATCCCGCTCATCGAAGACGCCAACTTCGATGCCGAAACCAAGACCATCAAGCGCGACGGTCCGGCGGTCATCTCCGCCTACGACCTGCGTGCAATCTCGCTGGCGGTGGAACTCAAGAACAAACATGGCGCGGAAACCACGGTCGTGACGATGGGGCCGCCGCAGGCGCGCGCCGCGCTGATCGATGCGTTGGCGATGGGGATGGATCACGCGGTGCACCTGGAGGATCGCGCCTTCGCGGGTTCCGACACGCTGGCGACGGCGCGTGCGCTTGCGACGTGGCTTTCGCGCGGAAGCTTCGACCTGGTCCTGCTGGGCAAGTACTCGCTCGATGCGGAAACGGGGCAGGTCGGCCCCGAGATCGCCGAGTTGATCGCGGCCGCACAGATAACGGGCGTGCGCAAGCTCGAGATCGACGGCCGCATGGTTCGCGCCGAGCGGGAGAGCGACGAAGGTTACGACGAAATCGAAGCGCTGATGCCGGCGGTGCTGACCTGCGCCGAGCGGGTCGCGCAGCCGATCAAGATGAAGCCGGGGGCGCAGGATGCGGCCAAGTCGAAGCCGCTGCAGGTCGTGCGCGCGGGCGAACTCAACGCGGCGCGCGATGCGTTCGGATTCGATGGATCTCCGACCTGGGTGCAGGAAGTGCGGGTCCAGCAGACGCCCAGGACCGAGTGCAAGTTTATCGATGCGGCGGACCCTGAGCGCGCCGCCGCCGCGCTAATCGAGTGTCTCGACCAGGCGGGCGCATTGACGCCGAGAAAGAGGGTGCGGCGGCATATCGGCGCGACGATCCGCGACGGAGCGCGCAATCACGACATCTGGGTTGCATGCGAAACCAATCTGCATGGGCACATCACGCGCGGGTCGCTCGAACTATTGTCCAGCGCCGATCATCTGGCCGAGAGCCTGGGGGGCGCCGTGGTCGCGGTGGTGTTTCCGAAACGAGCGGGAGCACACGCCGGGTTACTCGCGAGCTACGGCGCGGACCGTATCCTGCTGCTCGACCATCAGGAGTTGGACACGTATTCCCCTGACAGCGCGGCCGCCGCGGTCGCGCAGGTCGTGCGCGAGCGCATGCCGTGGGGATTGCTCCTGCCCGCGAGCGAGCGGGGGCGCGATTGGGGGCCGCGGCTTGCGGCGCGGCTGGGGCTGGGTCTGACGGGCGACGCGATCGGCCTCGAGGTCGATGGACAGAACCGGATGGTCGCGCTCAAGCCGGCGTTCGGCGGAAATATCGTCGCGCCGATTCTCTCGAAGACGTATCCGCAAATGGCCACGGTACGGCAGGGGATGCTGGAGCTGGCGGAGCCGCAAGCGAGCCGGGTCGCCGCGGTTGAAACGATCGTGCCGCAGCTCTCCAAGCCATTGAGCAGGTTAATCGCGGAACATTCATTGTTGGACGAGTCGATCGAGCCGCTGGAAGGTGCGGAGGTCGTGGTCGGGGTTGGAACCGGCGTGGGTGGGCCGGAAGGTGTTGCACAGGCGCGGGAGTTAGCACACATCCTGCGTGCGGCGATGTGTGCGACGAGGAGAGTGACGGACGCGGGATGGGTGCCGCGACAGCTCCAGGTCGGGTTGACCGGCAAGGCGATAGATCCGCGGCTGTACATTTCCATAGGAATTCGCGGAGTGCCCAACCATACGGTGGGAATCAAACGCGCGGAGACCGTGGTCGCCATCAACAACGATCCGGAGGCGGCGATTTTCGAGCGCGCGAATTTCGGAATCGTGGCGGACTGGGCGGCGGTGATGCCGGCATTGAAGGATGCTTTCCGA
>DATJWT010000083.1:0-4015 GCA_035500975.1 Binataceae bacterium (SeqCode)
TTCTCCGGCTTCTCGTAGCGCTGGCAGGCCTCGCGGATAAAATGCTGGACCATCAGGGGGATGTCTTCACGCCGCTCGCGCAGCGCGGGCAGGCGAATCTCCACTACCTTGATGCGGTAATAGAGGTCCTCGCGGAAGCGCCCCTGCTTGACCATCGCTTCCAGGTCCTGGTTGGTCGCGGCGATAATTCGCACATCGACCGAGAGCGGCTGATTGCCGCCGATGCGCTCGAATTGCTTCTCCTGCAGCACGCGCAACAGCTTCGCCTGCGTCTCCAGGCCCATGTCGCCGATTTCATCGAGGAACAGGGTTCCGCCGTCGGCCGCCTCGAACTTGCCTTCGCGGCGCGCGACCGCGCCCGTGAACGCGCCCTTCTCATGACCGAACAGTTCACTCTCGACCAACTCGCGCGAGAACGCCGCGCAATTCACCGCGATAAATGCGGCACGGGCGCGCGGGCTGCGAAAATGGATCGCACGCGCCACCAGTTCCTTGCCGGTTCCCGACTCGCCGCGCACCAGCACGGTCACGTCGGTGGGCGCGACCTTCTCGATGGTCTCGTACACGCGCACCATCGCGGGCGATCGTCCGATCATGTTTTCGAAGGCGCCCGTCTCGAGCCGCACCCGGTCCAGCAACTGGTCGTGGGCGCGACGCAGGAGCTGCGTCTCCATCACCTTGCGGACCTTGAGGCGCAACTCGTCGTTGTCGAAGGGCTTGGGCAGATAGTCCTCCGCGCCGGCCTTCATCGCCTCGACCGCGATGCGCTGGTTGCCGTAAGCGGTGATCATCAGCACCGCGCACTGCGGGTCGAGGTCGCGAACCTGGCGCAGCAAGTCAAGCCCGCTCATCCCCTTCATCGAGAGGTCCGTGATTATCACGTGAAAGCGGCCCGCCTTGACCTTCTCGAGCGCTTCTTCACCCGACTCCGAAGTTTCCACCTCGTAGCCTTCCTTGGTGAACAGCCCCTTGAGCGCGATAACGATTCCACGCTCGTCGTCAACTACCAGCAGGCGACCCTTCATTGCTGTCCTCGCGGGTTGGCACTCTGGGCGGCCATCATCGCCGGCGCCTCGGCGGGCGATGGAGCCGCGCTGCCGTTCATCGAAATGGAAGTGGTGGCCGTGGGAATTTCGATCGGCGCGGTGGTCTCGCCGGCGGTGTCACGCGCGGAGTCGGCCAGCGGAATCGAAACCAGGAACTCGGTGCCGACTCCAAGCTGGCTAGAGACTTCGATCACGCCGCGGTGCGAATCGATGACCTTCTTCGCGACGCCCAGTCCCAGGCCGGTGCCGGTCTCCTTGGAAGTGTAAAACGGGTTGAAAATCTTCGCGAGCTTGTCCTCCGGGATGCCGCATCCGTTGTCGCGCACGATGACCGTAGCGACGCCGCCGCGCCCGCGATGAATCGCGACTTCCAGGTGGCGATCGCCGGTGGTCGAGCTCATCGCATCGATCGCGTTGTCGATCATGTTCGAGAACACCTGGCGGAGCTTGTCCGCGTCCGCGCGCACCGTTGGCCCGGTCAGGTAGTTGCGCGAAACCTTGACGGAGTTCGCTTCGAGCTTGCTGCGCATCTGCGTCAACGCGCCGTCGAGAACCCCCGAAAGGTTGACGTTGTCGAAGTTGTAATCCTCTTCCTTGGCGTACTTCAGAAGGTGAGAGACGCTGCGCTCGACCCGCGCCAGTTCATCGAGCGCGACCTTCGCGTACTCGACGTTCTCAACCGAGGTAGGATCCTCGCCCATCTGCTGCACCAGGCTCTTCGCCGCCGCGATTGGATTGCGGATTTCGTGCGCGAAGGTAGCCGTCAGCTCATCGAGCGATGCCTGCTTCTCGGTGCGCAGGACTTCCTTTTCCTTGGTCACTTCGCGATCGACCTCGCGCTGAATTGCCGGTTCAAAGACCCGCTCGTGAATCCAGCGCCATCCGAACGTAGCGACGAAGTGGCTCGCGACACCGAAGCCCCATCCGATAGCGGGGAATACCCACCACTGGAAGGAGGTCGTCATCAGGTTGAGGAAGAACAGGAACCCGATCACCACCCCGTACCACATCAGGTGAACGTAGAAGCCTGCTTCCGCCGCCGCGCGCTTGCGGGCGCGCTGGTAGGCCTTGTATGCCTCGGCAGATTCCTGGATGCCGTCGCGCACTCCCAGGTCGCCTTCGCTGGTTGGCGCCTGCTGGACGTCCTCCTGCTGTGCCGTGAATTCCTCGGCGTGCTTGTCCCATCGCCGGGTCTGCTTGGTGAATCTGCGATGCAGCTTGCGCTCGAAGCTCGCGGCATGGCGCTCGAACTTGTCGGCCATCTTCTGCTCGAAGTTCGAGCCCGATCGCGCCGCTTGCTGCTGGATCCGGGTCGCCAGCCGATGCGGAAACTCGGCGGCAAACTTTTCCGCCTGGTCGAAATGGCGGCGAAATTCGTCGTCCTTCCAGTAATGATCCCGCCATCGGAGCGCACGGCTGCGGCGATGCTGCTTGATAGCGAAAATGACGATTACCAAAATCAAAAGGCCAATCATGGGCTATGCCTCTGCGTCTTCGTCTGACCTACTCCATTCGCCGGAGTGCTCGCAATCGACGTTGCTGACCATCGTAACAGGGTGTAGAGCAAGCGCGATGCCGACCGTTTCGAGAGCGAAAAGCCCTTGGATTTACGAAGGTTTTCTCAGGAGCAGGCGCTGGCATGCAGTGCGTTCGCTGCGCTGGCGGGATTGCACCCGAACTTCGCCGGCGATCCTTAACCGATCGTTTTTTTCGGTCGCGGAGTCCTTTGAGATATTCTTCGATTCCGGCTTGGATCGACCTCAATTTGTTTTGTCACTACAAATGCAATAATATGGTTTGCACTACGGCTGTGTTCGATTTCACCGGTTCCAGCATCTACTCCTCCCGGAGCAATCTGGCGTGCTCGAAATCCTAGGCAGCCTGCTCGCCCTGGCATTTGGCTCGGGGCTGGTCGGCGCCCTTTCCGGCCTCGGCGGGGGAGTGTTCATCGTGCCGGCGCTGGTGATCGTCGCGCATATGCCGATGACCGTCGCGGTGGGCGCCAGCCTGGTCTCGGTGGTGGCGACCAGCGCGGGCGCCAGCGTCGCCTTCGTGCGCGACGGATGGACCAATCTCAAGGTCGCGATGGTGCTGGAGTGCGCGACCGTCACGGGCGCGGTGGCAGGAGCCCTGGTCGCGGGCGTGATTCCGGCGACCGTGCTGGAACTGCTCTTCGCCCTCATGATGCTGCAATCTGCGTATTCCAGCTTCACTTCTTACGGCGACACCTTCGAGCAGCACGGCGATCCCCTCGCGGTGCGGCTTGAGTTGGTCGGGCAGGTCCCCGACGAATCCGGCCAATTGCGCCACTACGAAGTCGTGAACCTCGGCAGGGGCGGCATCTTGATGGTGATCGCGGGTTTGATGTCCGGCCTTCTCGGAATCGGCTCGGGAGCGCTCAAGGTGATGGCGATGGACTACTACATGCATCTGCCGCTCAAGGTCTCGAGCGCCACCAGCAATTTCATGATCGGGGTTACCGCCGGCGCGGGAGCACTGGTCTTTCTCGCGCGCGGAAATGTCTCAACGTCGGTCGCCGGACCGGTTGCTCTGGGCGTGACGGCCGGCGCGCTCCTGGGCAGCCGCATCCTGCCTCACGCCAACGTTCGCATCCTGCGGCTGGTCTTCGTGACGATTTTGCTGCTGATCGCGATTGAGATGGGCTGGCGGGCGCTGCACGGAATCTAGGCGATGAGCGCATCAATCAACCATACTGCCGTCGTCGAGGAAGAAAACCGGATCCTGCGCTTTTGGACCCCGATCCTGCTGCGCACGATCCTGCTGGCCGCCGCGGTGATTCTCGTCATCGGCCTGTTCCTCATGACGATGCGCCCGGACTTCTACGTGACGCGCTACCATGCAGCGCAAGCCGCGCACTTCGTCACGAAACGAAGCTTCTCGCAGCAGATAAGCTTCGCCCTGCACGGCGATCCGCACGGAATCATGACCCTGGGATTGTACGTGCTCAC
>DATJWT010000084.1:0-3832 GCA_035500975.1 Binataceae bacterium (SeqCode)
CTGCAAGCCCTCGCGATGGCTTCCAGGCACAACCTCGAGGCAGCCGTTCTCCACCGTCGCGTCGTCGAGGAACAGCATGGCCGTCGCTACGCGCGAAGCCGCCTTCGTCACGTCCGTCCAGTACGGAAAATCCTGGTGCAGGATGATCGATCCGCCCTTGTGCTTGCGCTTGAGGTTCAGTTTCTCGGTGAACAGCCGAACCTCATCTTCGCCCACGATGTCCTTGCACGGCTCGGTGAACCTCGGGTCGAGCGCCCATCGATGTAGCTCGTCGCTCAGGTGCGCGAACAGCTCCAGCCCCTGCACCAGGTCGGGGTCGCTCGGCTCCCACTTGACGACGGTCTGAAGCTTCCGCTGAACCTCGAACATGTAGCTGCCGAGCGCATGCTTCGTGCGGCGCTTTTCGCCGAGCAGCCGCTCCACCACCGCCTCGCACGCTTCCGCTATCTCGGCCAACTCGCCTTCGCTGAAAACGCCGGGCCGCAGGACGAAGCCCAGCTCTTCCAGCCCCGCTTTCTCTTGCGCGTCGAATCTCAACGACTCACCCATCGCGACTCCCCTGTACACTGCGCGTGTCTTATTGTAGTGCCTGATCCGTCAAAGCACGAACGAGCGACGACCATGGCATCGGCGATTGAAGAATTGATGGAGCAGCAGCCGCAATGCGATTTTCCCGTGCGTATTTCCGATTCGCTGGTCGCGGAATTCCATGAGCGCGGATTCATCCGAGTCGACCGTCTCGTACCCGACGAAGAACTCGCGTGGCTGCGCGAAGTCTATGACCGGATGTTCGCCGAGAAGATCGAGGCCGTTCCCGGTGGGCACTTCGATGTTCTCCGTTCGTACGACAGCCCCGGAGAGCCGAAGCAGCTCCAGTTGCTGATGCCGGAAATTCGCTTTGCCGAGCTGCGCAAGACTGCCTTCTGGCGCAACGGCCGAGAAATTGCCGCCGTGCTCCTTGGCGTGGATCCCAAAGCATTGCGCGGATGGGGCCACATGCTGCCCAAGCCGCCCAAAGTCGGCGAGCCGCTGCCGTGGCACCAGGATGAAGCCTACTGGGATCCGTCCTTTGAATATCGCGCGCTCGGAAATTGGGTGACCCTCGACCCCGCGACTCCCGAAAGCGGATGCATGAGCTTCATTCCAGGTTCGCATCGCGGTGACATCCGCGTCCATCGCCATCTCCACGATGATCCCACGGTGCACGCACTGGTGGTCCCGGACCTCGACGAGTCCCTCGCGGTGCCGGTTCCCGTCGAGCCGGGCGGCGCCGTGTTCCACCATTGCCGCATCCTGCACAGCTCCGGCGCCAACCGCAGCGATCGCATCCGCCGCGCGTGGGCCAACGAATGGCAATTGCCTCCCGTGCCGCGCAGCGAGGCGGCTTCGCGTCCGTGGATGGACGAAGGCAAGAGGGCCTGGGAAAGCCGCAACCTCAAGCCGGCGTGATGACGGGCGTTCGGTTCCCCCGAAAAAATAGTGAGGCGGGCGGCTCTGCCCGCCGGCGATGCGCGGATTCCAATCCGCGCCACCTCTTCAGCCGCTGTGGCTAAGGCTATCCGGTCGCTCTACTCAACGCTTCCGCGACGATCCACAATCTATCTGTGCCCGGCCGCTACCAGGAACTCGCCCAGCGCTTCTACGCAAATCGCCTCCTCTTCGGTGACCCCGCCGAGGCCGGCATCGTGGCGGTCGAGATCGCCTCGGCGCGCGAAGTAGAAATCTTCCGCCGCGTCCAGGGCAAACTCGCCGGTGAGCGCCGTCCAATCTGCCTGTTCGTGCTGATTGACGATCCCGCGCTTCTCAAAGACTTTCGCGGCGACGTTCAGGTCCGTCCACTCGACGGCGATTTCCGCTTCCGCCATCTCGTCAACCTCGGCAACGGCGACACGCTCGAAGCGCTGAAACAGCATCTGCGCAATGTCACCGGCCAGGCGCCGAATGCGACGGACGCTCCCTATTTCGTGCTGGCCGATCCGATCGAGCAGCACCTGATGCTCACCGGCACTACCTGTTTCATGGGGCTGGAGTTGTCGGACCTCGTGCGCCTGCAACTCGACATCGAGACTTACATCTCGCCCGGCTTCGAATTTCCCTCGCCGGCGCGCGAGGGCGATCGCGTCATCGCGATCTCCATCACCGATTCCACCGGCTACGAGCGGCTGCTCAGCGGCAAGGAGATGGACGAGCGCACGATGCTCGAGGAGCTGGTGCGCATCGTCGCGGAGCGCGACCCCGATGTAATCGAAGGGCACAACCTGTTCCGCTTCGACCTGGAATATCTCGAGGCGCGCGCCCGGCGGCATCGCGTCAAGCTCGCGCTCGGCCGCGATGGTTCCATACTGCGGGCCCGCCCCTCACGCCTGCAGATTGCCGAGCGCTCGATCGCCTACCGCCGCTACGACATTTACGGCCGCAGCATTATCGATACCTGGATTCTCGCCCAGTACTACGACATCGGGAGCCGCGAGCTGGAAGGATTCGGCCTCAAGCAGCTCGCGCAGCATTTCGGAATCGCGCGCGAGCAGCGCGTCTACCTCGACGCATCGCGGGTGAGCGAGTACTTCGATCGCGAACCCGAGAAGCTCTTCGAATATGCGCTCGACGATGCGCGTGAAACCCGGGGCTTGGCGGAGATTCTCTCGCCCAGTTACTTCGTGCAGGCAAGGATTTTCCCCTACTCGTACCAGAGCGTGGTCCTGCGCGGGAACGCCACGCGTATCGATGCGCTCATGATGCGCGCGTATCTCGCCGCGGGCCATTCCATTCCCGCACCGCAGCCCGTCGCTCCCGTCGCCGGCGGATACACCGAGATGCGCCGATGCGGTGTGGCGCGCGGCGTGCTCCATTGCGACGTGACTTCGCTCTACCCGTCGCTCATGCTCGAGAATCGTCACGCGCCCGCTTCCGACCGGCTGGGCGTGTTCCTCAAGCTGCTCGGCGATCTGCGGAGCTTCCGCGTGCAGGCCAAGGCAGTGGCGCGCGAGCTCGAGGGCGTGGAGCGCCGCAACATGGAGGCGCTTCAGCAGACCTTCAAGATTCTCATCAATTCGTTCTACGGCTACCTGGGTTTCGGGCTCGGCCACTTCAATGACTTTGGCGTCGCCAACGAGGTCACGCGCGCGGGGCGCGATCTCATTCAGCGCGCGGTCGCGCAGCTGGAAGCAAAGGGCGCGCAGGTTATCGAGGTCGACACCGACGGAATCTATTTCGTGCCCCCACCCGAGGTTACCGACGCCGCGTCCGCCGATGCGCTCGTGGAGGAACTCGGCGCTGTGATGCCGGAAGGAATCCGGCTCGAAATCGATGGCCGGTACGCCGCGATGTTCAGCTACAAGATGAAGAACTACGTGCTGCTCGATGAAGACGGCGATATGACCATCCGCGGTTCGGGCCTCAAATCGCGCGGCCTGGAGCGTTTCCAGCGCCGCTTCATGGAGGAGATGTTCGCGCTGCTGATGCGCGATCGGCACGCCGAGATCGCCAGGCTGCACGATACCTGGCGCACACGCCTGGCGCGCCACGAGGTCGGTATCGCCGACCTGATGAAGACTGAAACGATCCAGGACTCGCTCGAAAGCTACAAAAGTAAAATTTCGGGCGGAGAGCGCAACCTCTCTGCCGCCTACGAGCTGGCGCTGAAATCTCCCCGCCGCTACCAGAGCGGCGACCAGATTTCCTACTACATCACCGGTCGCGGCCTGCGCATAAAACTCGTGGAAGCCGCTCGCATGGCTTCCGAATACGATCCCGCCAATCCCGACGAGAACGTGATCTATTACCAGGCCAAGCTGGCCGAGCTATTCGAGAAGTTCCGCATCTTCACCGAGAA
>DATJWT010000085.1:0-25508 GCA_035500975.1 Binataceae bacterium (SeqCode)
CAACGACGAATATCTGCCGACTTTCAATCGTCCGAACGTGACGCTGATCGACACCAGCGCGAGCCAGGGCGTCGAGCGGATCACGAAGAAGGGCATCGTCGCGAACGGCGTTGAATACGAAGTCGATTGCATCATCTTCGCCACCGGCTTCGAGGTCGGAACCGCGTGGACCCGCCGGGCCGGCTATGAAATCTACGGCCAGAACGGCGCCACCTTGACCGATTACTGGAAGGACGGGATGAAAACCCTTCACGGCTTTTCCAGTCACGGCTTTCCCAATTGCTTCATCCTCGGGATGTCGCAGAATGGGGCGTCGGTGAACTTGACCTCGGTGCTCGACGATCAGTCCCAGCACATCGGCTACATCATCAAGCAGGTGATGGACCGGGGCGCGCGCTATGCGCAGCCGACTGCGAAAGCCGAGGAAGAATGGGTGAATGAAATCAAGCGGCTCGCCGTTGTCGCCGCCCGCTTCCTGCAGAATTGCACGCCCGGTTACTACAACAACGAAGGTCACTTCGAGCCGGGTGTAGGCTTCGGCGCCAATTCTTATGCGCCGGGCATCAACGCATTCAATGCGCTGATGGCGAAGTGGCGTGAGAAAGGCGACCTGGAAGGCCTCGAGCTGGGCTGAGCAGGGCGCCCTGCCCTCATAGTAAGCAAACGACGCCGTCTCCATGAGGAGGCGGCGTCGTTTCGTTTCCGGCTTGTAACGTTTTTTACCCGCCTGCGTCTTGTCTGGAAGAGGCAATCGCAAACCGAGGACAAGGCATGCGGAAAATATTGATGTTTGCTGCAACTTTGCTGGTCGTGGGGACGATGGCTCTGCCGGCGATGGCACAAGGCTACAACTCCGGCATTACCCAGACCGAGATCAACAACTTCAACAACTATCTGAGGAATCATCCAAAGACAGCACAGGAACTCGCCGCAAATCCTTCGCTCGCCAAAAATCCGAACTTCTACAGCCAACACCCCGGACTGGAGAGCTTTCTAGCCAACCATCCCGGCGTCCGCGAGGAACTTAATCACAACCCGGGACAGTTCATGCGCTCCGAGAACGGCGGATATCAATGGCAACACGGCGGATGGCAGGGGCACGGGGCTCCCGGAGGTCCGCAGAACGGATGGCCCGGTGGGCCGCAGGCGGGATGGCACGGCGGCGGACCGGGATCGATGGGAGGCGGGTCGGGTGCGGTCGGAGGCTTCAACAACGGTTACCTCAGTCAGCATCCCGATGTCGCGCAGCAGTTGGCCCAGGATCCTAAACTGGTCGATGACCCGCAATTTCGCGCGACGCATCCGGGCCTCGATCAATATCTCGCTGAGCACCCCCAGGTTCGCCAACAACTCCAACAGCATCCGGAACGCTTCATGGCTGCTGAGCACAGGATGCGCAAGCACGAACGTCACCAGGAGCACTATCAGCAGAACCATAGCTGAGGTTGCTGGATGGGTGTGGAGAAGCCGGCACTTTGGCCTGCTTCAAGAAAAGCGCGCCGCCTCCATTCGAGGCGGCGCGCTTCGTTTGCGGCTCCTTGAATCCCGAGGACGATCGGCACGGTCGCAATGCGGCGGGTTGCCACGCGTCGCCACGGCGCGGATGCACCCCGCCGCCCGGAAACGCCTTGCGGGACAAGGTTCGTTTGCAATATGGGTGTCGTAACACAGAACGTCCCGATGGAAATCCCAAGTTGAATTCCACGCCTCTCGCTCCCCTGCCGCTGTCGAACATTACGGTGCTCGATCTGACGATCGCACGCGCCGGGCCGACTGCCGTACGCCATCTCGCCGACTGGGGCGCCGACGTTATCCGGATCGAGCCGCCGGCCACCGTCCATGGCGGCCTGACCGGCGAACGTCTCGGTCCCGACTATCAGAACCTCCACCGTAACAAGCGGATGATCACGCTCGATCTGAAATCCGCCGATGGGCATGCCGCGTTCATGCGCCTGGTCGAACGCGCCGATGTGATGGTCGAGAATATGCGCGTCCAGGTGAAACATCGGCTCAAGATCGCGTGGGACGATGTTCATCCGATCAATCCGCGGCTGGTGTATGGCAGCATCAGCGGATTCGGGCAGAGCGGGCCATACAGTAATCGCGGCGGAGTCGATCAGATCGCGCAGGGTATGGGAGGACTAATGTCCATCACCGGACTGCCCGGACAGGGCCCGGTGCGAGCCGGGATCGCGATTTCGGATTTGACCGCCGGCAACTTGCTCGCGTTTGGAATCATGGTCGCGCTCTTCGAGCGCGTGCACACCGGGATGGGACGCTGGGTGCATACTTCCCTGCTCGAGTCGCAGGTGTTCATGCTCGATTTCCAGGCTGCACGGTGGCTGATGAACGGCGAGGTCGCCGGCCAGGCCGGTAACGATCATCCCACCGGAATCCCGATGGGCGTGTTTCCGGCCAGCGACGGGTACATCAATATCGCGGCCAGCTCCAACAATCTCTGGAAGCAATTCTGCGATGCGATAGGCCGTCCGGAATGGAAATCAAGGGAAGAGTGGAAATCGCCGGCCAGGCGCAGCGCCGAGCGCAAGGCAATTAATGCCGCGATCGCCGAGGTCACCAGCCAAAAGCCCGCGGCGCACTGGATCGATCTGCTCGAGCAGGCCGGTATCCCCTGCGGACCGATCTACAGCATCGACCAGGTCTTCGCGGATCCGCAGGTACAGCATCTTCAACTGGCCACCCCGATGACGCATCCAAAAATCGGCACCACGCAGGTGGTCAATTCTCCTCTCAATTTCTCCGACGTTCCCAAAGGCGTGCGCAGCCCCGTTGCGGATGCAGGGGCACACACGGCGGAAATCCTTCGCTCGGTCGGCTACAGCGATTCAGAAATCGACGCGATGCGTGCGCAGGGAGTCATTTGAACCGTTCCCGCGAATGATGCGACCGAACGCTGGTCCCGGCGATAACGACTACGCGATCTAAACAGGCTCAGTTTCCTCCCGCTATTCCCACCAATGGTGCTCGCTGCTGAAGCACCTGGGTTCCGGTTTCGTAGTCATTGGTGAGGACGTAGCCGGCGGCTGTCGTCTTGGAGTTAATCGATGTCGTACCGCAACTGTTCTTACTGCCGCTGAGGACTACGTTGAAGAAGGCGATGGTATCGTCCGGGTTAATCGCAAAGTCCCAGATCCCGATAGTAACATTCTGCGAGGACCCAGCGGCTGCGTACTGGAGGACGCCATACGGCGGCAAAGTACGATCCACAACCGAATTTACGCCCGAATCGGTTACAGAACTGAAATCACTGATATTCGTGTCCGTGTTACCGGAGCCGTAGTTGTTACCGTATCCGCCTCCAGCGTAGTTGCTGGATGCGACCGCGACGCGCAGCTCTCTCGGCGTGAAGTTCGTGATGGTGGTGAAAGTACCGCTGCAATCAACATTAGCCAGAATCGAGGAATTCGAAGCGTTCTGGCCGGCCCACGATCCCAGACCGTTGTATAACAAGTAGGGATTTGCGTTCTGCACATCCTGCGCGAGTTGCGGAGTGAGATAGTTGGTAACGAGCTTGCTGCCTTTGCCGGGCCCGTCGGTCAGGTAAAGCCATCCGGTGTGCCACAACCCCTGCGTGCTGCCCTGTGCATCTTCCGGCGTGGCGTATTGATCGAGCAGCATCGGAGTTACCTGTCCGGGCGCGGGGGTTGGAAGCGCGGTCGGCGTGGCCAGGCTGCTGCTCACATAATTCTTGGTTCCACCGTTGATCTGGTTGGCATACGAGCCATCCTGGCCGTTGATTGAATGTTTGCCGCCGACCCAGTCCACCGCCAGGTACAAATCAAAGTACTGCGGAAGCAACTGTTCCATGATCGCGAGTTGGTACGAATCGGTGAATGCCTGAACCAGCGTGGAATTGACCGTGGGATCCCAGTAAGCCCCGTTCATGCCATTGATTGCCGACGGCTGTTGCTGCGCGAGGATACCGATCAGCCCAAGCTTGCCCCAGTCCTGGAGGATGTCCTGCTCCTCGCCGTTGATATATTCGCCCAGGACCGTGAACTCGTTGAAAAAGTAGGAGTACAACTTGGCTGCGGTGTCCTCGAACATGTTGGCCAGCGGATCCTTGGTTCCGGGATTCTCGGCAAGCGCGGTATCCACTCCCGTTTCCATCAGGTTTGCCGTGACTCCCAGGGCGATCCCGGCTGCTTTCCGTGCCTTTTCAGCCTGGGTCCCCGCCTCCGGATCGCCCACCAAGGCGCCGACGAAATTGAGGCCCGTATAGACCAGCCCTTCGACCAGGCTTTGCCAGGAAAACCTTTTGACCGCGGTTTGATCGGTGAGGTCCGCCGCGAGATCCGCCAGGTCCTGGTTAACCAGGTTTTCGCTGCCGAGAAAAACCGTGGCGTAGATATTCTCGACCTGGTTGAACAGGTTCTGTACGGCGATAGCGTCGGTGAGCTCCAGAATCAGCTGGGCCTTTATCAGCCGCCAATTTTTCACCGATACCTTGGTGGACGGTGGGGCCTTCATCGTCGATAGAAGACTGAGGTAGGTCGGGAGCGGCGCGGCGAGATTGCTGTACTGGCAACGTAATCCGTAATACGCGACGCCGTTGTAGTTGCAGCCGCCGCTGAGGCCCAGTTTCTTGGCAATATACTGTTCAGCCGCGGATTCCTGCTTTGCCTTGATAGTCGGGAAAGGTATCGGGTCTCGCTGAAGAATCAGCGAGAGCGTCCGGTCAGGATAAAAATACCACTGGTAGTTGGCCGTCACGGTCGCCGGCTTGGGACCCGCGCTCACAACCGATCCCGCTACCGGCGCGGTATCGACGGAATATAGACAAACACTCTGCTGATTGCAGATCGTCCTGTCGCTCGCGTCGTATGACCACTGCTGAAAAGCGTTGCCGTAGGTAGTGTCCAGATGCTGCGAGTTTTGTTGCAGCAAATAGACTGCCGCCATCGCGGTAGCGGTGCCGCCGCTGCCATTCGGGACACTCGAGGGAACTCCATACTGGTAAGGAACGTTGATCGTGAACGAGCTCGAGCCCACCCCCTCGACAACGTGAACCCCGTTGTACGCAGGGTTCGAATTTCCGCTCACATCGACGATTTGCCCGGTTAGGAAGCTGTTGCTGCCCGCGGTGTCCACCGTGGCATAAGTGTTGTAGTAAAACGGCGTGCCACCGCCGATTGCCGCCGCAGTCTGAGTGAAGGAGATGTTACTGATCCCCGCGGTCGGCGACGGAAGATTCGTGTTGCCTATGTACCCCAAGGCGAGACTCGTACTCGGCGATGCATCGGTGCCGGGTACGAACACCGGGTTGATCAGCGGCGGAAGGCTGCTGATCAGGTAAGACGGGTTCGAATCTCCACTCGATGCGGCGATCGCGTACCACATCTGTGTGTCGGTATAAGAACTGGAGCTGCGCGGCTGCAACGTCAGGCCGCTGCCCGAAATCCCCACTGTCACCGCAGGCGGAATCACACCGTTTTCCGCCGGCGGCTGGCCGTAAGGAAATGCCCCCTCGGCCCCCGGAAACGATCCCGAGACCGTAAGCACCAGCGGGGAATCCGCCGTGAGCGTGGCGGCGCTCACCAGCGAAAACCAGTGCGGAGTGCACGCCCCCGTAGGCGCGCACGGAAATGGCCATTGCGGTTGCGGCAGCGGTGGAAGGCTGGACGCAAGGGTAGTCTTGGGCGTCTTGGCCTCGACATAACCGCGGTCGATTCCAGCCAACGACGCCGCGGTGAACGTCAGCGCAAGCGCCAATGCGGCGACAGGTCGTTTACGCCCAAGCTTCATCGAGGTCCTCCGTCAAGGTTTTCATCGGCTCACCGCCGAGCGTACCGCGCTTTCGGGGTTTCGCTTCTCAATCGAACACCCGGTGCAGCCTACTGAACTCCAGTCGACGCTGTCAAGAATAGCGTACATCAAAAATGTATGATATTCATCCTCAATGCATGATACTTTCGGATAAGAGCTGATGAAACAGCGCATCGACGGCCGCACCGCCAGGGGCCTGCGAACCCGGGAGCAGGGCCGCGAAAACATCCTGGCCGCGTATACCGGCCTGATCTGCGATCGAGTACCCGCGCCGACCGCCCGCGAAACCGCGGCGCGGGCCGGGGTCTCGCTTCGCGCCGTCTTCAACTACTTCCCCGACCTGCGCGCGCTGCGGCTGGCGGCATTCAATCGCGCGCAGGCGCACAGCAGCCATTTTTTTTCCGAACCGATCCCGGATCGGGGTCCCGCCGCGGAGAGACTCGAACTCTTTGTGCGCAAGCAGACGCAACGGCTGGAGTATGTGACCCCGCTTCAGCGTACCGCTGCGATGGTCGCCGAGATCGATACCGATGTGGCGCAAGCAATCCGTCGGGCGCGCAACGCCGCCGCACGCGATCTGAAAAAGACCCTCGCCTCCGCGCTGGGCGCGCTCTCACCGCGCGAGAAACGCGACTTGCTGACGAGGCTGCACCTGGTCTGTTCCTGGGCCAGCTGGGAACTGCTGCGCACGCACTACCGCCTGTCCCCCAAACGCGCGCGCGATGTCATTACCGGTACCGCCTTGACCATTCTCGCCGAAACGCAACGCCCCGCCCGGCCTGGATGATCCCACGCGCCATCGCCGCGCTCCGGACCGCGCCTTCGGGTCGCTTTCCCAACCGGCCCAAGCTCCCGCAAATTCAATGAAAAAGAGCCGCCTCCGATGGAAGCGGCTCTTGATGTCAGTCGCCAGGTTGCTGCGACGGTCAGGCGTGGCCGTGGCGCAGGAGCTTGCCCGGTGTCGCACCCGTGCAATTGCCTTCGCTGAAGGTCTCCACTCCGTTCACGATGATCGATCGATAGCCCTTCGATCGCTGCACCCGCCGCCATTCTCCGCCCGGCAGGTCATGAACGATCTCACCGACCCAATCCGGCTCCACTCCGAGACCGTTCAGGTCATAGACTACGACATCCGCGGCCGCCCCCTCGCGCAGCACTCCGCGATCGCGGAAACCTGCCGCATGCGCGGGCAGCGCCGACAGGCGATAGTGCGCCTCTTCCAGCGTGATCTTCTGCTCGTCGCGCACCAGCCAGCGCAGGAAATCCGTGGTGAACGCGCCGCCGGTGAAGAACTTGGTATGCGCGCCGCCGTCGGACACACCCGGGAAAGTGAACGGCGAGTTGTTGATGATCTCCGCCATGTAGTCGGCGTTGAACCCGCGATTTGGTCCGAGGAATTCAGCCTTGAGATCGGTCGCGATAGCGATGTCGAGCATCGCTTCGATCGGATGCTTGCCCTCTTCCATCCCGATCTGTCCCAGCGACTTGCCGACATGCTTTTCGAGCTGTTCGTTGTTCTCAACCCACTGCACGATTAGATGCCGCGGATTGCCGCCGACGCCCGCCTGGATCGCTTTGAAATTGTTGTCGCAATTGTCGTTGGCGTGGATCACCGCCGCGCGCAGCGCCGGATCCTTCATCTTCGCGATCTTCTCCTCCTTGGTCCCCGTGGTCAGCACGCGCCATTCAGGAAGAGTGTCGTACAGGTTCCAGTTTTCCAGCGTGAACGCGAAGCCGCTCCGGACCGTCCCCGCCTGCCCGAAGATCTGCCGTCCCTTGGCGCGATTGCGCTCGACGAACCGCATGCTGCGGCGATGAATCTCGGGATTGTTGCGGGTCGGGATAATCGCCTGCCACAGGATCGGCCGCTGCGACTCGTCGGCCAGCTTCTCGACGAACGCCAGGTCCACCCGCGCATCGCCCGTGCCCTGCGTGATTTCCATGAAGCCTTCGTCGCGCCGGCGCAGCACGCGCGCGAGGTTCAGGATGTCCTCGTCGCACATCGTGTCGGTCACCATCGGGGAACCGTCAAAGTCCGCCTGCACCGAGTTCGGACCCAGCCGCTGGATCGAAAATCCGCACAGGCCCGCGTCCATGCCCTCATCGAGAATCCGCGCCATCTCGGCCCGCTCGGCTTCCGTCGCCGGGCGCGTCTTGGCCGCCTCGAGCCCCATCACGTAGGTCATCAGCGATGCCGTCGGCATGTACTGGATGCAGTTGACGCCCTTCGGCGCGCGGTCGAGCGAATCCATGTACTGCGGGATTGTCTCCCAGTCCCAGTTGATGCCCGCCTTCATCGATGCGTATGGGATCGCCTCCGTGCGCGTCATCGTGAGCATCGAGCGATCCCGGAAGTCCGGCTTGCACGGAGCGAAACCGAACCCGCAGTTGCCGAGCACCAGCGAAGTGACACCGTGCCATCCCGAGATCGTGCAGTAGGGGTCCCATCGAATCTGCGCATCGTAGTGCGTGTGCAGATCGATAAACCCGGGTGCGACGATCAGGCCGTCCGCATCGATCACTTTATTTGCGGAGCCCGGAGCGCGCCCGCCAATCTGTGCGACCTTACCGTCCTTGATCCACACGTCGCCGCGGAAGCGCGGAACGCGAGTCCCGTCGACGATCGTGCCGCCTTTGATTTGAATGTCGTATGATGCCATCAGGTGTTCCCTCCTCGATTGGTAAGGACTGTGGCGTTGAAATGAGTGTGGTTTGCCTCCAAATCCTCTAACAGAAGTCGGGTCCTAAGCACCAGTTCTCACGGCCTCGGTTCTCCTCATACCCCCGGCTTGCGCTGGGGCAAGGTCAGCCGCGGATCGTCGCTCCCGATGCACTCGACCGGGCGACCCAACTGCGCGCGCAACTTGCCCATCGATTTTTGGCACTCATCCATGCTGTTGAACTGAGCCACCTGGTCCCAGGTGGTGGGAGACGTCGCAAGGTTTCCCTGGGGAAAATTGGTGCTCGGAGGCGGCGACAGCGCATACCAAACCACCGGAGCCTTGGGAGCCGTGGCGCAACTCATCAAGCCCCCAAGCAGGACGGCGAGCATGCTGCGACGCACGATACGGGGCATCTTCAGGCTTTTCATGGACCCTACTTACTACCGAATTCGCGGCGAGATGGAAGCCGTGGCCGGACTCACCCCACTCCGTTTTTCTTGAACCAAGCCAGCATTCGCGCCCATCCATCGGCAGCCTCTTTTGCCCGGTAACTCGGACGATAATCTGCGTTGAAGCCGTGGGGGGCGTCCGGATAAACGATGATTTCCGATGATTTGCCCGCCGCCTTGATCGCCGCGCGCATGGCTTCGACCTGCGCCGGCGTGATGTTCTGGTCGGCGCCACCATAGAGCCCGAGCACGGGCGCATTCATCTTGGCGGCCTCATCCGTCGGATTAACGGGACTGTTGTCCGACTTCGGAAGTTGTAACGGCCCGTACCACGCGACGCCCGCTTTAAGATCGGGATTGTGCACCGCATAGAGCCACACCTGGCGACCACCCCAGCAAAAGCCGGTGATGCCGAGGCGTGATGTGTCGGCGCTGCCCGTGCTTTTCGCCCATGCCACTGTCGCATCGAGGTCCGACGCGACCTCGCCCTCCGGCACTTTGCGCACGACGGTGAGCACGTCCTGAACATTGGTCTTGCTCGCGACCTCGCCCTGCCGCGCGTAAAGATACGGCGCGACTGCGAAATACCCCGCCTTGGCGAGGCGTCGGCAGATATCCTTGATGTGCTCGTGGACGCCGAAGATTTCGTGCACCACGAGGATCGTCGGGAACGGACCGCCGCTCGCCGGCATCGCGCGATAGCCGGGAATCTCACCGCCCGAAACGGGAATCCTCACCTCGCCCGCGACCAGGCCATTGGAATCTGTAGTGATGGTCTGGGCCGAAACCGGCAGCACCGAGAGCGCGAACCCCGTCGCCAGCGTCGCAACCACAAATTCCCGGCGCGAGAGACTTGCTCGCGTACCAGAAGTCTCATCGTAGACAATTTCCGCAACCGCGGCCGGCCGGACATCGATGGCTTTCATGTCGCCTCCCTGATGGCAGTCGGATTCGAGTGAATTTCCCTCTTTCACTACCGATGAACAAGGAGGAAAGATCGGCTCATCGGCATCGCATCTTTTAGCGATGCGTTCCGGGTCCGCCGTGGGGTGACCATGAAACTGGCGGCGATTGCGAAAGAATGGTTGGTGCCGGCGGCAGCCGCTCTCGTAATTCTCTCCCCTGCTCTCCCGCGCGCGCAGTTGTCTCCGCTCTACCCGCCCGTCATCACCACGCTGGTAATTTCCTTACCTGCCGCTGATGACGTCTACGGCGATCGGCAGACAGTCACTCTTGGCGTCGGCGCCCGCCTGTACAAATTCGTCCTCGATGATGCGTACGTGGACAGTACGCGCATCCGATGGCCTGACATCTGGGAGCAGGTGCGCATCTTTCGCCCCAACTTCGTGGTGCGGGGTCCCCGCTCCGGCGAGATCGAGCACCTCGAGCCCGGGCAGGTGTTGACGGTGAAAGCCATGTACGCGCCGTTGACGCGCACCTTCGAAGTAGTCTTCACGCAGCCCGGTCGAGGCCCCTTCGAGCCGAGGGAGCATTACTAGCATTTCGAAGGGTCGCTATCGTGCGGGTCCCCGACTACAATCCCCGGGCAAATGACACGAACCCAAACGGCGATCTGCCTGACGATTGTTCTCTCTACCATGCTCGGCTCGGGATGCTTCAATCCCGCGGGCGATTCCGAAGGCCCCAACGGGATCAAGTGTCATACCGAGAACACCGGCTTCCTCTTCTGGGCTCATGTCGAAACCACCTGCTACGACGCAAGCGGAAAAGTGATAACCGGTTCTCCGAACTCAGCCACCCAGTAACTTCGAGACGCCAGCCGTCAATCGTAAAACGAGGCCGCAGCCTGCCACCGGGGTAAGGTGGACAGGTCTGCGGCCGTCAGGGCTGACAGTTGTGCTCTTACTGTATCGGAACCAGTTCCACGCGCCGATTTTGGGCACGTCCTTCGGCCGTGTCGTTGGACGCCACGAAATCGGTCTTTCCGTAACCATTCGGAGCCAGTTGGGTCGCGGGAACACCCTGCTGCACCAGGTAGTTCACCACCGCCTCGGCCCGGCGCTGCGAGAGCTTCAGGTTGTAAGAGTCACTTCCGATCGAATCGCAATACCCATTGACGTTGATCGTGACCTTGGGATTCTGCTTGAGCGTCGCTGCCGCTTCATCCAGAACCGCCGCGTCGCCCGGCCTGATGTTCGCCTTGTTGAAGTCGAAATGGACTCCGCGCAACACGAGTTTCTGCGCGACGGGTGCGGGCGGCGGCGGAGGCGGCGGTGACGGAGGGGGAGGAGGAACTGGTGTTGGAGCCGGCGTCGGATGCGGCGCCATCGCATAGCCGATTCCCGCTCCCGCAATCGCGCCCACCGCGGCTCCTACCGGACATCCGATTTCGTAGCCCTTGCTGGAACTGGAATCGACTGCTGCCGCAATTCCACATCCCATCCCTGCGCCCACCAATGCACCCGCCCCCGCGCCCGCCAGCGTGTACTCCCGCTCCTCGGGCGTTAGCCAGCATCCGGCTATCATCGAGGTAGCCGCGATAACCATCACGCAAGTCGCCAATTTCTTTCCCACGAACACCTCTCCCTCGTTCCTCGATTCAGTCGGGATCGATTCACATGCAAGAACCCGTCCCGAATTCCCGATTACGATTCAAACTTGAGACCAGAAGTGGCTGTGATTCGGAACCAGAAAGAAGCGTGGTCCCAATGAGTTCAAGGAGGCAAGCAGCCAGCTTGACCTTAATCGATGCCCAACTTGTAGACGATATTACCTACGGATGGTAGTTCCGGCTGCCGCATTCCGAGTCACTCGTGCCGAACGACAAGGCACATGACTGGTGCAGGAATGTCGGACCGGCGCGCCGGAAGCATTGATTTCGAAACGTTACCGCTCCCGGGCGCGGCTAAAGTAAAAGAAGGCGGCAGGAATGAATGTACCGAACCGTGGGCTCATCGAATCGCAAGTCTGCACCGAATAAGTTTTTGCCCGCTGAACTGAAGATCCTCTCGCGCCTGAACACTCCGGGTCGCATCCAGCAATTCCTCGACTCCGAAATCGGATACAACGTGGAAGCCACCGGCGAAACCTGTCGATCACCCCGCCGGGTAATGCGCGACCGAGTGGCGCAGTGCATGGAAGGCGCGCTGTTTGCGGCGGCAGCCCTGCGGCATCTGGGTCTTCCTCCCCTGATCCTCGACCTCGAGTCAGTCCGTGACGACGATCATGTTCTCGCGGTGTTCCGAATCCGTGGACTTTGGGGAGCGATTGCGAAATCGAACTACTCCGGACTGCGTTTTCGCGATCCGGTCTACCGGAATCTTCGCGAGCTCGTGATGTCGTATTTCGAGGGCTACTACAACGACGATGGCGAGAAGACGCTGCGGCGATACTCGGGCGCGATCAACCTGGCGCGATTCGACTCGATCAACTGGATGACTTCCGAGCAGGATCTTTGGGAAATTCCCAACTACCTCCAGGTCGTGAGCCATCGAGACCTGATGCCGAGAGGAATGGAGCGCCACCTGACTCGAGTGGACGAAAGATCATTCCTGGCGGGAAAACTGGGCGCCGCACGGAAACCCGGCCATCCGCATTGAGTCGACGTAGCAAATGGGGCCCGCGACGGCGCGCGGCCCCCGTCGCGTGATGGCTCCGCTTACCTTCAGTTCTCCAGCTTGGGCGCCGGAGTTCCCGGGCTCGAAGTAAAGCCGTCCGGCAGATCCCGAACCGGTGTAACCACTATCGCGATTCGATCCCCGCTCTTGAACCGGTCTGCCGAAGGACCTACTCCCATCACCCGGTTCTCCCAGTACTTGTCGTGCATGTCGGTCAGGATCTTCTGCACCACTGCCGCATCGGGCGTGATTTCCGCCTTGCCGATAAATGCGGGACCGGTGGCGGTGCCGATCCAGATCAGCGCCGGACTGCCGCGCTTGATACGCTTGGCCTTCCAGGTCTGGGGTCCCGTCTGAATTAATATCGCCTTGTTATCGGCACTCATCGTGAACCACACTGGCGCCGCCTTGCTCTGGTTGCCGTCTTTGCGAACGGTCGCGATATAGATAAGCTTCGCGCCCGCAAGCGCCTGCGTATCGCGCGCCGACATCTCCGCCCGTGCGGAAATCGGCAGCACCAGGCAGGTCGCAACCAGGACGATCGACAGAAAAGCGAGTGTCTTCCGCATCGAGAATCTCCAATGCGCTCAACGCACGTCGATAGTCTTCAGTTCCGTGAACTTGATTCGTCCCGACTTGCCGTCGAAACCGCCCAGCGGCATGGTACGCCCGTGCATCTCGACGCGTCCCACGGGAGAGGCCTTTTCGGTGCCGTACAGAAAGGCCGCGCAGATCGTGTACTTGCCGGGCTTCGATGGGGCCGCAAGATTGTAGATGACCTTCGTGCTGGAAAACTCGTTGCTCGCGAGATCCGCATTCACTCCAAACACCACCAGGAAGTTCAGATTGCGCGGCAAATCGTCATAGCGGCGCGCCTCCCATTGCTCCTGCTGTTTGCCGTCCGGGCCGATTACATTCGGCGCACCGACGATCTGGAATCCCTCCGCCTCGATCTCGCGTGACTGGTTGCGCAGGTCCTGGTCGAGCAGCATTATTCCGACCACCGGCCCCGAGCCGCCCTGGGTACTGACCGTGGCGGAAAAGTTCTGGCGCTTCTGGACCGTAGCGGGAACCTCGAGCGAAATCCGGGAGCTCGCGTCGACCTTCTCAACGTCGGCTATCAATTGAGTGCGCTGCTCCGGCGTCAGTTTCGAATAACTGTCCTCACCGGCCTTGATCGCTGCAAGATGGCTTGCAACCAGCATGTCCTGGGCGCGCTGAGGCGGGATGCCGCGCAGTTGATTGGCGTCCGTCGACGAATGGCAACCCGCACAGAACGGCGCCGCGTCGGTTACGTCTTCCAGCGGACCACCCGGGTATCCCCACGCGATAGAACCAGCGAACGTACCTAACGTCAGTGCGAGAGTCATCCAAGGCCAGAGTTTCCCTGCTCGCATAACTTCCACCTCCCCTTGCGGCATCTTATCTCATTACACTTCCTAGTGGCCCGCATTCTCCATCGCTTCCGGGGTGAAGAACTGGTTGTCAACCACGCCCATGTCAATGTACCAGCATTCGCGGTCGGGCGCGGTCGGTCCCGGCATGAATGCGACCGTGCTGAGATGGGAAGTAAGATCTTCATCCACGAGCCCGAGCTGGAAAATCCGTTTGTACGGATACACCGCCACTTTCGCATCGGGCACCGGTCGATCGCGATAGGTATTGTACGCAACGATGGTCTTCCACAGCGATCCCTGGCGGTCATACTGATCTGATGCGGTGATAAACCATCCCTCGGCATCGATGTAGAGGATGCGCCTGGAGATGCTGAAGTTGCTGCCGGGCTTGGAGTCCGCCTCCACCACGTACAGGTGGCGCATCTCCCAGTTCTCGGGGCAAATCGTGGTGCCGCCGTCGTAGGGGCATGCACTTTCCGGCGAGGTCTTCGCGTGCACGCACGCGAGCATGTTTTTATCGCCCATGTACTTGAAGGAGTAGTCGCCCTCCTTGCCGGAGAATCCAAAGAAGGAATCCGGATCGAGGGTCGATGCGAGCGCGGGAGCCGATCCGCCCGGCCCGCCGGCGCCCTGTCCGCCTCCCCCACCGCCTCCGCTGAAACCGGCGATCATGCCAATCGCGTCGGTGAGAGTCTCGACCGACTGCCGTCTTATTCGGCGCGAGAGAGGATTGAAGGTCCACGTATTGTCTTCCGTTTTCGGATCGATGTGCCGGTAGCGAATGAGGCCGTAGCCTCGCAGCGATGAGGGCTCGAGGAATGGGTAGAAGGCGAAACGGTACCGAATGCCGCTGTTGGCGCCGTCGGAATCGGTGGGAACCGGAGGAACCTCGATTCGCCCGATATTGTTGTAGAAAGCCAGGTGCCCGACGGTGAAATACCCTACCGGTTCGCCCTTGGAATCGGGCTTGTAGGCCGCGATTTCCGGAAACCGCAGATCGGCGTCATCGCTGTACAGCGGGCGAAAGCTGTAGTCCCACATGATCTTGGCGGCAATGTCCGGATCGTTGGGATCGAGCAGCGGAAACGGCTGCCCGGCCACGTAGTTCTGCAACGAACCGTCCGGAAGCAATTTCACCTGGGCGTGGTATTTCTCGGTCGCGGACGTATACGGCGGCGGCCATTCCAGCTTTTCGCTGGGCACGACATTCAGCTGCATGCCGTGCTGCACCAGCATGTAGTTGCCCGGACTGACCAGGTTTTCGACTTTGGAAGCATTGGCGGGAGTGATCGTATCGCCGGGTTTGACCTCGGCGTGTGCAATCAGCGGCATGACGAGCGCCGCCAACATTCCGGCGAATACTGTAAATCGGATTTCTCGCATCGTGCGTCTCCTCCCGAACCGCGCACGTACTGACGCCGGCACGGTTGTGGTCTTCCAGAAATTTACTAGTGTATGCCACCATCATACACAAGACTGCTTCTGCTCACGCTCGCGCCACTCGCATGACATTCCATCGGTGTCGTGTTAACGGATGTTTCCTGGGAACATCACGGTAGAGGCACGATGATACAAGCGCAGGAAGGTCACGCTCCACAAGAAAGCACCTCGATGCTGAGTCCGTACCGGGTGCTCGACCTTACTACCGAGCGCGGCCTCCTTTGCGGCCAGATTCTCGGCGACCTCGGCGCCGACGTCATCAAGGTGGAACCGCCGGGTGGCTCGCCCGCGCGGCGACTCGCTCCATTCTATGAAGATCTGCCGGATCCAAACCGTTCGCTTTATTGGTGGGCCTACAACCGCAATAAGCGAAGTATCACCCTCAACCTGGAGACTGATGAAGGCAGAGAGCTGCTGCGTCAACTCGCGACTCGCTCCCATTTCCTGATCGAGTCGTTCAATCCCGGCTACCTTCGCGACCGCCAGCTCGGTTATGAAAACCTCTCAGCCATCAATCCCGGACTGATCTACGTCTCGATAACGCCATTCGGTCAGCAAGGCCCCAAGGCGACTTATGCGGACAGCGACCTGGTAATTCTCGCCGCTGGTGGCCCCTTGCTGCTCTGCGGCGATGAAGACCGCGCTCCCGTTCGAGTATGCGTGCCGCAAGCCTACCTTCATGCCTCCGGTGACGCTGCCGCCGGCGCGCTGGTAGCGAACCACGCGCGCGCTCGATCCGGCATGGGGCAGCACGTCGATGTAGCCGCGCAGCAGTCGGTCACCCTGGCTACCCAGGCCAATAACCTTGCCTATCGCCTGGGCGCCGACGACGCCCGCCGGATGGCCGGCGGCGCTCGGGTCGGATCGCAGCGGGTACCGCTGGTATGGCGCGCGCAGGACGGCTACGTCACGAGCATCTTCCTGTTCGGGCCTCAACTGGGCGTCTTCACGCAGCGGCTGATGAACTATCTCCACGAAATTGGCGCGTGCGACGCGGCGACCCGCGACAAGGATTGGATCGCATACGGGGCGTTGCTCGCCGGAGGCCAGGAGCCGATGGCGGAGTATGAGCGAGTGGTCGGACTGATCGCGGGGTTTTTCGCGAGCAGGACCAAAGCGGATCTTTTCAAGGCCGCGCTCGAACGGGGATTGCTGATCGCTCCCATCACCACCGTGGATGAGGTCCTGGCGAGCCCTCAACTCGATTCGCGCAAATACTGGCAGACGCTGAACCATCCGGAGCTCGGACGCTCTTTCCGCTATCCGGGACCGTTCGCAAGGTTCAGCGAGAGTCCGATTACGTATCGCCGGCGGCCGCCGCTAATCGGCGAACACAACCGTGAAATCCTCTCCCGGGAGCTGGGACTGTCGGACGAGAAAATCGCGGACTTGTCGCGACGCGGAGTAGTTTGATGCTGCCACTCGACGATGTGAAGGTTCTCGATTTCATGTGGGCACTGGCGGGTCCCGGCACGACGCGCGGCCTCGCCGACTATGGCGCGACCGTAGTCCGAATCGAGTCCGCCAACCGAATAGACGGCGCGCGCACCGTCGGTCCTTTTCACCGCAACAAACCCGGTCACGACGGTTCGGGCCTGTTTGGTACTTACAATGCCGGGAAGCTCGGACTCGGACTTGACCTGAGCAAACCGCAAGCGCGCCAAGTGGTCCTCGACCTCGTTCGATGGGCCGATGTGGTATGCGAATCCTTCTCACCCAAGGCGATGCGCGCGTGGGGACTCGACTACGAATCGTTGCGCAAGGTCAAACCCGACATAATCATGCTGAGCTCGTGCCTGATGGGCCAGACCGGGCCGCTCTCCGGATTCACGGGATTCGGCAACATGGCTGCCGCTGTCTCGGGCTTCTACAACCTTTGCGGATGGCCTGACCGGCCTCCCTCCGGACCGTTCGGCGCCTACACCGACTACGTCGCGCCGCGGTTCGGCGCGGTTTCGGTGCTTGCAGCGCTCGAGTATCGAAGGCGCACGGGAAAGGGCCAATACATCGATCAGTCGCAGGCCGAGTCGGCTCTCCATTTTCTCGCACCGACACTGCTCGATTGCGCCGTCAATGGACGCACCGAGCAGGGGGTTGGGAACGATGACCCCAACTGCGCGCCCCACGGCGTTTACCCGGCGCTGGGCAACGATTCCTGGATCGCGATCGCGTGCCCCACCGACGAAAGCTGGCGTCGCTTGTGTGCGCTGATGGGCAAGGATGATCTCGCGAACGATAGCAGCTTCAAAACCTTGGCAGCCCGACTTCAGAACCGTCGTCAACTCGACGAACTCATCGCCGCCTGGACGAAAGGTCTCGCGGCCGATGCCGCGGAGACTTTGCTGCAAAAGACCGGTATCCCCGCTGCCGCCCTCAGCGACAGCAAACATGTTTGCGAGGACCCTCAACTGGCAAGCCGAGGATATCTCCTGGAGGTCGAACACCCGGTTCTTGGCAGGACCGTGATTGAGGGGTCCCGATTCCTTCTTTCGCTCACTCCCGCAAGAATTCCCAAGCCGGCGCCTTCGATCGGCGCCGATAGTCAGTACGTCCTTGAATCGATTTTGGGATACGACGAGCAGCGCATAACGGACCTTGCCACCTCGGGTGCGCTCCAATAGAGCAATCCGGGAGATGCCCGCGGGCCAGTTCGAAAAATGGTTCGATCTAAGCTGCCATCGAGCCGGCCTTACCGGCGTGGTGCGCTCGATCCGGACCCGCGTGCAGCGATCGGACGCGCAACTGGGGATTAGCTACCGTCTCGATGGCGATGTTGGCCGTATCCGCATTCCTGCCCTCCGCGAGCCGATCATCGGGCGTGAGCTGTGGCGGCATACCTGCTTTGAAGCCTTCATAAGGATAGAAGGCGCGGCCGCTTACCACGAATTCAATTTCGCGCCCTCGCGCGAGTGGACCGTCTACGGATTTTCTGGCTATCGAAACGGCGCACCGCTCAACGACGAATCGATGAATCCGCAAATCGCGGTTCGGTCAGACTCCAGCCACCTGGAGCTCGATGCGGTCATTCAACTCGCGCGCTTGTCGGCCTCGCACCCGGGCGCCGCTCTACGCCTCGGACTCGCCGCCGTGATCGAGACACGCGATGGCCTCTCTTTTTGGGCGTTGCATCACCCTGCGGACAAGCCCGATTTTCACAATCCGGAAAGCTTCGCGATGCGGCTGGATCCGCAAGCTGAATGATTCCATCGGGTCTTGACCGCCGGCGCGTGCGGGAGCTCCTGGCCGAGGCAAAGGGCGATCGGTCAGTGACCGACCGAATCGCAATCTTTTCGGGATACTTTCTCGGCTACCCCTACAAACCGTTTCCGCTGATTGGCTCGGCCGTTACACCCGAAGTCTTCGTGGCGCCTCTCGATGGTTTCGACTGCGTCACCTATATCGAAACCGTCCTGGCTCTTGCGCGCGCCGCGACCATCGATGGCTTCATCGAGTCTCTGCGCAAGATCCGCTACGAACAGGGCCGGATCGAATGGAGAAAGCGCAATCACTACATGACCGGATGGATCCGCAACAATCTGCGCGACGCAACGCTCGGCCGGATTGCGGCCGTTTCGGTTCCAACCGTTCTGCGCGAACGCCTGCTGGATGTCGTGCCCGGTCTGCCCGCGCGACATACGACCCTGAAGTGCGTACCGAAGAGCGCAGTACCGCGACTCGCCAGGTGGCTACTCACCGGCGATCTGATTTTCTTTGCCTCGACCCGCAAACACCTCGACTTCTTTCACGCCGGCATCATCGTGCGCACGCGCGAACGGCTTGTGCTTCGCCATGCCTCTCGCAGCCAGGGCGAGGTCGTCGAGCAGCGCCTCGATGATTTTCTGAAGAAGAACCGCATGGCGGGAGTCGTCGTGGTGCGCCCCGCGCAGCGCGGGCGGTGAGCGCGGGCTTCAGCCTGCGCTTTTAGAATCCGGTCGGTGCCGATGCAGAATTGAGCGACACATTGCGGTACCTTGGATTGAGCTGAGGCGGGGTGGACGTGACGATCATCTATCCGCAAGACTACTCCTCGAAGAGCCTGCAAGCGGTGCTCGAGGCCGCCGCTTCCGAAGTCCTTTTCCTTGGCGATCCGCGCGTGACCATCGACCCCGGCCCGCGCATGTTCGATCGCGCCGCACAGGTGATGCGTGAGAGCGGCGCGGCCCTCGTTTACTCCGATGCGCCCGGAGCTCCGCGCATCGACTACCAACTCGGCAGCATCCGCGACAACTTCGACTTCGGTCCGGTGATCGCGCTCTCTGTGGCCAAGGCCCGCCAGGCCGGGATTGCCGGCGGCCTGAAATGGGGCGCGCTCTACGATCTCCGGCTGCGACTCTCCGAAAACCACCGAATCGTCCGGATCCCCGAACCGTTGTACGGCGCATCCGTTGGCGACTCGCGGCCCACGGGCGAAAAGCAATTCGACTATGTCGACCCGCGCAACCGCGACTACCAGATCGAGATGGAACAGATCGCGACGGCTCATCTCAAACGAATCGGCGCCTGGCTGGCGCCTGACTTCGCGCCGGTCCCGGGCTCAGGAGCAAAGTTCCCGGTCAAGGCGAGCGTAGTAATCCCGGTTCGCAATCGAGAGCGAACCGTTGGTGACGCGGTAAAAAGCGTCCTCAGCCAGCGCGCCGATTTCGCATTCAACGTCATCGTGGTCGACAACCATTCCACGGATCGCACCAGCGAGATCGTGCGCGGGATCGTCGACCGTCGAGTAATACATCTGGTTCCGGCGCGCACCGACCTCGGCATCGGCGGATGCTGGAACGAGGCCGTTCATTCTCCGGATTGCGGGCAATACGCAGTCCAGCTCGACTCCGACGATCTCTATATCGATGATGGCGTGCTCGCCCGGATCGTTGCGGAACTCGAGGCCGGCCCCTATGCGATGGTTGTGGGCTCGTACACGATGGTCGATTTCTCGTTGAAGCAGATTCCTCCCGGGCTCATCGACCATCGCGAGTGGACCCGCGAGAACGGGCGCAACAACGCGCTCCGCATCAACGGCCTCGGCGCTCCGCGCGCGTTCAACACCTCGATCCTGCGCAATATCGGCTTTCCGAATGTCAGCTACGGCGAGGACTATGCGGTCGCCCTGCGCATCAGCCGTGAATATGAAATCGGCCGCATCTACGACTCGCTCTACCTGTGCCGCCGATGGGAGGGCAACAGCGACAGCGCGCTGCCGCGCGAGGTGGCCAATCGTTACGACAGTTACAAGGACTGGCTCCGCACGGTAGAGATCCAGGCGCGGATGCGACGATGATTCGAGAAGTCGAAGCGCTGTTCAAGCGCCAGGTCCGGGCGTGGCCGCTGCTTGCGAAAGGGATCGCAGGCCTCGCGGCCGCCCAGACCCGCCCGGCCTCGGTCGATGGATTTAAAGTTCTCGTCCGCCACATCCCTCATCGTATCGCCAGCACCACCGCCGCGACCGATCGTGAGTCGATCGCGCGCCGCCCCTGTTTCCTGTGTCCCGAAAATCTCCCTGCCGAAGAGGAAGGAGTGCCGTTCGGTTCCGGCTTTACCATCTACTGCAATCCCTTCCCGATCGTCGATCGTCATCTCACTATCGCGCACCAGGCTCATACGCCCCAACGTATCGTCTCCCAATTCGGACACCTGCTGGATCTGGCAGCCGCCCTCCCCGGCTATTTCATCATCTACAACGGTCCTGAGTGCGGCGCATCGGCTCCCGACCACATGCATTTCCAGGCGGGCTCGAGGACACTGCTTCCTGTCGAGAAAGACACGGCGGGACTGTCCGGCCCCACGCTGCCGAACTACCCGCTAAGGACGCTCCTGTTTCGCGATCGCGACCGCTCTCGCCTCGTCGATCGAGTCGATGGCGCCGTCGATTTGCTCGCGCGAACCACCGGCAAGCGCGGTGAGCCGCTCGTCAATATCGCCTCGTTCCACGACCGGGGAGAATGGGTGACCTGTCTTTTCCCGCGCGGAAAACATCGGCCCCGGGCGTTTCATACCGGCGAGCTGACCGTGAGCCCGGCGGCAATCGATCTCTGCGGCATTTTCGTCGTACCGCGTGAAAATGATTTTCAAAAGATCACCGGCGCCGATATCGCCGCAATCTTTCGTGAAATTTCCTTGCCCGAGGATCAGTTCATCGAAGTCGCGGCCCGCCTGGAGAGTGCCATTTGAACTTGTCGGTCGGACTACTCGAACGGCAGCCGGCGCTTGAAGTCGAGCTGACCGGCGCCGCATTCACGGATGTTTCCGGCAAGTCCTATGCTCCCGGTCGTTACCGCTTTACCTCCCCTGTCACTCTGACACCTTCGGCCCCGGCATCGTGCGCTTTTGCGCTCCACAACGTCACGATCGGGATCGGCTTTCATTGGGAGCGTGTGGAGCGCCAGGTCTTTCGCGGTGCGCTTCGCGCCGTCGAGCGGCCTTCCGGACTCACCGCCATCAATGACATATCCCTCGAGGAATACGTGACCAGCGTGATCTCCTCCGAGATGAGCGCGTCGTGCCCGCTGGAATCGCTCAAAGCTCACGCGGTCATTTCGCGCAGTTGGATGTGGTTTCCGAAGGCCAACCCCTCTCCCGTCGCTGCTCCGCCCCCGCAACACCTCGATCGCCATGAAATACGCCGATGGTACGGCCGGGAAGCTCATCTCGATTTCGATGTGTGCGCGGACGATCATTGCCAGCGTTACCAGGGCATCACCAGGCTGTTCTCTCCCGCCGCGGCGGAGGCAGTGCGCTCCACCGCGGGCGAGTTTCTGCGCTACCACGGCGCCATCTGCGATGCGCGCTTTTCGAAATGCTGCGGCGGCATCACGGAGCGCTACGCGACGGCCTGGGAAGACGCGGATATTCCGTACCTCCAGTCGGTCCGCGACGGAGACGCGGATTCCATCCGCTACACACCCGAGACCTGGATTCGCTCCCAGCCGCCGGCTTACTGCTCGACCAACGATTCCGGGCTGCTCGCACGAATCCTCCCCGGCTTCGATCAGGAAACCAGCGACTTCTACCGTTGGAAAATTGCTTATACGGCCGCGGAGCTGACCGACCTGGTCAAAGGCAGGCTCGGTGTCGATCCGGGCCTCATTCGCGAATTGCAGCCGCTCACGCGCGGACCTTCAGGCCGTATCGTTCGCCTGAAGATCGTCGGTCAGCGCGACTACTTGATCGTCGGCAAAGAACTGGAGATTCGTCGCGCGCTGTCGAAGACGCACCTCTACAGTTCCGCTTTTGTCGTTGACCGCGATGGCGATCGCTTCATCCTGACCGGAGCCGGATGGGGCCACGGCGTCGGCCTCTGCCAAATCGGAGCCGCGGTCATGGCAAGCCAAGGCAAAACTTACAGAGAGATCCTCGCCCACTACTATCCGGGAACGACGGTGGGGATTGCTTAGACGCCGCCGAGTCGGGCACGAACTATCTTTGCGCCCTCGACCATCGCTTGGAGCTTGCCGAACGCGACTTCGCGCTTCAGATACTTCATGCCGCAGTCAGGTGCGACCGCCAGGCGCTCCACGGGAACGTGCTTCAGCGCGGCATCGATGCGCTGCGCCACGATCTCCGGAGTCTCGATGGTTGCGTCACCGAGGTCCAGCACCCCGACGATCATCGTCTTGCTCGGCAGCTCGCGCAGCACCGCTAGATCGATCCGGGGCTGCGCGGCTTCGATCGATACCTGGTGAACGGAGCTGCCTTCCAGCTCCGTCAGGAATGAATAGCTGGCGGGTTTGTTCGGAACTACTGCCGCATAACCGAAGCAGATATGAATCGCGGTCGTGCCCTTGACCCCCTCGAGCGCACGATTGACCACCTTGACCCCGTACTGCTTTGCGCGCTGCGGGAAGCGCTGCATCCAGGGCTCGTCGAGCTGCACGATGTCGGCCCCCGCCGCGAACAACTCCTTCACTTCCTCGTTGACCGCGTCGGCCAGCTCCATCGCGAGCGCCTCGCGATCCGCGTGGCAGCTCGTCTCCGACTGCTCCGACATCGTGAACGGTCCCGGCAGCGTGATCTTGATTTGGCGATCGGTATGCGCGCGCAGGAATGTGACGTCGCGAACTTCAACCGGCGCAAGCCGGCTCACCTTTCCCGAGAACAGCGGGACCTCGATTGTCACGTTGCGGCCCGCGTTGTTCAGCGCAAGTTTCCCGGTTTTTTCGCGATCGATCCCGCCCAGCGCATTGGAAAATCGGTTGGAGTAGCTCTCGCGCCGGATCTCCCCATCGCTGATGATGTCCACGCCCGCGCGTTCCATCTCGCGGATCGCCACAATCGTCGCGTCATCCTGCGCCTGCTCCAGCCATTGCCCGGGGATTCGCCACAATTCCGGCGCGCGAGTTCGGGGAACGAACGTGCTCAGCCTGGCGCGATCGATAAGCCAATCCGGTTGCGGATAGCTTCCGACCACCATCGTCGGCAGAAGCGTGCGCATTGCCCTAACCGATCCGCTCCGATGCGAGCTACTTCTTCGGCGTTATGTCGACTCGATCGTCGAGGCCCATCCCTTTGATCGAAGCCTCGAAACGATCCTGCATGCGCGCGTCGTCGTCGTTGAGCTCCCGCGTGTAGCAGCAATATTCCAACTGCAGCCCGTTGGGATCCTTGAAGTAGATCGATTTCGCCCAATCGTGATCCACGATTTCGCTGACCTTGACGCCCTTGGCAATCAGCTCGGCGCGCTTCTCCTCGAGGCCGGGAAGGCTGCCGGTCTCGAACGCGAAATGATAGAAGGCGCTCGGCACTCCCAATCCCCGGTTGATGCCGGCATCGTACTCCGCGGGCACCCCCGGAACTCCGCGCGCTTCCATGAAGGCGATGAGCTGGTCGCGCCCGGTGTCGAAAAAGATGTGCCGAATCCTCCCGCCCTCCTTTACCGTGATCGTGTCACAACGCACCGGCTTGAAGCCGAGCACGCCCTCGTAGAACTCGCGCGTCTTGTCGAGGTCCAGGGTTGAGAGCCCAATGTGAGAGAAACCCTTGTGCGACATCGTTAACTGCCTCCTGCCCGGATGATCCGCTTGTAACACTTGCGCCGCCTGCGCGTCGAGGTCGCCTTGCAAAGGCGGTCGGCGTGGAGGGCACGCGTCGATTGTTGTATTAGAGATTGACCCACCCTTCCGGTCCGTCGGAGGAAACGCATATGCCGCTACTCTGCGAAAAGACTGGCAATCTCGCGATCCTGACGCTGAGCCGCCCCGAGGCGCGCAATGCATGGTGCCCCGAATTCGCCGCCGACTTTCGCGAACGTCTGCCGGAATTGGAAGAGGATCGCGATGTGCGCTGCGTGATCTTGACCGGCGACGACCGGGGCGGCGCGTTCAGCGCGGGCGCCGACCTCAAGAACCCCCGCACCCACACCGAAAATTCGATCGCCGACTTCCTTGACGATCTGCCGAAACGCCGCCGCTTCAGCCCCATCACCATGCTCACGGAGTTCTCGAAACCTGTCGTGGCGGCGGTGAACGGATACGCGATCGGCATCGGATGCATCCTGACGTTCTGTTGCGACCTCATCGTCGCGTCGGAACGCGCCGAATGGCGGCTGCCCCAGGTCGCTCTCGGCATCTTGCCGGCGCAGGGCGGCGCTATCCGCGCGGCGCGCTGGATCGGCAAGGGCCAGGCGATGCGCCTTACGATGGGATTTCCGCTTCGCGCCGAGGAGGCCTATCGAACCGGGCTCGCGCAATGGATAGTTCCGCACGGCGAGTTGATGGACCAGGCGAAGAAGGTGGCGGAACATGTGGCTTCGCTTTCTCCGCTGGCTGCTCGCGTCGCGAAAGAGTCGATCAACTCGGGCTACGACCTGCCGCTCGATGCCGCCGCGCACGCCGATCTCTATCGCTTCATGGCGCTGCAGCTCACCGAAGACAAGACCGAGGGGCATCGCGCATGGCGCGAACGCCGCAAGCCGATCTTCAAGGGGCGCTGATTCGCGCGGGTATGCCGCTGTGTTTCGGGATGACGCCGGCTCCCGTTCTTTTCGCGAGCAAAGCCAACCTGTCCTCGCGATTCATCGGTTCCCACGGAACAAGCTTCTCTGCAAGCACATCCATTCTTCGAAAGAGCGTCAATGCGAAGAACAGCCCCATGAAATCCAGGTCGCGGAAGACCAGGGACCCGGACTCCCGCATCCTCTCGCGAATGCGCTCGAAATGAATCGGCATCTCGGTCCAGTGCATCCCGGCCCGATGATGATGGCAGAGA
>DATJWT010000086.1:0-3699 GCA_035500975.1 Binataceae bacterium (SeqCode)
CGCAACCTCGCGAAGTCGGTCACCGTGGAGTGAGAGCTAACTTGTTTTGATGGTGGGGGTCACCCGGGAAAGGTCGGCAGGAAGATTCGTCGCGACTGAAGGATCGCGCTACTGCCTTTCGACCACCAGCCCACCCGGGTACCGGGAGCGAGCGAGGGTCAGTCGCGGGTTGTGGGGATGCTGGCCTCTGCGGGTTCGGCCAGCATCCCGGGATACTCCTAACGGATCGAAGTTGGCGGGAGCTGGCCCTGCACCCCAGTGACTCCGGACGCGGTGCCGCTCATACTGGCTGCGGTTCTGAGCCCTCGCCCCTTGACCTTCTTCATGTTCCTGGCCGTCAGCGTCTTCGCGTTGCTCTTCTTGCTTTTCATCGTACTCTCCTTTTTTGATCCGTTGCTTGTTTGCAATCTCCGGAGGAGACCATCAGCAAGCGACATGCCAGTGGAAAAAGCCTTCTGAGGCGTCGCATCCGGGGTGATCTGTCAACCTAACCTGTGAATCGGACGGCGGAGGTGTGAACCAGAGTTAACGCGCGGACTTCTTGATTCGCTTGTGCAAGGCTTCTCGCGAGATTCCAAGCGCCCGGGCCGCGGCCGCGATCTTGCCTCCATTTTGCGCCAACACTTCCGCGATGTAGTTCGCCTCGAAGTCGGCGCGGGCATGGGCCAGCGGGCGCACCGCTGCACCGGCGTGATTGGGCACTGGAAAGACCGGGGCTGTTTCGCCCGGGGCAGGCGCCGCTGGTCCGCCTGCGACCGCGGCCGAAAGATGACTCATGCCTATTCTCTGACCGTCGGCGGTTAGCGCTACCGCCCGCTCGATCTCGTTCTGCAGCTGGCGAACGTTTCCGGGCCAATCGTATCGAGTGAGTGCATCGAGCGCCGCTGGTTCGAATCCGCTCAAACGCTTGGCGCTGCGCTTACCGCTGACCTCAAGAAAGCGATTCACCAGCACGACGATGTCTTCGCGGCGCTCGCGCAGCGGAGGTAAACGGATGGGAAACACGGCCAGGCGGTAGAACAGATCCTCGCGAAAAGTCCTGGCGGCGACCGCCGCTGCGAGGTCGCGGTTGGTGGCAGACAGGACCCGCACGTCGATCTTCTGGGGCCGAATGGCGCCGACCGGCGTCACCTCGCCCTCCTGCAATACCCGTAACAGCTTCGCCTGCATCGGCAATGGCATCTCACCGATTTCATCGAGCAGCACCACTCCCCCGTCCGCCGCACGGAACAGCCCGGGCTCATCGGTCGTTGCACCGGTAAACGCTCCGCGACGATGTCCGAACAGTTCGCTCTCCAACAGGCCTTCGGCGAACGCCGCACAATTGATGGCGATGAACGGGGCGGCTGCGCGATCACTGGCCTGATGAACCGCCCTCGCAACCAACTCCTTCCCGGTGCCGGTCTCGCCTTCTATCAGGACCGGAATAGATGATGATGCGGCGCTCCCGATCAGCTTGAAAACCTGCTCCATTGCGGGACCGGTTCCTACGATCTCCCGTTCGAACTCGCGATTGGCCAGCCTCAGCGCCCCCACCTGTTTGCGCAAGGCTCGTTCTGCTTTCTTCGCAGTGGCGAACAGGTCCGCATTGCAAAGCGCTATCGCAATCACGTCCGCCAGCGATTGAAGCAGGCTCAAGTCGCTATCAGTGAAGGGTCCGTCGCGATGGTTGACCGCCTCGATCACTCCCTCGGGCTGTCCGCGGGCGATCAGCGGGGCCGCCAGGATCGACCTGGTGGTGATTCCAGTGGAATGGTCCACGGTGGAATTGAAACGAGGATCATTGGCCGGGTCATCTACTCGCTCAGCGCGTCCGGTTTCGAGCACCGAGCCTGCTATTCCCCGGTTAGCCGGAAACCTCAAGCTGGCCAGCTTGGCGCTGACTTCGGGTGCGTCTTGAGAGTTGTACGGGAAATAGAGCTCGCCGCGATTCCGGTCGAGCAGCATGACCGAAACGCCGCCTGCGTCCAGCGCATCGCGGCATCGGCGGATAATGAGGGGGATCAACAGATCAAGGTCCAGCTCCGCCGCGAATGCCCGTGCCAAGTCATACAAAACGCGGTCGTGAGGGTCGCGCGGGTTGCGTTCCATCCCGGCGGCATTGTGGCATCCCGCAAGCCAACCGTCACGTGCATCGGACGTGCCCGCTTCCTTGGAACGCATCGCGCGATTAGCCCTCGAGGTGCTGCTCTGGGAAACCAGTTTGAGTCCGTTCGAAGATCGGTTTCCTGCGAAACCTGGAGCAGAGGCAGCTACCGAAGCCGGTATTATTACTCCCTCGGAGGGCGAACCGCGTAGTGAGGCACAAAGAGGGAACTCTGGAATACGTTTCTCTTTCAGGCTCTCAGGTGCGCCACCTCAACCGCGATGCGAATGGACTTCTCTAGAATCAATGCTAGCGAACAGCTTCGGTAACGGAAGGCTTGCCAGCCTAACAGCGCGACGCTATTGTGACGACACGATGTTTCCCGCCTGCGACGATAGTCTGAACAGCACCCAGTCCCTGGGGCTTATTCTCATCGTCGTAGTAGTACTTACGGAGGCCGTCGCGCCGTAGCGGGGATGAGCAAGTAACGATTGGAACCCCTGCCGGCGTGATGGTCGGCGGGGGTTCTTTTTTCCCGCCCACATCGTCGCCGCAGCGAGCCAATCCTGAGAAGGAGCGCTCCGCGGATCCGGGACCGGTACCGGCGTCGCGTTCGCGACGCTGTCCGAGATCCCTCGACTTCGTCGCGCTGCTCCTCGCTCGGGATGACACGAGAAGGAGAGACTCTTATGAAACAGACTGGCGCCGAAATAATCGTCCGGATGCTGGAGCATAACGGCATCACCACCGTGGCCGGCATTCCCGGCGGCGCGAGCCTGCCGCTCTACGATGCCCTCGGCGCAAGCTCGATTCGTCATGTGCTCGCGCGCCACGAACAGGGTGCCGGCTTTATCGCGCAGGGAATCGCGCGTGCGACTGGCCGCCCGGCGGTATGCCTTGGCACGTCCGGGCCCGGCGCGACCAACCTGCTCACCGCCATCGCCGATGCCAAGCTCGATTCGATTCCGATAGTCGCGGTCACCGGCCAGGTGCCGCGCGCGATGATCGGCACCGACGCGTTCCAGGAAATCGACACCTACGGCCTCACGGTGCCGATCACCAAGCACAATTTCCTGGTGCGCTCGGCGCATGACTTGCCCGGCGTGATCAACGACGCGCTGCGGATCGCGACCTCGGGACGCCCGGGGCCGGTCGTCGTCGATGTCCCCAAGGACGTGCAGACCGAAAAGGTCGATATCGATCGGCTACCCGCCCCCTCTCGTCCCGACCCGACCCCGTGCTTTGGCAACGACGAAATCGCGCGCGCCGCTCAGCTCATCAACGAAGCGAAACGCCCGATGATGCTCTTCGGCGCGGGAGTGATCGCCTCCGAGGCATCGCGCGAATTGCTTCGGCTGGTCGAGAAGGCTGGCATTCCCGCCGCCGCCACGCTGCTCGGGCTGGGAGTCCTGCGCCATGACCATCCGCTGTTCCTCGGCATGATCGGCATGCACGCCGCGCGCTTTACCAACCTGATGCTCGACGAATGCGACCTGCTGATCGGACTCGGCGTGCGCTTCGACGATCGCGCGACCGGCAAGGCTGCGGAATTTTGCCCGCGCGCGAAGATTCTGCACATCGATATCGACCCCAGCGAGCTGGGCAAAATCAAG
>DATJWT010000087.1:0-7280 GCA_035500975.1 Binataceae bacterium (SeqCode)
GTATCCGACCATCACGTTCAAATCGACCAAGGTCGAGGCCGATGGCACCGACAAGTGGAAGGTCACCGGTGATTTGACGCTGCACGGCGTCACCAAGCCTGTCGTTCTCGAAGTACAGAACACCCAACCCATCAAGGACCCGTTCGGCAAGACGCGCGCGGGCGCATCTGCCACCACCACCATCAATCGCAAGGACTTTGGCGTGAGCTTCAATCAGCCGATGGAAGCCGGCGGCGTGCTGATCGGCGACGAGGTCGCGATCACGATCGAAGTCGAAGCGGTAAAACAGTAGAGGAAGGAAAAATCAGTAATGGAATTTGTATTGCAACTCAGCAACCTGGAGCCGGCGCGGGTTCGCGCGATCGCGCAAGTGGCGGAAGGTGTCGGCTTCGATGCTATCGTTTTTCCCGACCATGTGGTGATGGAAGGTCCGGAGCGCCAGTACGACCCGCATACGCTCGCTTACGACGCCATGATCATGGCCGCGGTTGTCGCCGACGCGACCAAAAAGATCAAAGTCGGGCACCTGGTGCTGTGCAATCTCTTCCGTCATCCGGTGATAACCGCGCAGAGCCTTGTCGCGCTCGATCACGTCAGCAACGGCCGCCTGCTCGCCGGGCTCGGCACCGGATGGGCCGAAACCGAGTTCCAGATGACGGGAATTCCGTTCCCACCCATCACGGAGCGCCTGGAGATGCTGGATGAGGCGCTGCAATGCATCACCTCCCTGTGGGCGAACGAGCGCACGAACTTCGATGGCAAGTACTACCATCTCCGCGATGCGATCCTGTGGCCCAAGCCCATCCAGAAGCCGCGCCCGCCCGTCATCGTGGGCGGAGGCGGCAAGGGCCTGCTGCGTATCGCGGCGAAGTACGCCGACTATGTGAATATCGTCCCCGATGCCGGCAAGGGCGGAAAAGTCTCGATCGACGAAGTGAAGAAGATAACCGACGAGTCGTTTCGCAGGAAGCTGGACTTCGTGCGCGACGAGGCGAAGAGGTTGGGTCGCGATGCGAGTGCGATCAAGTTCAGCAACTTCATCTTCAACTCGATGATCACCAACTCCAGAGAAGAGACCCGCAAGACTGCCGAGATGATGGCGGCCGGGTTCGGCATGCCGAATGGCGAAGCGATGCTGCAATCGCCCGTGTCGCTCATCGGGACGCCCGAGGAATGCATCGCGGAGCTGAAGCGCCGCGCCAAGGCCTGGGGCATCTCGCAATTCTGCTTCGCGACCGTGATGGGAATCGATGAGGTACAAGTGCGCAGGCTGCACGAGCAGGTGCTGTCGCACGTCTGAAACGCAAACCAAAGGTTGGAGAAGGCCATGGAAACCATACGTTTTGACGATGTCGAGAAATTGAAGTCCAAGATCAGCCAGGAATACAGCGGTTGGTCCAAGCCGATCGAAATCTCGCAGCAGAAGATCAACCAGTTCGCCGATGTGACCGGGGACCATCAGTGGATTCACATCGATATCGAACGCTGCAAGAAAGAAAGCCCGTTCGGCGGGCCGGTGGCGCACGGCTTCCTGACGCTGAGCCTGCTGCCCGCGTTCGAAAACAACAACGATTGGCAGGTCGTCGGGTTCCGCAACGTGGTGAACTACGGCGCCAACAAGCTGCGCTTCATCTCACCGGTCCCCGCGGGATCAAAGGTGCATGCACACTCGCGAATCGTCGCCGTCGACCCGCGTCCGCAGGGCACGCAGGTGACGCAGGAAACCGCGGTCCACGTGGTAGGCAACGACAAGCCCGCGCTGATCTACGAGGGAATTTTCCTGTACGTGAAGTAATTCCTGAACCCCTTCCCCTTGTCCAAGGGAGGGGTAAGGAAGAGGTGCGACGCTGGAATTTCAGCAATCACTCCGGAAGATCGCATATCGATCCGTCGCGGAGATCCACTACGACCACTGCATCGCCACCGCCGCACCTCTCCTAACCTCTCCTTGGACAAGGAGAGGGATAAGAACCTAGGATGTCATCCATGGCACAGCCGCGGATGCTTGAAGGCTATCGCGTTCTCGATTTCACCCATTACGTAGCCGGTCCGACCTGCTCGCGAATTCTCGCCGAGATGGGCGCCGATGTGATCAAGGTCGAGCGCTCGCCCGAGGGCGATCACGTGCGCGTGCTCGGCGTCGTGCGCGACGGCATGAGCAGCTACTACGTGCAGCACAATCATTCCAAGCGCAGTCTCGCCGTCGACCTGCGCAAGCCGAAAGGCCGCGAACTGCTGCTCTCGATGATTCCGAAAATCGACGTGGTGGTTGAAAACTTCGCGCCCGGCGTGATCGCGGAGATGGGTTTCGGTTACGAAACACTGAAGAAGATCAACCCGCGGCTCATCATGTGCTCCGTCTCCGTCGCCGGCCAGACCGGCCCGCTCAGCTACAAGCCCGGTTACGACTACCTGGGCGCATCGATGGCCGGAGTTATCGATCAGATTGGCGAGCCGGAAGGCCGTCCGATGTTTCCGCCGATGGCGGTCGGCGACGTCTCCACGGGAGTCGCGGCCGCGATGGCGGTGGGATTCGCGCTCCTCAACCGCGAGCGAACGGGCGAGGGCCAGTACCTTGATGCGTCCCTGCTCGATACGTACTTCCATATGCACGAGCTCTCCGTGCCGGTGATTTCCCTGCGGCCCGGCCGATGGTCCCCCAAGCGCAGCGGCTCGCTTCATCCGACCGGCCAGCCGACGGGCGTGTACCAGAGCAAGGAAGGCTACATCTTCCTGGTCATCCAGCAGCACGAGATCGGAAGGCTCTGGAAAGCGATGGGCCGACCGGAGCTGGGCGACGATCCACGCTTCAAGACCAACCGCGATCGCGTGAAGAACAAGGAAGTGCTGCGCGACACGATCGAGCAGTGGATGCAGAGTCTGCCCGATCGCGAGACTGCCCTGCGCGCGCTCGATGAGCAGCGCGTACCGTGCGCTCCCGTGCTGAAAATCGAAGAGGCGATGGCGCATCCGCACATGCGCGGCCGCAAGACCGTGCGCCACATCAAGAACGATGCGCTGGGCGAATTCGATATCCCGGGGCTGCCGGTCAAATTTTCAGGATGGCCCGATCGCACTGACCTGAAAGTCTCGCGCGTCGGCGCCGACAACGCCGCGATCCTGTCCGAGGTGCTGGGCATGTCCACAGCTGAAATCGAGCAGCTTCATCGCGATGAGGTTCTGATTACCGCTCCTCCTCCGCCCGCTGCGAAATAGCGAGGACGCCGCCGTGATCAAGGCGAAGCTCAACCACGTCAACATCAACGTCAGCGACCTCGATCGCTCGCTGCGCTTCTATCAGGAGGCATTCGGTCTCAAGGTCGCCTTCCGGGGCGGGCCCTCGATGGTGTTCCTGGTTTCTGATCAGGGCGGCGACATCCTCACCTTGTGCAAAGCAGCCGATGGCGAGCCGGTTGCCGGCGGTGGTGTTTCGCATTTCGGTTTTTGTGTCGGCGCCGGCAAGATGGATGAGGCGGTGTTGCAGGTGGAAAAAGCCGGCGGCAAGCTCCGTAACCGCGGCAAGCACAGCCCGAGCGAGCCATTCGCCTATTTCAGCGATCCCGACGGCTACGTGATCGAGCTCGGCGAATGAAGCACGCGGGCCCCGATGCTCTCGATCGGATCGAGCCACTGCTCGCGAGGGTCCGCAGGCTCGAAGGACTGAAGGAACCGAAACGCGGCACGTTCTATCGCGGCTCGTCGGCCTTCCTGCATTTTCACGAGGACCCGGCCGGGATGTTCGCCGATATCAAGCTCGACGGCGACTTTCAGCGGTTTCGGGTCAGCACCCGCAAAGAGATCGATACCTTCCTCGCCTGTGCCGCCCGCGCGCTGAAAAGCTGAATTTCTCCTTAGCGTCACTACCCTCGCGGTGTACGCTTCCGCCGTAGTTCCGCTGCCGCGCGCGGCAATGCCTCGGGGCCGGCGCGATGCTTGTATTTCATGTCGTTGCCGCAGTGCGGGCAGTTGATGTCCTTCCATTGCACGTAGGCGCCGCAGAACGGGCACTTGTAGCGCCGGCGCGAGACGAAATAGAAGCCCAGCGCCGTCAGCGCCACCATCGCCAATCCGATAATCGTCTCGCGCACCGGTATGCTCTCGCCTCAGGCGGCGCCCTCTTTCAGAGCCTGCTCCAGCGCGCCGATATTCATCTCGTGACCCTTCGCCATCACCACCAGGAACGCCTTTAGCTGAGGATCGGAAATCGCCGCAAGATTTTCATTGATCTTGCGAATCACCCATCGCTGCCCGCGATTCAGCAACTCGAGCTTGCCGCGAAAATCCGCCACGGCCCGCACCTTCTCGACGAAGTCTCCCGTTTTGTTCGATGCGTTCCCGCCGAGCCGGCGCACGTGATGCCCCAGCTCGCCCGCGTAGTAGCCCTCGTCGTGCGAAACCTTGCGCAGCAACTCGCGCAACTCCAGTGACGCCGCCTGCTCCGTCAGCTCGTGCAGCACACGCCCACCCGCGCGCTCGGCGTCTCCGAGAGCATTGAGAAATTCCTCTACTTGCGCGTTCATGTGGTTCCACCTTTCGCGGATGATTACAGCACCGGCACTATTGGACAGTACGCACCTCTGAAATGGCTGTAGCCTGAAAGAATCGTCCGCACCATCCTGGCCATCGGCAGCAGCGCCTGCGCGGGATTTCCGCCAATCGCTTTCGCCGCGGTCACCCTTCCCGCCAGCAACGATTGCAGCAACCCGGGCTGCTCCGGAAGCTCTTCGATTCGCGCTTCCTCACCGGCACGGAAACCGGCGAACTCCTTCGCCTTCGCCATCGCGTCATCGAAGGTTCCCACCATATCGACCAGCTTGATCTCCCTGGCCTTCTTGCCGGTCCATACTCGCCCCTGCGCGATGTCGTTGACCTGGTCGACCGTCATGTGGCGGTTCGCGGCCACCACCTGCAGAAAGTACGCGTAGTCGTCGCCGAGAATCTGCCCCTCGAACATCTTCTGCTGCTCGGGAGTGAAATCGGTGAACGAACCGAACATCTCGTAGTTGGCGCCGCGCGTTACCGCTCCCGAGTTCACGTACATCTTCTCGGTCGCGGGCCCGATATTGAACTTGCCGCCCAACACACCGATCGAGCCGGTGATCGTGCCCGCATCGGCAACGATCGTCCGAGCCGGCACCGACACCCAGTAGCCGCCCGATGCTGCATAACCGGACATGCTCACGACGACCGGCTTTGCCTTCGCGGTCAGCTCCACCTGGCGGCGAATCAATTCCGATGCGAGCGTGGAGCCACCGGGCGAATCGACGCGAAATACCACCGCGCGCACGTCGTCATCCTCGCGCGCTTCCTTGAACGCATCGCTGATCGGATCCGAGCCCATCGCGCTGCTGTCCGGCGAAAGCAGCGGATCGAACCCGCCTTCACCGCGCTCGATCGCGCCCGAGCCGTAGATAACCGCGACCTTGTCGCCGCCGCCGTAGCCATCGAAGAGACGCGGGCGGGTGTATTCGTCGTAGTTCTCCAGCTTGTGCTCCCCGCCGCCCCACTTCTTGATCAGCTCGTTGAACTCGTCTTCGTACGCGAGCCGATCGACGAGTTTGGCCTTCAGGCTGACCGTGGCATTCAGCGGGGCCTGGTCCACCAAAGTCTTGATGGTGGCAGCATCGAGATGGCGCTCATCCGCGATCTGCCCGACGATTTGATCGAACAGGTCGCCGACCAGGGCCTCGTCGTCTTCTTTCTGCGGTTCGGTGAATTCCTTGTTGGTGAACATGTTGAACGCGGTCTTGTATTGGCCGATTGCCCCGATGTTGGGCTTGATGCCGAGCCAGTCGAGCGTGCCGCGCGCGAAAAATTCCCGGAGGCCTACGCCGATCAGGTCGAGCTCGCCGCGCGGCATCAGCGTCACGTTGCCGGTCGCGGCCGCGACCATGTACGGCAGATTCCCGGGGTCGCCCTCGCCGGCAGTTTCGATATAGGCGGCCGTCCATTTGCCGCTCTTGTGGAATTGCTTTATCTCGGCCGCGATCTCCTGCGCCTGCGCCAGTTCCATCTGCGGATCGATCACCTTCACCGCCAGTCCAACGATCCGGGGATCGCGCGCGCCCCGATCTATCGCGCGCCTCACGAAGTTGAGCGGCGTCTCTTGGTTGTTGAGCAGCCCCATCACGCCGTTCGACCCGCGTTCCGCCACCGGTCCGGAAAGCGTCACGACCAGCACCGAATCGTTGGGCACGCGATGCGCGACGTAGTCGGAAATCGCCACGATCGCGAACAACACGATCGTCAGCACCACCGTCCGCAGCATCCACTTGAAAATTCTCTTCAACATCCGGGTTCTCCAGTGCGCTCCATGCGAGGCCGGGGGCGGGCGCGCTCCCCTTCCCTTCCTTGCGGGTGGCCTGCAAGATAGCCAACCATACCGGCCCGGCCGGGGCCAGCCGCGATGCGCGGCAGGTCCGGACGACAATGGCGACTGGACAGCAACAGCCCGCGATTCTGAGCGAACTCCCGATGGGGCGGGCGCACGCGAAAATTGTCGTGCTGTGTTTCTTCGCGTGGATTTTCGATTTCTACGACCTCATCCTCTATTCGTTCCTCCTGGTCCCGATTGCGCGCGAGCTGCATCTGAGCGCGGCAGATTCTTCCCTCGCCCTCGGGACTTCCCTCCTGATGACTGCGTTGGGCGGAGTGATCTTCGGCTTTGCGGGCGATCGCTACGGCCGCAAACCCACCATCGTTACCACCGTTGCGATCTACGGAATCGGCACCCTGCTGTGCGCGGCCAGCCATTCGCTGACGGAACTAATCATCTACCGGTCGATAACCGGACTTGGGATGGGCGGCGGATGGGCTCCCGGACAGAGCCTGATCGCGGAGAGCGTGCCGGCAAAGTATCGCGCGCGCTATGCCGCGTACGTGCAGACCGGCGCGCCGTTGGGAATCCTGCTGGCAGCGGCGGTGAGCGGGCATATTGCGCCCGTCATCGGATGGCGCGCGACCTTCGCGATCTCCGCCCTGCCTGCGTTTGTCGTGGTCGCCGCGGTCGCGCGCTTCCTGCCGGAGAGCGACGTATGGCTCGACAGCCAGGCGCGCGCGATGACCATCCGGGAAGACCTGATCGCGCTGCGTCCGCATCGCCGCGTGATCATCTTGCTATTTTTCACCATCCTCTTCAGCTCCGAGGCGTTCTGGTTCACGTACACCTGGATGCCGGGTTACCTGGAGATGAACCGCGGGCTCACGGCGGCGGGCGTGAGTCGCCTCGTAATCACGATGCAGATCGGCGGCGTGATCGGCTATGGAATTTTCGGGCTGCT
>DATJWT010000088.1:0-3252 GCA_035500975.1 Binataceae bacterium (SeqCode)
ACGAACCAGACCAGCACCAGGCCAACGACTGAGCCGGCGGTTCCCGGAGCGATCGGCGAATACCCGCTGTAAACGCCGGTCGCCAGGAAGATGATAAGGGCGCGCATCGTGCTCAACTCAGAGGCGCGAACGATAGCAGATTGGGCGCTGGGGGACGAAGGCGGGCGGGTTCTAATCGATACGCTTCGCAGGGGTGTCCCGACCATTCTGATGCAGGATTAGTCCGGTTGCCCGGCCGATGGTGTCGAGTTCAAAGGTAACCTGTGCATCGGTGACTTCCAGGAAGAAATCGCGCGTGCTCTCGGGGAACAGTTCGAAAAGCGGATCGTTTCCCGCCTTGATGAAAAGGCGGTCCCCCTCCCGTGCAACAGTCACCAGGAGAGCTGGTGCGAGTTCGTACCGCCCGACATAGCCGTCGAATATGCCCGGATCGACCGCGATCGCTCTGCGCGCGATCGCCTTGAACAGCGGGTATTTGGGGTTGAGCATATGCATCCCGATGTCATCGACGCCCGCAACCGTTCCCATGTTCGAGAGGACGACCACACCGGCCGCGGCCTTCAGCTCATATCCCGCGAAGGTCCGAAATCCATCAGAGCCGCCGTTGTGCCAAACGATCTCGTGATCATCGCGGGTCGTGATGTGCCATCCAAGGGCGACGTCCGTACCCAAGCCGATATTGCGGCGCACGGCGCGCATCGCAGTCATCGCATCGGCCAGAGGCGATGCCCGCAGCCCGAGATTCGCCGCCACGAATGCCATCAAATCGTGCGTGGTGGAGCGCAGTGCGCCCGCTCCGGCGAGGGTCGGTATATCCCACATCGGAACGGGCTGTCCGGCAGGGTTGTGTCCGGTTGCACAACGAGCCTTCAATTCCGGCGACAGCGCGATGCGGGTGCTGTCCATGTTGAGGGGATCGCAAATCCGGGTTCGCGCGAGGGTTTCGTAGTCCGTGCCGGCACGCCGGGCCAGGACATGCCCGAGTAGACCAGCGCCCAGGTTGGAATATTCGTACTGCGAGCCAATCTCGCGGATGAGCTCATGGTGGGAAAGGAATTGATAGAGCTGATCGACGCTATAGTGCGCGTATGGGTTGGCGCGCTCCACTATTTCGAGATTTGAGGGAAGTCGCGGCAGGCCCGAGGTGTGAGTCGCGAGGTCCTGCAAGGTGATCTGCCGGCCGCCGCGCTGCGGCATCGTGACGGCCTCGGGCAGGTAGTTCGCGACCGGATCGTCCAGCGCGACCTCACCGGTTCGCGCCATCTCGGCCAGGAGCAAAGCCGTAAAGACCTTCCCTATCGAACCGATCTCGAAAACCGTGTTTTCGTCCGGCTGACGCGTCTCGTCGCGGGACACCTTGCCCCAGGAAACGACTCTCTGACCCGTGGCGCTGACGATTCCAACCACGATTCCGACGCTCTGCGACTGGCGGTCGATTCGCTCGACCAGGATGTCGCGGATTTCGGTGTCGGACATCATAGCGTCTGAGTCCTTCATTCGGCTTCGTGCCCAACCCTGGAAGCGCGCATCGACCGCATACGCCCGTACAGAATCTCCAGATGAGCGAGGTCGCGCGGGCGCTTGCGCGACTTCGGGCGCTCCCAGACGACACCTGGGTAGCCCTTGAGTGGGACTAGCGGTTGGCCCCCGAAGGTCCAATCCTGAAGCTCTGCGATTGCGATGTGATAGCGGGGCTCGCGGCCGGTGCGGCCACTGAAGAGCGCGCGCGGGATGTTGATCATGTGCCGTGAGCGCTTGCGTTCATAGAGCAATGGCGAGCCACAGCGCGAACAGAAGCTGCGGGTTGACTCCGTATCAGCGTCCTCGAAACGAGTGATGCTTCGGTGGCCCTTCACCACGCGGGCGTGCTTGCGCCAGCATCCGATGTAGGTCGCATAGGCGGCGCCATGGGCGCGACGGCTTGCCGCGGAGTGATCGTGCCAGGACCAAAAAGCGGGGAAGTCGATCTCGATCTCCACTGCGCCGCACAGGCAGTGGCCGGAAACGCGGCGGCGTGACAGCTTTGGTGCGGTGTCTCCCACGCGGTTCTCCAATTTCATTCTCAAACCAATTTCACGTCGAGCTCGCGACACACGAATGTGAGAGCATCGGCGGCCTCATCGATGCTCGCGTCCATCGACATGCCCGGCATGTGTCCCGCTTCGGGACGATAGTTGAGCAGGATGGGATAGCCTGATGCTGTCGTCGATTGCAGCCGGGCAGCCATCTTTCGCGCATGCATCGGGTCGCATCGCGTGTCTGAATCTCCCGTTACAAACATCACCGCAGGGTAGCGCGTGCCGGCACGTACATTGTGATAGGGCGAGTACGCCAACAGGTAAGGGAAATCGCTGGCCTCATCGGCGCAGCCATATTCACCGATCCAATAAGCACCCATCGGGTCCCGGTGATGGCGCATCATGTCGATGACGGGGCGTTCGCAGATCACCGCGCGGTAGAGGTCAGGTCGCTGGGTCAGCACGGCAGTTACGAGCAGGCCACCGTTGCTGGCGCCCCAGATAGCGAGCCTGGAAGATTGCGTGTAGCGGTTGGCGATGAGCCATTCGGCTGCGGCGATGAAATCATCGAACACGTTCTGCTTCTTCTCGCGGCGGCCGGCCTGGTGCCACTGCTCGCCGAATTCTCCACCGCCGCGCAGGTTGGCGTACGCGAATACTCCCCCTGCCTCCGCCCACAAAGCTGTCACCGGTGAGTACGCAGGAAGGAGACTTACGTTGTATCCACCGTAACCGTACAACAGCGTGGGCCGGTTGCCGTCCAGCTTCAGACCGCGCTTGTGAAACAGGTACATGGGGATTCTGGTTCCGTCCTTCGACGAATACCAAACCTGTCGCAGCTCGAAATGCGAGAGGTCGGGCACGTTTTTCTGCTGCCACCAGACCTCGCGACTTCCAGTCTTCATGTCGTAGCGGTACTCGGTCGGCGCGTGATCGAAGGAGCTGAAGTCGAAGAACGATTCGTCGCGACTCCATCGCCCCGCAAACCCCGCAACATTGCCCGGACCGGGTAGATTCAACTCGCGCACGAAAGTTCCATCGGGTTCGTAGATCCGGATGCGCGAGCGTACGTCCTCCACGTAGATGACGACCAACTTGCCGCCGACGGTCGCAAGCCCGTGAATCATGGAGGGCCGCTCGGGCACGATCTCACGCCAGTTATCGCGGGAAGGATTCGCGAGATCGACGCGAAAGACCCGGCGATTGGGCGCTTGCCAGTTGGTCAGCACCATCA
>DATJWT010000089.1:0-5157 GCA_035500975.1 Binataceae bacterium (SeqCode)
AGTCGGGCCGTGCCGCATAGCGAGCCGTCCCGAGCGTTTTCCGGCCCTGGCGCGGGCGATAATCTTCCAGCAACTGGCGGGGCGCGCCGCGCAGACGATCCACGATCGCGTCGTGGCGCTCTACCCGGGAAAGAAATTTCCTACCCCGGCGCAAATTCTCGCGACGCCGGACGCAAAGCTGCGCAAGGCCGGCCTCTCGGGACAAAAAACCAAATACATCAAGGACCTCGCGCGGCACGTCGAAGAGGGCCGGCTCAACTTCCATCGCTTCGCAAAGATGGAGGACGAGGAAATTATCGAGCACCTGACCCAGGTCAAGGGGATCGGCCGCTGGACCGCCGAGATGTTCCTGATGTTCAACCTCTCGCGGCCCGACGTGTTCCCGGTCGGCGATCTGGGAGTGCGCAACGCGATCGTGCGCGCCTACGGAATGCGCAAGCATCCGAAGCCTGACCACTTCGTGAAGCTGTCGGAGAGCTGGCGGCCCTACCGGTCAGCGGCGGCATGGTACTTCTGGCAGAGCCTCGATGTGATCGTGCCCGGCGCGGTCCCGAAGAAGGTCCGCAAGCCAAAAAAGAAATCCCCCCGCGCCTAGTTTTTTCCTTACCCTTTCCCGCTCTCGTCAGTTCCTCTCCCGAGGAGAGAAGAACCTCAGGCATTCCTCGCTCCGCGGACCTTGTTCAGCATGACACTGTTTGCCGGACGAAAGCGCTTCCGCAATTTCACCGTCTACTCACATCCCGCACGATGCTACGCTCCCGATGCACGCAACCGAGAGGAGACTCCATCGATGCGCCCCGTCAAGTTCAACGTCGGCCTGCCCAACGGTGAATTCCACAACCTGAGCGCGTTCGCCCGCCGCGCGGAGGAGCTCGGCTACTACTCCGTCTCTCTCGATGATCACTTTTTCATGCGCGGCCTGATGGCCGATCCCGCGCTGCCGCATCTCGAGTGCTACACGACTCTCGCGGCCATCGCGGCGCAGACCCGGCAGGTAAAGATCGTTCCGCTCGTCACCGCGATGTCGTATCGCAATCCCGCGTTGCTCGCGAAGATGATGGCCACGCTCGACAACATCTCCGGCGGCCGCTTTATCGCGGGCATCGGCGCCGGATGGTTCAAGGAGGAATACGGCGCCTACAATTTTCCCTACCCGTCGAACGCCGAGCGTATCGAACAGATGGCCGAGGGGCTCAAAATCCTCAAGGCGATGTGGTCGCAGGATGAGCCGACTTTCCATGGCCGCTATTTCGCAATCGACAAGGCGTACAGTTTCCCGCGCCCCGTGCAGAAGCCTCATCCGCCCATCCTGATCGGCGGCGGCGGAAAGCGCATTCTCCAGATAGCCGGGGAAGAAGCCGACATCCTGAATCTCAACCCACCCGTCCTCGAAGGATTCGTGGACATCACTCGCGCGCTGAAATTCGACAAGAGCGAGGTGAAACGGCGTATCGAGATGATGCAAGGATTTGCCGAGGCCGCCGGGCGCAAGGATGCCGTCGAGCTGTCCGCGATGAGCTTCGTGCTCACCGCGAAGGAAAAGAGCGTGGCGGACGCGATGGTCACTGCTACCGCGCAGGCGTTTGGAATCAACGACGTCGAGGTCGCGCGCAGTTCACCGCAGGTGCTGGTCGGCACTATCGACGAGGTCAAACGCGAACTGGCGTGGCGAATCGAGAACCTGGGCATGACCTACTTCTTTTTGAACTTCATGGCACAGGACACGATGGAGCTGTTCGCGAAGGAAGTCATGCCGGAATTCACCCGGTGAGCGACGTCCGGGAACGCAGCCGTTTGAACGTCGCCAAAATGTCTGGCAAATGATTTCTGCATGGCCGAGGGCAAAGGAACAGGCGGGCGGGCGTTCGCTTTCCTGAGCGGCTTGGCCGCGGTCGCCACGGTGATCGCGGCGGCCGTCGCGATCCTCGCGCAGTTCGGCCTGATCGCAAGTCACGACACGCCCAAAACCGTGGTGGTGACTGTGAGTCCCGCCGCGGTTCCATCGATTGCCGCGCTCCCGCCGCCCGGCGCCCCGATACAATCCGCACAACCCTCAGTTGCCAGGGTCGCCGCCTCGCCACGACCGCATCATGTTCATCCAAAGCCAACCCCGGAGCAGTCGGAAGTCGCCGGCGTTCCACCGCCATCAAAGCCACGGGCGGAAACCATCGCACTCGCCAATGCGCCTGAAGCTTCGAAGCCGAGCGTCGCGGTGAATTCGGCACCGGCGCAGAGTCCGGCCGCAGCCAATACGCTCGCGATGGTCGATCGTAGTCAACTCGGCAGCATCGGCGGCGCGTGGCGCGACGGCGGAATCGGCGCCTGCCACCTCATCAGCCAGACCGGCAACAAATTCCAGGTATGGAATTATGATCCGGCGACCGGCGAATTGATGGGCCAGGGCGAGGGCTCGATCGATGGTAATCACGTCCAAATCGATTTTCCGAGAGGGCGCCATCCCGTGACGATGGATTTGCATATCGCGCCGAGTGGAGACGTCATGTTCGGAAAGATCATCCGCGTCGACGGGATCCATCGCGCGATGTGGAACTATCTCGGCGCGACCTGCCCCAAGCCGGGCTGATCTCAATTCGACCGACCCTCAACCGGCGCGCAACGCGCTTCTTCTCCTTTGGGGAGAAGGACTGGATAGCGTTCTGTCGATACTACTCGGCGAACATCGGGTTGGGCTTGGGGAATCCCAGCTCCGCCAGCTTCCGATCGATCGCCTCCAGGTCCGCTGACTGGCCCGCTGCGCCCTCGGCCATCTTCTCCACCCGCGCGCGAATCTCGCGCAGCGCGCCGGCGACCTGCCCTGCCTGGCCGTAGAGGAAAAAGAACAGCGCCCACGGCACCAACAACCCGGCAATTAGCGTGATCGCAATGTACTTGTGCGAACGATCCGCGGCGCCGGCAATCACCTCCGCCATCGCGCCCTGGTTGGCCGCGCCGAGATCGGCGATAAGTCCCTGCAAGTCGCGCAGCTTCGGCTCGACGCTGTCATCTCCGGGGCTCGCCTTGCGCAGGTCGTCGAAGATCGGATTCGCCGTCTGCGCAATCTGCTCGATCTTGTCCAGCTGCTCGCGGGTGCCCGCGTGCGCCCTGGCTACATCGACGTACCCCACGAAGCGCCGCTCCTGGCCCTTGATAATCTCCAGCCCGTCGGGTTGCGTCCGCCCCCAATCCATCTTGTAGAGCGCCGACTCCATGCCATCGGCGGCCCGCAACTCGGCAAACTGATTCTCCTGGAGCATCGTGGGCATGATGCCGAAGAGGTAGAAGCCGCCCGCGATGAGTGGGGTCGCAATCAACAACACCAGCGGCGCGATCGCCGCGGCCAGGCGCAGTTTGGTAGCGATAGTTATTCGGGTCATCGGGAACTTTTCCTCGGAAGTGGAAGCGCGGCAATGCCCGCCTGTTGATTAAGAATGTGCAAGCCGCGTGCTGAAAGGCAACGGTCTGATGCATGGCGGTGGCCGATATGCGATCTTAATGGACGATGAACTTCGCCGATCGCCTGGCCGACGCATCCCGCAAAAAACGCTCGGTGGCGATCCTCGGCGTCGATCCCCAGCTCGATACCGCCGATACTCCGGGCGTGCCGGAGGGTTACACGCTCGCGCGGTTTTGCTGCGAGACGGTCGAGGCCTGCGCCCCGTTTATCGTCGCGATCAAACCGCAACTCGCCTTCTTCGAGGCGCGCGGCATCGACGGGCTTAAAGCATTCGTGGAAGTGCTGCGCACCGCGCGACGGCTCGGGCTGCTGACGATCGCGGACGCGAAGCGCGGCGATATCGGAACAACCTCGATGGCTTATGCCGAGGCGTTCCTCGGCGAGGGCGACTTCGCCAGCGATGCCGTCACGGTGAATCCGTACCAGGGCGCCGATGCAACGATGCCGTTTATCGTGAGGGTTCCCAAAGGCCGCGGCGTGTTCATCCTGGTGAAGACTTCGAATCCCGCCTCGGGAGAATTCCAGGACCTTCCTTCTCCTGACCTGATGCTGTGGGAGAAGATTGCGCAACGCGTCGAAGGATGGGGCAGCGACTTCCTGGGCGAGTCCGGCTTGAGCCCGGTCGGCGCGGTGGTCGGCGCGACCTACCCTGCCCAATTGAAACGCGCCCGCGAGCTCATGCCGCACGCGACTATCCTGGTGCCGGGCTACGGCGCGCAGGGCGGCAGCGCCGCGGATGCGATTGGCGCGGCGCGCGCCGACGGCCTGGGCGTCATCGTCAGCGCCAGCCGCAGCGTGATGTATGCCTACCTGAAGGCGCGCGACAAGAAGCCACCTGAAGCTGCGGCTGACGCGGTGGCATCGATGCAGGCCGCGCTCAACGAAGCCCTGGCCTCCCGCTAGTTGAAAAATCGTGGACTTCGAACTCAAGCGGATCGTTCTGTTCACCTTGCGGATGCCGCAGATGGCCGCTTTCTATCGGGACGTGCTGGGGCTGCGGCAGATTGCAGACGATCCCGGATGGAAAGAGTTCGCGGCGGGCGGATGCAACGTTGCGCTGCATAACGGCACCTCCGAGGTCGGCGGGCGGCCACCGAAGATGAGCTTTTATGCGAGCAACGTAGCGGCCGCGCGCGAGCTGCTAATCAAGCGCGGCGCAAAGATGGGAAAGGTCAGATCGGGAGCCGGAATCGATCTCTGCGAGGGCAAAGACCCCGACGGCAATCCGTTCCAGTTGTCCAGCCGGAAATAGCTCCGGCTCTCCCTCCTTCCGTCATTCCTCGACTTCGCTCGGGATGACGTGCTGGGCTTTCAGTCGGAGTGACTGAGGTCTCGCGACTCTTGGAGGATTCTTCACAGGCTCTCGGAATGGCGACAAAAGGAACGAGAGGAACTAAAGCGCCCGCAGGCGTTCCAGCACTTGCGGCTCGAAGGCCTCCGCCGGAACTGTCTCCGGACCCAGGAACGCGGCCGGGGTTGGATTGATGAAACTCCCGCGCTTCATCTCCTCGCGGAACTTGATGCGCCGTTGCTGCGCGCGCGGGCCGAACTCCGCCGTCAGGATCGAGGTGGCGGTCCCGACGAAACGCAGCCGGCGCATCCGCTCGCGCCGTTCTTCCGCATAAGGTCGAAACGCCGCCGGCGTCCACTCGCGATTTTCCAGTACCAGGTCGCGCACTATCCGCACGTCGCGATAGGTGATC
>DATJWT010000090.1:0-13288 GCA_035500975.1 Binataceae bacterium (SeqCode)
GAAGGCGCTGGCCACCGAGGCAGGCTTCGCGACCTTCGACAGGCTGCCGATCAAAAACCCGTACCATCAGGTTTTCGCTCTCGGCAAGTGAATTCGCTCGCGAGATGTCGCCATCGCCACGGGGGGCGGCAGTTCTTTTACTGGTGAGTGAAAGGGAAAGCAAAGTCCGAGACCGCAAACTCTGATCTCCCTCAGCTGACTCTTCCAGGGTTGTACTGAAAATCGAGACTACTCAATTGAAGGACTGAAGCCCGGCATTCGTCCTGCTGGCCTTACCCCTGCCGTTCCCACGCGCGCAGCGAAGCGGGGAATCAGGCTCAAGGATGGATGCCAAGCCTCCATCCTTGCTTTCCTACATCCTGAGATCGATCTTACCAGCGCTTCCCGGCACAGGAGGGATTTGGCCCATGGAATTCTTGGAATCCTGGAGCATGTCCGCGCAACTCGCCTTCATTGCGGTGTTGTTTGGTGGGGGCAGTGTCTTGGGTCTCTACATTGTAAGACGACTGGTGTCTGTTCACAGCCTGCAAGAAAACCATGAGGTCGCGGGCATAACCTTTGGAATACTAGGCGCCTTCTATGGGCTCGTCCTCGGATTCGTGATTGTCGCTGCCTGGGAGCGTTTCGATCAGGCCGACGCTAATGCCCACGATGAAGCGACCGCACTGGAAAGCCTCTACAAGCTGGGCGCTGGAATGGCCGAGCCGATGCGTACCAAACTCGACGCCGCGGTGCTCGAATACCACCCATCGGGTAGTAGATGAGGAGTGGCCCCAGATGGCGAACGTGACCTATCACGCGGGCAAAGAAGGCGCCCATAAGCTCTGGTCGATGGTGATCTCCTACAATCCGGAAAACGGCCATGAGCAGATGCTCCTCGACAAGGCCGTCGATCAGCTCAGCGCCATCAGCCAGGCACGCAGCCAGCGACTGCATTTCTATGAGGGGAACCTTCCCTCGATGGTCTGGTTCATCATCTATCTCGGCTGCCTCATCACAATCGGTTTCAGCTTTTTCTTTGGAGCCCAGGGTTTTGGCACCCAGGGAATCATGTGCGCCTTTTTTTCCATTTGGCTCGGGTTGACCATCCTGGCGATCCTGGAATTGGCGCATCCGTACCGCGGGCTGATGACAATCCCGGATGAACCCTACCGCTATGCAATCGCGCGAATGGAAGAGGCTACAAATTACAGGATGTCGACCGCGCCTGCGCCCAAAGCTCCGTAGTCAGGCTCCCGGCGGAGGCGGTCCGGATGAACCTCTCCTCCCGCAGCATCATCGAGATCGTGCTGGCTCTGATCGTGTTCGCTCTCGGCCACCGGAGAATTGGCTACGAAATCAATGGAGCGGGTGATCGGTTTCGAACCGACGACCTCGTGCTTGGCAAGCACGCGCTCTACCAACTGAGCTACACCCGCTCGCGAGGTCGAACTAGATCGTTTATCGGGCGCTCCCAGCCAAGTCAATCAGACCGCCGCTCGCTTCGCCGCCGGGCGAACCGCGGGCGGCCGCAGCGCGCGCCACACCTTCAGGTAGTAGTCGACCCCGGACCAGACCGTCACCACCAGCGCGATCCACAGCACGAACATCCCGAACGCGAAGGTATCGACGTGGAAATACGTGTAGTGGATTAGCAGCCCGGTAACCGCAATCGCCTGGAGCGACATCTTGTACTTGCCCAGCTCGTCGGCTCCCATCACCATGCCCTCGGTCGCCGCCACCGCGCGCAGTGCCGTCACCATGATCTCGCGCGTCACCAGCACCACCACCATCCACGCCGGCACGTGCGGACTGCGCGCCATCCCGGTCAGCATGATGAGCGCGGTCGTGATGACCAGCTTGTCCGCCATCGGGTCGAGAAACTTACCTATCGCCGTGACCGAGTTGTAGCTGCGCGCGATATAGCCGTCGAAGTAGTCGGTGATCGTCGCGACGAAGAACACCGCCGCCGCCAGCGCTGACGGAATCGGCCCCGTGTGCATCAGCAACCAGATCAGCACCGGCACACAGGCAATCCTGAGCATCGTCAGGACGTTTGGCGTCGTTAGTTCCACGCCTCAGCTCCGCGGAAAATTCTCTTTCGACAATAGGGTAATCGGTTGGTTGGGGCAAATTGCGATTCCCGCAGCCGTCTGAGCGCTCGCCCCGCGGCGCGCGATATTGACTGGTAACACTGGCGCAACATAGCGTCTCACCAAAGGAACGGCGATCGCGCCGGTTGGACTTCCCAACCCGGGCATCACGGCATGAAGCGTCACTTCCAGAGCGACTTCCTGGTTATCGGCGGCGGTATCGCCGGGCTGATGTTCGCGCTGCGCGCTTCCGAATTCGGCTCCGTCACCGTTCTCACCAAGGCCGAAAGCACCGAGGCCAACACCGCATACGCGCAAGGCGGAATTGCCAGCGTGTGGAGCATGCGCGATTCGTTCGAGTCCCACGTCGAAGACACCCTGCGCGCCGGCGCCGGACTATGCGACCGCGCGGCGGTCGAAAGCATCGTGCGCGAGGGCCCCGATGTAGTCCGGGAGCTTATCCGGCTCGGCACCCAATTCTCGAAGATCGAACACGGCGGCGAAGACGAATACGACCTGGGCCGCGAGGGCGGCCATACCCATCGCCGCGTCCTCCACGCCCAGGACCTAACCGGCCAGGAGATCATGCGCGCGCTCACCGAGGCCGCGCGCGATCGCGAAAACATCCGGACGCTGGAAAACCATGTCGCGGTCAACCTGCTGGTCGAACGCTCCGATGGCGGAAAACCCGGCGCGTGCTGGGGTGTGTACGCATACGATCGCAAATCGCAGACGGTCCGCAAGATTCTCGCCCGCGCGACCCTGCTCGCCACCGGCGGCGCGGGCAAGGTCTATCTCTACACGACCAACCCCGATATCGCCTCCGGCGATGGAGTCGCGATGGCCTATCGCGCGGGCGCACCGATCGCCAACATGGAGTTCTACCAGTTCCATCCGACCTGCCTGTTCCATCCTGCCGCCAAGTCGTTCCTGATCTCGGAGGCCCTGCGCGGCGAGGGCGCGATTCTGCGGCTACCCGACGGCACGCCGTTCATGAAAAACTACCATCCCGATGCGGAGCTGGCGCCGCGCGACGTGGTCGCGCGCGCGATCGACTCCGAGATGAAGCGGCACGGACTCGACAACGTGCTGCTTGATCTGAGCCATCGCGATGCCGATTTCATCCGGACCCGCTTCCCGAATATCTACCAACGCTGCCTGGGCTACGGTTTCGATTTGACCAGGGCTCCGATTCCGGTCGTGCCGGCCGCGCATTACATGTGCGGCGGCGTGCAGACCGACCTCGATGCCGCCACCGGAATCCACCGGCTCTATGCCGCCGGGGAAGTCGCGATGACGGGACTTCACGGCGCCAACCGGCTCGCATCCAATTCGCTGCTCGAGGCGGCGGTGATGGGACGGCGCGCGGCGGCATCCGCCGTCAAGATGCTCAAATCTGCCGGCGGCGCACCCCCGGAGTTCCCCGAATGGGATCCCGGCCGCGCGATTCGCAGCGAGGAGCGCGTACTGATCACCCAGAGCTGGGATGAGATTCGCCGCCTGATGTGGAACTACGTGGGAATCGTGCGGAGCGACCGCCGGCTGGAGCGCGCGCTCCGCCGCATCGAGCTAATCAAGGAAGAGATTCACACCTACTACTGGTACCACACCATCGATTCCGACCTCGTCGAGCTGCGCAACCTCGCCACCGTCGCCGAACTGATCATCCGGTCGGCCAAGGCGCGCAAGGAATCGCGCGGCCTGCACTACAACATCGACCATAGCGAACCCGGCGGCGACGAGTGGCTGCACCCCACCGTGCTGCGCCGCGAATAGCGGAAGGACTTAACCACCAAGGCACAAAGAGACAAAGTCAGGATCGAGACAGAATCCGAAACTTGGTGTCTTTGCGGTGAGGTCTACGTTAAGAAACTGCAGCGGGCTGCCGCGTAGGCGTTTCGCTGTATTCGAAGGTCAGTTTCTCGCCGCCCGGATCGACGTCCACTGTCACCTTCCCGCCCTTGGTCAGCTTGCCGAACAGAACCTCGTCGGCGAGTGCGCGAGCGATTTCGTTCTCGATGAGCCTGCCCAAGGGGCGCGCGCCGAAACGCGGATCGAAGCCCCGCTCCGCCAGCCACTTCTTGGCGGCCGGCGTCGCGGTGAGGATAACCTTCTGCTTGTCGAGCCGCTCCTGGAGCTCGCCAAGGAACTTGTCCACCACCATCTCGACGACCGGCGGAGTGAGCGGTCCAAACTCGATGGTCGCGGAGAGACGATTGCGGAATTCCGGCGAGAACATCCGCTCGATTACCGTCTTCGGACTTCCCGTCCCCACCCCGCCCTGGAAGCCGATCATCGAGCGCGCCAGCTCCTGCGCGCCTGCGTTCGTGGTCATCACCAGCACCACGTTGCGGAAGTCCGCCTTGCGGCCGTTGTTGTCGGTCAACGTCGCGTGATCCATCACCTGCAGCAGGATATTGAACAGGTCCGGATGCGCCTTCTCGATTTCGTCGAGCAGCAACACGCAGTGCGGTGTCTTGTTGATCGCGTCGGTGAGCAGTCCTCCCTGGTCGAAGCCCACGTAGCCCGGAGGCGCGCCGATCAGCCGCGACACCGTGTGGCGCTCCATGTACTCCGACATGTCAAAGCGCAGGAACTCCACGCCCATCGTCTTCGCGAGCTGGCGCGCGACTTCGGTCTTGCCTACTCCCGTCGGGCCGGCGAACAGGAATGCGCCCACCGGCTTGTCCGGATGACTCAGGCCTGAGCGCGCGAGCTTGATCGCGCGCGCGACTGCCGCGATCGCCGTGTCCTGCCCGAACACCGTCTTCTTGAGATCGTCCTCCAGGCTCTGCAGCCGGCTGCGATCCGTCGAGGAGACCGTGCGCTCGGGAATTTTCGCCATCCGCGCGACCGTGCGTTCGACATCGCGGACTCCCACCGTAATCGGATCGGGTGAGCCCTTGGCGCGCAGATGACCGGCCACGCCGGCCTCGTCCATCACGTCGATAGCCTTGTCCGGCAGGAAACGATCGTTGATGTAACGGGCGGACAGCTCCACCGCCAGGCGCAGCGCCGGTCCGGTGTATTTCACGTTGTGGTGCTTCTCGTAGTGCGGCTTCAGGCCCTCGAGGATCTGGACCGTCTCTTCCTGGCTCGGCTCGAGCACGTCGATTCGCTGGAAGCGGCGCGCCAGCGCCTTGTCGCGATCGAACGAGCGCTTGTACTCCTGGTAGGTCGTCGACCCGATGCAGCGCAGCTCGCCCGATGCGAGCGCGGGCTTGAGCAGGTTCGATGCGTCCATGGTCGATCCCGATGCCGCGCCTGCGCCGACGATGGTGTGAATCTCGTCGATGAAGAGAATCTTCTTGGGATCGCCGACCACCGCCTTGAGCACCGCCTTGATGCGCTGCTCGAAATCGCCGCGGAAGCGCGTGCCCGCAAGTAATGCACCCATATCGACGGCGTAGATCTCGACGCCCTTCAGCGCGGGCGGCACTTCGCCGTGATGAACAGCGAGCGCGAGTCCCTCGGCCAACGCGGTCTTCCCTACTCCCGCCTCGCCGACGAACACCGGGTTGTTCTTGCGCCGCCGCAGCAACACGTGGATCGCCCGCTCGAGTTCGTTCTTGCGCCCGACCAGCGGATCGATTTTGCCCTGCGCCGCGCGCTCGGTCAGGTTGATGGTGTAGGTCTTGAGCGCCTTCGATGGCGACATCTTGCGCTCGCCCTCGTCGTCGCCACCCGCGTGCGCATCGCGCGCCTCATCGTCATCGTCGCCGTCTTCTTCGGTGCCGCCGACATCCTGGTCTTCATCCGCACCGCTCTTGGACACGCCGTGCGAGATGAAATTGATCACGTCGAAGCGGCTGACACCCTGCTCCTGCAGGAAGACGATCGCGGGCGACTCGGTCTCGTGGAACATCGCGACCAGCACGCTGGCTCCGTTGATTTCGTTGCGCCCCGCGGACTGCGAATGGAGCGCGGCGCGCTGCAGCGCGCGCTGCACGCCGATCGCGTAGCGCGGCGCGACTTCCTCGCCCTTGGGCATCCGCTCCATCTGCTCATCGAGGTAGTGCAGCAGCTTGCGCTTGAGCGCATCGAGGTTGGCGCCGCTGTGCTTGAGCACGTTGCTGGTGGTGACGTCGTGCAGCATCGCGTACAGCAGATGCTCCAGGCACACGTACTCATGGCGGCGATTCACCGCCTCGGTCATCGCGAGTTGCAGGGTGACCTGCAGCTCGCGGCTAATCATGATGTTGTTCGATGAAGGCATGCTTGCGCCGCGCTACTCCTTCTCCATCGTACACTTCAACGGATATTCAGCCTGCCGCGCGAGTTCCTCTACGGTGTGAACCTTGGTCTCAGCGACTTCAAACGGGTACACACCCGCAACGCCCATGCCGTTCTGATGAACATGCAGCATGATGCGCGTGGCTTCGGCGTGCGGCTTGTGGAACACCGCCTTCAGCACCTCGACCACGAACTCCATCGGGGTGTAATCGTCGTTGAGCAGGATGACCTTGTAGAGCGGCGGCTTGGCGGTCTTGGCCTTGGTCTTGGTGCGCCGCTCGGTAACGGTGCCGCCCTGCCCGCCGTCATCGTCATCGTCGCCGCTGGTCGACTTTGCGATAAGCCCCCAACGGTATGCGTCTTCAAGGTTCATCAATTCGATCCTCTACCACGCCTGCTCTCAGGATAGCAGATCGGGCACGATCCAAGCAGCCCGCAACCTCGATGGTTTGCTCGCGCCCGGATAGTGTTAATCTTCATCCGGCCTCATGAACGACACCGCGCAGGAATACGAAGCGCAAATCGTCGAAGGAATCGAGAAGGTTTCGCGCGACGATTGGGATGCGCTGCTCGCGCCCGATGATTCGCCGTTCGTCGAATGGGATTGGCTGTACGCATTGGAGCAATCCGGGTCGGCATCGCGCGACAGCGGATGGGCTCCGTTTCATATCCTGATTCGCGAACGCTCCGGGAAGCGAATCGTCGCCGCGTGCCCCCTCTATCTGAAATCGCACAGCATGGGCGAGTTCGTGTTCGATCACGGATGGGCCGACGCCGCGCAGCGCGCGGGAATCCGCTACTACCCCAAGGTCGTCGTGGGTGTGCCGTTCACCCCGCACACCGGACGACGATTGCTGACCGCGCCCGGTCAGGACCGGCATACCCTGGCGACGATCCTGGCGAATGCGCTCGTCAAGATTTGCGACGACAACCAGCTCTCTTCCGTCCATGTAAACTTTTGTGCCGAAGATGAAGCCCCTCTCCTTTCGCGCGCCGGCTTCCTCGAACGCCACGGCTACCAGTATCACTGGCAGAACGCCGGGTTCGCGACCTTCGACGATTACCTCGCGCGCCTCAAGCATAAGCGGCGCACCGCGGTCCGCCACGAGCGCAACGCGGTCCGCGAAGCTCGCGTTACGGTCAAGGTGCATGGGGGCGAGGAAATCACCGACGCGATGTTCCCCACCATGTTCCGGGTCTACCTCTCGACAATCGAGAAGCTCTACTGGGGGCGGCAGTACCTCACCGAAGAGTTCTTCGACCTGCTGCGGCAACACTTCAAGCGACACTTGAGGTTTGTTGCGGCCCGGCGCGGGCGCGAAACTATCGCCGGCGCTATCTGCCTGGAGAAGGCCGGCGTGCTCTTCGGCCGCTACTGGGGATGCTTCCGTGAAGTGCGGTTCCTGCATTTCGAGGTCTGCTACTACGCCGGAATCGAATACTCGATTGCACGCGGGCTCAAGCGCTTCGAGCCGGGTGCCGGCGGCGAATACAAATGGCTCCGTGGATTCGATCCTGCCCTCACCCGCAGCATGCACTACGTCTCGCATGCCGGCCTGCGCAAGGCGATTGGAGACTTCCTGCGCCGCGAACGGCAGGAAGTCGCGCGATGGATCGTCACGGGCGGCGAGCACAGCCAGCTCAAGCCGCCCCCGCCCAGCGACGAAGAACAGCAATAAGATGAATTCCCTCGCCCGCTCCTTTGCAGGGGGGCAAGGGTGAGGGTTCCGCTACTTGCCCTTGCCGCCGATCAGTGCGATCTGCGGTCCTTCTACTTCCGGCAGCGGCTCGCCGGTGAGGTTCACCACCTGGTTGCGATACTTGTTCAGATGGCCGCGCGCGACTTCGTACGCCTGCTGCGCCTTGCCGAGCGATTTGCCGATATCCTCGAAGCGATCCTCGAAGTAGCCGAACGCGGTCTGCGCCTTCTTGAGCTCCTCGGTCGCGCGCTCGTAGCTCTTCGCGAACTCGTACATCTTGAAGACCATCTGGATCGACTGGAGCGTGACGATCAGCGTGTTGGGCGACACCGCGAACACCCGCAGCTTGTTCAGGAACTCGCTCAGGTCGCCGTTCAGGACCGCTTCCATGTAGAGCGTCTCGCTCGGCAGGTACATCAGCGCCATATCGGTCGTGCCGCTCTCGGGCTTGATGTACGCGGCGATGCGCCGCGCCTGCTCCTTCATCACGCGCGCGAATTCGATGCGCGCCTTGTCCATCAGGGCCGGCTCGCTGCTCTCGAATAGCGGCAGAATCTGCTCGCGGGGAAACTTCGCATCGATCGGCAGGTTGCGCTCCGGGAACTTGATGATCGCATCCGCGCGTCCCGGCACATCGGGCGCCGGCGATGCCTGCAACGCGTACATGTGCGCGGGCAAAAAATCCTGCAGCAGGCGCTCGAGGCTCGCCTCGCCGAACTTGCCGCGCAGATGCGGCATCTTGAGCAAGTTGTTCAGGTTGTTGATCGATGCGCCAATCTCGCCGACGCTGCGCAGTTGCTCCTCGGCCGCGAGCAGATGCTTTTGCACCATCTCGAACTGCGCGAATCCTTCCTTGATGTTCTGGTCCAGCTTGGTCTGAACCTGGTTGGTGATGGACAGCAGCTTCTGATCGATTTCAGCGCGCACCGAGTCGAGTCCCTCGCGGACCTGGGAAGTCAGCGAATTGATCTCGCGCTTGAGACCGCCCGCCTGTTCTTCGCGCCCGATCTTGAGATGCTGCTCGACATCGTTCTTGAGACCCAGGAATTCCTGCGCGATCTCCTGCCGCAGGTCGCCCTTGGTGTCGCTCAGCCGCGCCGCCATGTCGGCGGTAGCGCGCGTGAACTTGGCGTCCATCTCGCGCGCGATCGCATCGAGCTTTTCGGTCAGCTTGTCGGATGAATCCGCGCCCGCGTTCGAGCGCATCAGTAGAACCACGATGCCCGCCAGCACCGCCAGCCCCACCGCTATCACCGCGACCATCGCCCCCGCCTCCATTTCCACCTCGCCGGTTATCGTATACCGCGCCGAAACCGCCGTCTAATCGCTCCCGATGCGGCTTTGCACAGTGCCTGCTATGTTGGCCGGACGGGCGTGAAAGACCTGCTCACAAAGGGATCGATCGTCATCGTCCTCGGCACCGGCGGCGTCGGAAAGACCACCGTGACCGCAGCGCTGGGAATCGCCGGCGCCGCCGAGAACCTCGACACCGCCCTGATCACCGTCGATCCCGCGCGGCGGCTCCGCGATGCCCTCGGGCTGAAGCGCCTGGGCGGCCGCCCTACTCGCCTCTCTCGCGCGCACCTGGCGTCCGCCGGTCTCGCACCTTCGCTCAGGCTCTCGGCGATGATGCTCGACGTGAAAGGCGCGTGGGACATGATGGCCGAGCGGTTCGCGCCTGACGCCGCCACGCGCAAGCGCATCCTGGAAAATCCCTTCTACGAGCGCCTCACTGCCGAATTTGCCGGCGCGGAGGCCTTCGCTGCGCTCCAGCAGCTCTACGATTTACACGAAACGGGCGGCTTCGATCTCAAGATTGTCGATACTCCTCCGGCCGCCCACGCCTTCGAGTTCCTCGAAGCTCCCGCTCGGTTTACTCGCCTGCTCGATTCGCGAGCCGCACGATGGATCTTCACGCCATCGCTGTCCGCCGGCCGCATCGCGGTTAGGCTGGCGAGCCAGGCCGCGCGCTTCGTGGTCCATGAACTGGAGCGCTTCGCGGGCGGACGCGTGCTCACCAGCGTGTCGGATTTCTTCGCCGCGGCGGCGGAGAGCGTCGATGCGGTCGTGGACCAGTTGCGCAAGACCGAAGCGTTGATGCGATCCGACGCCGTCAGGTTCGTGATGGTGACCACGCCGGACGCGGACCGCCTGGCGCAGGCGCGCGAGCTGATCCGCGAGATGAAGGCCGATGGACTTGCGTTGTCGGCGATCGTGATAAACCGGTTTCTCACCGAAAGATCGTTGCGCGATGCGACGCGCGATTCAGCTGCCTTCGAGTACCTCGACGATATCGAGGCCCTGGAGCGCGAAATGACCGGCGACACCGGCCCCGCCAGAGTGGTGAAAAGTCTCGCGCGCCATCGCACTGCCACCCTCGATGCGATCGCGCGCGTGGCGGAATTTGCACGCGATCTGCCGCCGGGAGTCGAATTGGCGGTCGCCCCCGAACTCGGCGTGGAAGGTATGCACGACCTCGCGGCATTGAAGCGAATCGCGGAATTCATCATGAGCGGAATCGACGTCGCAGGTATCCTGGAAATGGTGAATTCGCGCGCCGCGCATCGGCCGCGCGCTCGACGCACGGCCGCACAACGCTAGATCGAAACAGACACCGCGATGGCGAAGTTTCTGCGCATCGGAGTCCATCACAAGAACGTTTCCGGATACACCTCCAAGGCGTGGTCGGTCCGCCGTGTCGGCTCCACTGTGCTCCTGAAGTGGGGCGCGGTGGACGTCGAGGGGACGGGCCGCACCCGGCGCATCTACTGGATCCCGCCTTTCCAGCACAAGAGCATTCGATGCCGCACCCGGGCTCGCGCTGTAGACTACGTCAGGAAAGCAATCGCCAAGCGCCTCAACCATCGCTATGAGCGCCTGGACGAGAGCGTGCCGATTCGCCCGCGTGCCGCGCGCGTCAAGGTCGAAGTCGACCGGAAGCTCGCGACGATGCTGATCGTCGATATCGTGCGATCCACAGAAAAGGCCGCACGGCTGGGGGACCATCGATGGACCAGCGTGATGAATCACTACTACGCGACCGTGCGCCGCGAGCTGCGTTCAGCGCGCGGCAAAGAGGTAGTCACGACCGGCGACGGAATGGTTGCGCGCTTCGAAGCTCCTGCTGGGGCGATTCGATGCGCCGCGGCGATCCGCGATGCCGTCCGAACGCTGGGACTGGAAGTCAGGGCCGGGCTGCACACCGGAGAATACAAGCAGATAGGTGACGAAGTGGTCGGGCTGGCCATTCATATCGGCGCCCGAGTAGCCGCCAAGGCGGGCACGAACGAAGTGTTGGTCTCCAGCGCGGTGAAGAATCTGGTGGTGGAATCGACGATCCGCTTCCAGGATCGCGGCTTCCATACATTGAAGGGCGTGCCCGAGCGATGGCGCCTCTTCAGAGTCGAGTCTTGAAGACAGAGTGAGCCGGTAAGCTGGCGCACGAATTTCTCGATGCGCCGGCGCGCTTCGCCCGTCTGCTGGAACCTGGGACCGCGCGACGGGTTGTCAGTTGAGTGCGTCGATGCCAATCTGACCCCCTTAATTCGAAACAGGAGTACTGTGCCCCGAATGCGACCTCAACGGCCCGCGGCGTTTGCCCTTGCACTGGCGTTCAGCGCGCTGGCGGGCTGTTCGGGATCGTCGGGTAGTGGAGCGCCGACTCACTCAACCAGCCTCAAGTGGGAAACCTGTACGCAGGCGAAATACCCCACCATCAACCAGGCCGTCGTGAGCTATTTCGGTTCCAGGATCCAGTGCAGCACAATGGTGGTTCCCATCGACTACGCGCATCCGGCGCACGGCCACCTGGGCATTGCGCTGAGCCGGGTCACCGCCGCGGACCCCGCGGCGAAGATCGGAACCCTGTTCATGAATCCCGGCGGGCCGGGCGGCGCGGGACTGAGCCTGGCTCCTCGCATCGCCATGCTGTTTGACCAGGCGAATGTCGACACCGATACCGGAGCCAAACTGCATCTCCTTTCGGAAAGATACGACTTTATCGGGTTCGATCCGCGCGGCGTCGGGAGCAGCTCGACTCTCACCTGCCAACTCGACCAGGTCTACCAGCCGGAATGGGTGGCGACCATCGATCGAAGCGCGGAAAACCAGGCCAACATCTACTTGAACCAGCAGTACGATGCGCAGGCGTGCCGGGCGTCCAGCCTGACGCCGTTTATCAACTCCGACTCGACAGCCCGCGATCTGGATCGCGCCCGACAGCTGCTCGGGCTGAAACAACTGGACTACTACGGTTATTCATACGGCACGTGGCTCGGCGTGTGGTACGCGAGCATCTTCCCCACTCATGTCAATCATCTCGTGCTGGACAGCACCGTGGACTTTACCCAGCCGCTGGCCTCGAACGATCAATCGGTCCCGATGCAGCACGTATTTGACTACCTGATAATCCCTTACGCCGCTCTCCACCCGGAGTTATTCAATCTCGGCAGCTCGGCGGATGCCATTCGAAACATCTACTTCACCCTGAACCTCCAGATGCAGACCGCCCTCAGCGACCAACTCTATGGTTTCCTGTTCAACCAGCGGTCTGCCAACACGGTGGTTGAATACGTGATGGCCGCCCAGGCCATAAACCAGGTCCTGCTCGACGATCCCTCCATCACCGAGGAAGAGCTGCAGACCATCCTCATGACCTACGAATTCTCGAGCGATCCCACCATCAACTCCGATACCCGGTCAGTCGCCCTGACTCTGGAGGTCGCATATTTCGCGCTGGTCGATGGGACCCTGGTTCCGGTCTTGCTCCAGAATCAAGGCACTATCAACGAAGCCGTCAACAAATCCGTAACCTGCAATGATGCGAATGCTCCGACCGATCCGCTCTACTGGAATCAACTGGTGGAGTCGATTCATACCTTCGCGGCTGCGTACTTTCATGACCGTTATGAACTGAACTGCACCGCCGACTGGAACGGCGCCACGGTGGTCAAGCCCGACCCGGCCAGGGCGCGCCGGATCGGCAACATCCTGATGCTGCAGGATCAATTCGATGCGGCCACGCCGCTGGACGGCGCGCTGGAAACTTACACCGCTTTGGGCAACGCCAGCCTCATCTACAACAGCACCAGCTATACTCACGGCGTGTTTCCCAGCGGCAGCAGCTGTATCGACATCCCGGTCGCGGACTATCTGCTGAACCCGGTTTCAAGGACACACACCATGGTTTCGTGCCAGGGAACCGGCCTCACCGCCGCCCTTGCTGCCCCGTCTGCGAGCCAACCACAGCGCATGTACGAGGCGGGGCGCAGGCTCGCGGAGATT
>DATJWT010000091.1:0-5781 GCA_035500975.1 Binataceae bacterium (SeqCode)
TCATCGAGTCGCGCTCGCACGGTCGGATACGAAATTCCCAACTCCCGCTCCACGTCGCGAATTACTCCGCGGTTTTTGAGAAACACTTCGACGAAATCGAGTTGTGCCGGTGCGAGCTTCAGAATCGCGGGCAGCGCGAACCGCCCCGTGATTTCGATTTCGCAGCTCGGACAGGCGAGTTTTGCGACGGTGAGGTCGTTTTGACAGGAAGGACATTTAAGGAGCAGCGGCCGCATGCGTCGATATTTTGATCATAACCTTCTCTATGTCAAGTCTATTCTTAATGTTTCTAAGATTTAGATTAATATCTTGAACTTTAGTGGAGTTTGACTGTTGGAGGTCTTTCGTCCTCACCCCGCCGAGGCCATGGTTGAATGGATGCGATCTCAAGCCGCGGAGAATCTTTTCACAACCACGGTATGCGAGGCCGAGATTCTCTTCGGTCTCGAGTTGATGCCTGCGGGGAAAAGGCGGGCAGCGCTTCAAGCGGCGCTTGCCATGTTCTTTGAGCGAGACTTCGCAGACCGTGTGCTACCCTTCGATCGTGCCGCCGCGAAGTCGTTCGCCGGAATCGCGGCGTCGCGGCGCGCTTCGGGCAATCCGCTCAGCGCACACGCTGCGCAAATAGCGGCGATTGCTCACTCATGCCGCGCGACCCTGGCAACTCGCAACGTGGCCGATTTTGCGGAGTGCGGAATCAGCATCCTCAACCCGTGGGATACACGATGACGGAAGCTACGAATTAAACAGGCGCAGACGCTGCGTCACGACCTCGCGAATCTTCCGGTACGCGGGGGGCATTATCTTGTAGGGCGCGACCTCGTCCGGATCCTTGAGCCCTTCTTCGACTCCCCTCCTCCAGGCCAGACGCAATTCGGTGTTCACGTGTACGATCGTCATGCCCGCCTTGATCGCGGCGACGAAGTCCTTGTCTTCAGTGCCGGAGCCGCCGTGCAAGGTCATGAACTTACCGGTTGCTCGCCTGATTTCGTCGATACGCTTGATATCGAGATGCTTGTGGGCCGCGCCCGTAACCATTTCGCGCAGCAGACCGTGCATGTTTCCGACGGCGGGCGCGAGCACGTCGAGGCGCGTCTCTTCCGCAAACTGGCGCGCTTCTTCCGGCGTGGTCAGATGCAAAGATTCTTCAGGACGTTTTTCCAGGATCGCGGAAGATGACCCGATGTAACCGATCTCGCATTCGACCAGGATCTCCGGATTGATCGACTTGGCCAGTTCGACCGCCTGCTTTGCCAGCGTTGCGTTCTCTTCGTAGGGCAGCTTCGAACCGTCGAAGATGACTTCGTCGTAGCCGGCCTCGGCTACCTCTTTGACTTTCTCGAGCGAGTGGGTGTGATCGGCGTTGAGATAAATCGGATGCTGAAATTCGTCGCGCAGGCTCCTAATCGCAGCGGCCGCGGTGCGTGTTCCGAAGAACTCCCGCTCGCCTTCGGACAGCCCGACGAGGACGGGAAGTTTCAATTCGCGCGCCGCATCGACGATCGCCCGCAGCGCGGTCATATCCGAGATGTTGAAATGCCCGACCGCGACCTTGCGCTTGTCAGCGTCGGTCAGAGCTTGCCGCAACGATTGCATGAGTCACCTCGTACGAACTGCGTGACGTGATGGTTGACTCCTAGCGCCGCAGCCAGTGCTGATTCAACCGTGGAATAAGATCTGTTCAATCACGCGGGCGAACCGATACGTAGCGGTTCCCACGTTCGTAAAAGCGCCACGGGCGGAGCGCCCAGTCGCCCGCATAGTCGACATTGATTCGGACGGAGCGTCCCACGCTTACTTTCGCGGGGGTTTCGGGCTCTTCCAGGAACAGCACTCGCCCGCATAAGTCGGTCCCATAAAGCGCGCCGGTGATTCCCATCGCCATCGTCAACTTGCCCGGGCCATTGGTAAGGATGCGCGAGTCCGGCGACACCGCTCTACGCTGCGCCATCAGATCTATCCCGCGCACCGGTTCGATTGCGCGAATCAAAACCGCGTGCGGCTCGTTCTCGCGCGCGACCACCAGGTTCAACGCCCAGCTGATGCCATAGAGCAGATAGATGTATGCATGACCGGGTGGACCGAACATTGCGGCGGTGCGCCTGGTCAGTCCGCGCGAGCTATGCGCCGCAAGATCGAGCGGTCCGCGATAGGCTTCGGCCTCCACGATGCGCCCGGCAGTTTCGCCTTCCGGCGAACGATGCACGAGAACCTTGCCAATGCAGTCCCGCGCAACGGTCAGGACCGGGCGCGCGTAGAACTCGCGCGGGAGCTTGCGCGCGTTGGCTGGAATCCGTTTTGCGACCGCGATCAAGTCTGTCTCTCGAAGCCAGAGTGACGATTGGAACCTATCTGCTGTTCCGGTTGTCTAAAAGCGTGCTTGAACCCCGCAAACCGTGTCGGAGAAGCCAGGTTGAATCGTGGCTGGACAAGAGCCTGCCGTTGCAGGAGGCTCACGTGAAAGAAGCCCACACCTGGTCCACGAGGCCTACGTGCACCGGCTTCTCGCGCGACGCCAATCGTCTCGGGCGGAGATGTCGGCATGATAAAGCTCAACGTCAACGGAAGCGAAAAGTCTTTCGACGGCGATCCGCAAATGCCGCTGCTCTGGTATTTGCGCGATTTACTCGGGCTGTATGGCGCCAAGTATGGATGCGGTGTGGGCGTGTGCGGCGCCTGCACGGTGCATCGGGACGGCGAAGCGATCCGCGCCTGCCTGGTTCCGATGAGCGCAGTGGCGGGCGCCGAGATCACCACGATCGAGGGAATCTCGAGCCGCGGGCTTCATCCGGTGCAGAAATCCTGGATTCGCCTCAACGTGCCGCAATGCGGCTACTGCCAGTCCGGGCAAATCATGCAGGCCATCTCGCTGCTCAAAACGAACCGCAAGCCCAGCGACGCCGATATCGATCACGCGATGGCCGGGAACATCTGCAGGTGCGGGACGTATCAACGTATCCGCGCGGCGATCAAGGCGGCCGCGGAGGAGAGCGCATGACGGCCATCATCAATGTCAGCCGGCGCGCTTTCCTGCGGGGAATGTTCTCCACCGGCGCGCTGGTGCTGGGAGTTTCGTTCGCGCCTGACCTGCTACTCGCGGGATCCGGCGATCAGAAAGGCGGGGGAGGATCGCCGATCTTTCAGCCAAATGTGTTTGTGGCGATCGAAACGGATGGCACCGTGCGGATAGTCGCACATCGTTCGGAAATGGGCACCGGCATCCGTACCTCGCTTCCGCTGGTGGTGGCTGATGAGCTCGATGCCGATTGGAGCCGCGTCAGGATCGAGCAGGCAATTGGAGATCCGCGTTACGGCGCGCAAGATACCGACGGTTCGCATTCGGTTCGTACATTCTTCGACACGATGCGCGAGTGCGGCGCCGCGGCGCGCCTGATGCTCATCCGTGCGGCGGCGGCTCAATGGCAGGTCCCGCCACGCGATTGCGAAGCGCGCCTCGGCACGATCGCACATCGTCCCAGCGGGCGCAGCCTTGGTTACGGGGAACTGGTGGCGGCCGCATCGCATCTACCGGTTCCGGAACCCAATGAACTTGAGTTCAAACCGCCGGCGCAATGGCGCTACATCGGGAAATGGACGCCCAGCTACGACCTGCAGGACATCTGCCGGGGTCAGCCGCTCTACGGCATGGACGCGCACGCGGAGGGGATGCTGTATGCGGCGATCGAACGCCCGCCGGTGCTGGGCGGAAAAGTGAAATCGTTCGATGACCAGGCGGCGTTGCGCGTCGCGGGAGTTCGGCGAACATTATCGATTCCCGGGTTCAAACCGCCCTGCGGATCTCAACCGCTTGGAGGAGTAGCAGTTATCGCGGACAACACCTGGGCAGCCTTCCACGGCCGCAAGCAGCTCAAGGTCGAGTGGGACAACGGTGAAAACGAGAGCTACGACTCCGACAAGTACAAGGCGGAGTTGCGTGAGACTTCGCGCCGGCCCGGGCTGGTGGTTCGCAATGCGGGCGACGTGGATGGAGCGTTCGCGAAGAGCGGCAAACAGGTAGCGGCGGAGTACTATGTGCCGCTGCTCGCCCATACTCCCATGGAGCCTCCGGTCGCGCTGGCCGAGGTGCGCGATGACAAGGTGACGGTGTGGGCGCCGACCCAGGATCCCCAGGAGGTGCAGCAAGCGATTGCCGATCAGCTGGGCATCGCGCCGGCGGACGTAACGTGCCACGTGACGTTGCTCGGGGGAGGATTCGGAAGGAAATCCAATCCCGACTACGCCGTCGAAGCGGCGCTGCTCGCAAAGGAAGTGGGCAAGCCGGTCAAGGTAGTATGGTCGCGCGAGGACGATGTCCGGTTCGGTTACTACAACAGCGTGGCGGCGATGTATCTCAAGGCGGCGCTCGACAGCAACGGGATGCCGAACGCCTGGCTGCAGCGCTCAACCTTTCCGCCGATTGCTTCCATCTTCAATGAGACCGCGGTCTACGGCGGACCCGGTTCGCTGGGCCAGGGATGGACCGACATTCCGTTCAACATCCCGAACCTTCGGGTTGAGAATGGACCTGCCAGAGCGCACGTGCGCATCGGATGGCTGCGATCGGTCGCGAACGTGTATCACGCCTTTGCGGTGCAATCGTTTGCCGACGAATTGGCGCATGCGGCTGGACGTGACCCGCTGGAGTACATGCTCGAGCTGATCGGACCGCCACGCCTGGTAGACCTTAACGGCGCAAAATATGGCAACTACGGCGCCTCGCTCGAGACATATCCGATCGATACCGCGCGCCTGCGCCGCGTGCTGGAAATCGCCGCGGAAAAATCAGGATGGAGCAAGCGCCAGAGCGGCAGCGGTACCGGATGGGGCCTGGCGGTGCATCGGAGCTTCGTCACCTACGTCGCGACGGTAGTACAGGTTGAAGTGAACGACGATGGGAAAATCCGGATCGCGCGGGTTGATACGGCGGTCGATGCGGGTACGGTCGTGGACCCGCAGTTCGTGCAGGCGCAGTTCGAGGGAGCAGCGGTGTTCGGCACCAGTATCGCGCGCAGCGGGGAGATCACGGCGCGCGACGGTGCGATCCTGCAATCGAACTTCTCCGACTATCCCGTGGCGAGGATGGCGGACGCGCCGTACGAAACCTACGTTCACATCGTGCAAAGCAAGGCGCCGCCCGGAGGAGTGGGAGAACCGGGCGTGCCGCCGTTCGTACCCGCGCTGTGCAACGCGGTCTTTGCGGCGACCGGGATCCGGGTGAGGGACCTGCCGTTGTCGAGGACCAGTCTCGCCCGCAAGGCAACGAAGGCGGCGTAGATTTTAGAGCTTCGCGAAATCGCGCAGCTTCTCAAACCAAATCAGCTTGTGCTTGAAGCCGGGGAAGCTGGCGTTGAGACCGCTTGGGTTGGGCAGTGCGAAGACCCGCGCGTCGGAGATTTTTTCCGGCTTGGCCCCTGCACCGTCGCCGGCTGGAACTTTGAAGAAATGGCGGTAGATGCTGATTCCGACGAACGCAACGATTCCCGGATGCACCCGCGCGATCTTCCGCGCCAGGAGAGTTCTGCCCTGCGCCATTTCCGCGGAGCTCAGTTCAGCGGCCGAACGCGTCGGTCTGCGGCATAGATTGGTGAGCGCCAGCCCGAATTCGATCAGCCGGTCGTCCTCCTCGAAGGTCAGCGGCTCCGGGACGAGCTTCGCGGCGTAGAGCAGCTTCCAGAATGGATTTCCGGGGCTTGCGAAATGATGACCGACTTCCGCGGAGCGGATGCTCGGATTGATCCCAACGAACAGAATCCGCGGATTGGGTATCAGAACGTCACGCAG
>DATJWT010000092.1:0-19627 GCA_035500975.1 Binataceae bacterium (SeqCode)
ACGTCGGAGAACGCATGGAAAGTTACGGGTTCGCTGGCCGGCACGCCGGCTTCGGTTTCGATGCGCCGCTGCAGTTCGTGCTCGGTGGCTTTCATCAGGCCGCAATCGGTGTGATTGACAATCATTACCTCGCGGGTACCGAGCAGGTACTTGGAGATCAGCAGGGAGCGAATCACGTCGTTGGTGACGATGCCGCCCGCGTTGCGAATCATATGCGCATCGCCGGGCCGCAAGCCCATCGCGCGATACGAAAGGCGAGTGTCCATGCAGGTCACCACCGCGAGGTGGAGACCAGGTCGAGGGGATACCAGCGCTGGATCGTAGTCGGGTGCGTACCTAAGGTTCGCCGCCACGACCGTGTCGATCGAAGTCTTTGCAGAATCGTTGTTGGCCATCCCGCAATCCTAGATGGTGGCGCGGCTCGGCTCCAGTCGAAGGATCGCGGGCGCAAGGCGCGGGCGACAGGGCTCGGGCATCGCAAGAGGCCGGCAGCGCGCAAACCTTCGATTAGCGGCTTGCGGTACGAATGCCGGTCTGAATGGATTGCAGGTAAGCTACCAGCTTGGCGATTCGCTCGTGAGTATCAGCTTCGTTTCCGTTGGACTGGGCGTTGAAGCGGTGACCCCAGACCGGCATGTCACGAGGGCCATGCGCCTTCACATCGGAGCGTCCGTCAATGAACTTGGCGATCTGATCTTCGGGGAGCGGATTGCCGTATTTCTGCGCCAGGAGCCGCAGATTGGTAGGCGGAGTGGTAAGCACCCGCGCCATTGGCCCATTGCCGTCGCCCTTGGCGCCGTGGCAGGAAGCGCAGTATTGCACGTAGATGGCCTTGCCATCCGCGACGTCATCGGCAGCAGCGAGGCCGAATGTTCCGGCCAGTAAGATTGCCACCAGGGCCAGGACCAGGCCTTTTCCAGAAAGCATCGAGTTAACTCCTTCCAAACAGGTTCAAGACCGAGTCAGTGTGGCCGTGTCGTTATGACCGGACAAATCGACTCCCGAACCACTCGCTCGGTGACGCTTCCAAGCGTCACGTATTCAGCTCCGGTTCTGCCGTGAGTCGCCATCACGACGGCATCGACCCGCAATTCCTTTTCCGCATCGAGGATGCTCGCAGCAGGTTCTCCAAAACGAACTACTATCTCGCAGGGGACATGACTTTCCAACCACTTCCGGGCGATCGCGCGCAACTGGTCGGTTGCGGAGCGTTCGAGCTCCTGACGGGACTGGTCGGCATCGGGGGGAGGTACCGCACAGAACAGCAGCACCTGCCCGCCGCTTTGGGACGCGAGGTCCAAGGTGAGTTCGATAGCCGGCACGGAAACCCGGCTGAAATCGACGGGACAAAGGATTCGCCTGAAGGTTCTCATTAGTCGAGCCGCGATTGCCTTTTCATCATAATGTCAGTGCGTTGGCTTGCCGGGCATCTTGCTCCTGGCCGGTCGGCCCCTTTTCCTCGTGCTGGAAGAAGGTAGCGGGCGCACACTCAGGTCCTCGTCGGGGCTCGAACGGAGAGCATTGCGATCGGGCGGTTCCTTCATCTCTTCGGGGGGTGTCCAGACGTGGTCGTAGGGCGGGATCGTTCCTCCTTCGCCGGCTCGCCGTTCAGAAGCAGCCTGCTTGCTCTGACAATCCACGCAGTGGAGGGCGAAGGGCAGGGCGATCAGGCGTTCGACCGGAATTGGGTCGCCGCATTTCAGGCAGACGCCGTATTTGCCTTCATCGAGGAGGCTCAACGCGTCGTCCAGGTATCTAAGCTTCTCTTCGGCGCGTCCGATCAAGCCGGCGTGGGTTTCAACATCGGCGCTGGAACGGGCTTCATCCATCTCGTCGCCCGGCGAAACCGTAGCTTCGTCTTGCTGGTCCTGGCGAAACTCCGCGATGCGATTTTCGGTTTCGGCGCGAAGCTTCAACAGCATCGCACGGAAGGTTTCGCGTTGTTCGCGGTCGATGTGCGTAATTCTGGTCGCCATGATCGACTTTCCCTCGCGCGGCAAGTTCATGCAAAGAAGGCGCAAGATACGAGCCAAGCTGGGCAGCCCGAGGCCGGGCCCCTTCAGCGCCGTTCCTCGCGAATCTGTATCGATAGGCAGCACTCGCGGAGGGATTTGATGGTGCGATGCGCCACAACGGTCGCGATGGGGAGAATTAATCTACTGGTAATGGCCTTGAGCGATTCGCGAGCGAGCTGCGGACGTATTCTGTGTTACGGAAGCGCGAACAGGCGCAGGCCCGTGAATTGCGAAGCAGCCTCTCAGCCAACGACAGTCGGGGTTTTCCAGCCGTGAAGCAGGAACATCAATCGCACGCCGTGGAAACGCACTCCCCGCAGGAGCTGATCGATAAGCTGATGGAGATCCATCGTTCGCTTATCAAGCAGGAAACCGAGTTCAAAGAATACATCTCTCGCGCGCATCCCGCTTATCGAAAGAGCGCCACTAACCTGATTCATTACCTGGCTCTTCGCCGACACGACATTCGAGGTTTACAGGACAGCCTGGCGTCACTCGGATTATCCTCCTTGGGCCGAGCCGAATCACACGTGATGAACACGCTCGAGTCGGTCCTGTGCGTACTGCGGTTGATGGCAGGAGAGAGCCGCACGGAATCCGCCGCCTCGGGACATCCCGGTTTTTACGAGGGCAACTTGTTGCTCACCGCGCACACCGACGCATTGCTGGGAAATGTGCCGAGCGATCGGAGCGTGCGGATAATGGTCACGATGTCCAGCGATGCGGCCGACGATTACTCGTTGGTGCGCAACCTGGTCGCGCAGGGGATGAATTGCATGCGAATCAACTGCGCGCATGACACGCCCGAGGTTTGGGCTCGGATGGTAGATCATGTAACGCAGGCACGGCGCGAGTTGAGCCGCGAGTGCAAGATCCTGATGGATCTGTCGGGCCCTAAACTCCGTACTGGCAGTGTGGAACCCGGCCCCCAAGTGGCGGTATGGCATCCCGGCCGCGATCCATTCGGACGAGTGACCGATCCGGCGCACGTGTGGTTGACGCCGGACGATCCCTCGCTGGCCGGGCCCGGCGACGCGGATGCGGTACTGCCAGTGAACGAAGCCTGGCTTGCGCAGGTACAGGCCGGCGAGCGCATCCATTTCAAGGACGCGCGCGGCAAGAGGCGAATTCTGGAAGTTGAAGGAAGGGTTGGGAAGGCGAGACTGGCGCGGTGCAGCCAGACCGCTTATGTGACCCCGGGTACAACGTTGCTACGGGTCGACGTGGGGAGTGACGCCGAGCGCGAAGCGCAGGTACTTGCGCTGCCTTCCCGCGATGGGGGGATCGTGCTGCGTCGGGGCGATTTCCTGTTGCTGACGCGACAGCCCGTGCCCGGGCACCGAGCTGAGACCGACGCGGAGGGAAGAACCATCGGCCCGGCCGCTATTTCGTGCACCTTGCCCGAGGTGCTCTCCCAGGTCCGGATGGACGATCGTATTTGGTTTGACGATGGCAAGATCGGCGGCGTGGTCCGCGAGGTCGAACCCGATGCGTTGCGCATCGAGATTACCCATGCGCGGGCGAAGGGAGATCGCCTGCTCGCCGACAAGGGTATCAATCTTCCCGACACTAACATTGTACTGCCTGCCCTGACCGAGAAAGACAGGAGAGACCTGGAATTCATCGTCCAACATGCCGACCTGGTGGGCATGTCATTCGTTCGGCACGAGCGCGACATCTACCAATTGCAGTCAAGGCTGAAGCAGCTGCGCGGCGAGCATTTGGGCATAGTTCTGAAGATCGAAACGCGGCAGGGCTTCGAGCGCCTGCCGAACCTGATCCTGGCGGCGATGCGCCAGTACCCTGTAGGGATCATGATTGCGCGGGGTGACCTGGCGGTGGAATGCGGATACGAGCGGATGGCCGAGGTGCAGGAGGAGATTCTCTGGGTCTGCGAAGCGGCCCACACCCCGGTTATCTGGGCGACGCAGGTGCTGGAATCCCTTGCCAAGCGCGGTCAACCATCGCGTGCGGAAATAACCGATGCCGCGATGGGTGAGCGCGCAGAATGCGTGATGCTCAACAAGGGTCCGCATATAGTCGCCGCGGTCGCAGCCTTGGGCGACATCCTTCGTCGCATGCAAGACCATCAGTCCAAGAAGTCGTCCCGGTTGCGCCAACTGCATCTCAAGGCAACCGGCGAGGACAAAGGGCAGCGGGACACATAGGTGGTAAGTCCGACGGGGCTCGGAAGAGGTTTTTCCTGCGCGGTGGGATTGCTTGCGACGTAACATAATGGAGAAGCGGCTCACTTGCGGCACATCGACACGGCTATCTCCGAGAGGAAACCAAGCGAACGAAGTGGCCCACGCCTCCGACGACCCTGTCGGGTGAAGTATCGATCCAGGCCGGGTGAGGTGGTTTATGCGGCTGCGCGCCGGATCGATTTCCTGGTGTTGACCAGCGTGAAGAGCTTGATGCGAGTTTCAAGCTCGGTGAAGGTCCTGCGAAAGGCTTGAGCAGATTCAACGGCGGTGCCGTCCCCGAGCGGCTCCGAAACCCGCCAGTGCATTACGCGAGGATTCCCCGGCCATCGCGATGGCAACCCGTCGGGAGCGCGGTCGCCAAGGCTGATGATGAAATCCATGCGGGGAGCGTCGGGTCGCAGGAACTCGTGCCAGCTTTTCGATTTCAATTCCGGTCGCCATACGCGCTGCGCCACGAGGAGCTGGTGAATCATGGGATGAACCACGGGGGTCGTTGTGTTACCGGCGCTGAAGGCCTGGAAGGAACCGCAGCCCCATCGCTTCAGCAAGGCCTCGGCGATTATGCTGGCCCTCGAATTGTCCGGACAGATGAAGAGCACGTTGCGGACCGAGGGGGGCATCTTGTTCTCGGCCGATGATGATAGCGCAAGTCGGGAGACCGCGTTTTCGGTGGCCATGGATTCCTCGTTGAGCATCATCTCTTCGCGTCAGTTGGTGGATCTCGCCATAGGTAGAGCAAGGCATGTGCCTCACAAGCCTCGCGAAATATCCAGTTTCGGTCAAAGCTGAATGGTTATTTTGGGACTCAAAACCCGCCTCATCTGTAGCCGAAGGAGACAGGTCTGCGGTGCCGCAGCAGCGGGGGCCGCATAGAACGAGCTACCAGGTTGGCACAAAGGATGGATTAGGGGCTGAAAAGAAGGCAGGCAGTTGTACGAATCGGAATACAAACTGAAGTTAACGACGTCGGCGCTAGCAGCCGAATTAATTCCCGCCCGGGGAACGCTTTCGATGGGGATGGCGGTGAGCGAGCCGCCCGCCCTGCTGAAGGCCATCGAAGACCGGATCAAGCGCGGTACCATCGAGGAGCTCAGGGTTTACTACTCGCATTCAGTCACCGCGGCCGCATCGACGATCCTGAAGTACGAATACATGGATGTCGTAAAGCCGCATCCATTCTTCCCGACGATAGTAGAACGGGCGCTATTCGAACGCGGACAGCAAGAGGGGCGGCGTGTGGTTTTCTACATGCCGGGAAACTTCAGCGCGATGCCGCGGACGCTGGCCGCGATCGGGATCGATGCGTTCGTCATGACGGTAGCGCCGATGGACAAGGGCGGTTTTTTCAGCTGCGGCACCAACGGTGACTACACGATCCCCGCGGCCCGCGCGGCGCGCAAACTGATCGTGGAAGTGAATCCCCGGATGCCGCGCGCGTTCGGCGATTCCTCGGTGCATATTTCGCAGGTCGCGGCGATCGTGGAGAACGAGTGCCCCCTGTTCTCGGCGCCGCTGCGGGCCTCGAACGAACTCGACAGGCAGATCAGCCGTTACATCGTGGAGATGGTTCCGGATCGCGCCACGCTTCAAATCGGTGTCGGCGGGGTTCCCAACGCGGTTTGCGAGGCGCTGAACGGCCACAAGGACCTGGGCGTTCATACGGAGCTGATGATGCCGTCGCTGGTAAATCTGATCCGATCCGGAGCGGTCACCAACCGCTACAAGAACATCAATCGGCACAAGAATGTTTACACGCTGGCAGCCGGCGACGAGGCGTTCTACGAATTCATCAATGACAACTCCAGCATGGAAGCGCATCCGGTGGATTACGTGAACGACCCGTACGTAATCGGACGAAACGACAACGTGGTATCCATCAGCGCATTCCTGGAAGTGGGACTCGATGGTGAAGTCAATTCCGAAGCCATCAGGGACAAGCAATACAGTGCTCCCGGTGGACAGCTGGATTTCGTGCGGGGTGCGCAGCTCTCGCGGGATGGCAAATCGATCCTGACGGCGTACTCCACGGCAGCGAAGGGGACGGTATCGCGCATCGTACCCAAGATCGTGGGACCCACCACGGATCCACGAGCCGACACGCAATACATCGTGACCGAGTACGGAATCGCGGACATGACAGGCAAGTCAACCACGGAGAGAGCCGCCGCGTTGATCGCGATTGCTCATCCGAGGTTTCGGGAAGAACTGGAGCGCGGCGCGCGGGCGCTCGCCTACCTCTGATTTAGCGGAAAGAAATACGCACGAACAAGGAAGGTGCGAGATGGCAGTATACCAGGGATACGAGATCGTCCAGAATGCGGAGAACGGGAAATGGGAAATCTTCTGGAAAGGACGAAAGGTAGAAGCCGGGTTCGCCCGCGAGGCCGACGCGGAGGAATGGATCGACGATCAGATCCCCTCGAACCGCACGAGCTGATCTTCCGAGCGAACCTGCGATCCCTTTAAAAGCGTAAGTTGGCCGACACGCCCAAATTCGATCCAGCCAGCGGAGGGAGTTTCAGCCTTCGCCAGGCGCTGCCGTCGCTGATTTTTGACGCGATCCTGCCTGTCCTCACGTTCGACGTCCTCACGCGGATGGGGGTATCGACCCTGAGTGCGCTGGTGACAGGCGGAATCTTTCCTGCGGCCAACATCGCGCGAGGCTGGTTCAAGTCGCATCGACTCGATCCGCTTGGAATAATCGTGCTGACGTTTCTGGTGCTGGGTACGGCAACTTCGCTGGTCTCGGGAAGCGTCTTCTTCGCTCTAATCAAAGATTCGTTCATGACCGCGCTCTTCGGTCTCATCTGCCTGGCCTCTCTGCTGGGAGCGAGACCGCTCATGTTCTACATCTCGCGCCAGTTCGTGGCGGGCGAGGACCCGGAGCGTATCGAGTGGTGGAATGGCTTGTGGAAATACCCGACCTTCAGCTCCGCGATGCGATTTGTCACGGCAGCCTGGGGTGTCGTGTACCTTGCGGAGGCCGCCGTCCGAGTACTGTTTGCGCTCGCGCTGACGCCGGCGACCGTGGTCGCAATATCGCCGGTGATGGCATTTGGCGTCACTATCGCGATGATCGCGTGGACGCGGCGCTACATGATGGCGATGCGCGAACGACGGCTGCAGGAGATGAAGCTCGAGCAGGTCGCCGTGCAATCCTGAAGCATTACTTCAATTTGTCCGGAGAGCGGAGTCAGGCAGCGACCGTGTTCGCGGTTGGAGAGCGGTCGAGGTTGGTTTGGCCGCCATTCGCATATAGGCGCGGAAGAAAGCTGAGCAGAAGCCTGCGCTTGGCCAACTCGACCAGTGCGAGATAGGCGATCACCGCACCCACCAGGAAAACAAAATAGATGGGGGGAAAAGGGACGAAGCCCATATCCATTGCAAGTGGCAGGAAGGGAAGCAGCACGCCCACTACCACGATCGCAGTGGTGGTGAACGCAAGCGGCGCGCTGGGGCGATTGCTCCAGGGGCGTCCCGCGGTCCGAATAACGAACAGAACCAGGGTCTGGGTGGCGAGCGATTCAACAAACCACCCGGTATGAAAGAGCTGCTCGGAGGCATGGAGCACCTTGAGCAGGACGAAGAAGGTAAGGAAATCAAAAATCGAGCTGATAGGCCCGATAGTGATCATGAAGTTGCGGATGATGTTTACGTTCCACCGTTGAGGCGATCGGATGAATGCGGGGTCCACGTTGTCGGTCGGGATGGTTACCTGGGCCAGATCGTAGAGGAAGTTGTTGAGCAGGATCTGGGTCGGCAACATAGGAAGAAATGGCAGAAACAATGAGGCGGCCGCCATGCTGAACATGTTGCCGAAGTTCGAGCTGGTCCCCATCAGGATGTACTTGAGAACGTTGCCGAAGGCCTTGCGGCCCTCGATGATTCCACGGTGGAGGACCTGGAGTCCGTGCTCGAGCAGAATGATATCGGCGGCATCCCGTGCCACATCAACTGCGCCGAAGACGGAGATGCCGACATCCGCAGCGTGCAGCGAGGGCGCATCGTTCACGCCGTCACCGAGAAAAGCCACGGTGTGACCGCGACCTTTGAGTGCCCGGATCAAGCGGTTCTTCTGGCCGGGTGAAACCCGTGCAAAGACATCCGTTTCTTCGGCTAGATGGCCAAGCGCGCTGTCGGAGCTGTTAGCGATCTCCGAGCCTGTGACGATCCTCTCGCAATCGATTCCGACCCGCTCGCATACGTAGCGCGCGACCAACTCGTTGTCGCCGGTAAGAATCTTCACGTGCACGCCGTCGCCGCGCAAGGAAGCGATGATTTCGCTCACGCCTTCAAGAGGAGGATCGACAAAGGTCAGGAATCCGGAGAAAACCAGGTCGTGCTCGTCGGCCGCCTTGAAAACCCGATTATGCTCTACTTCCCGCGATGCCACGCCCAGCACTCGCAGTCCACGCGCGCTCAGGGCGTGGAAAACATCGAGGCAGCGGGCGCGGCGGGCGTCGTCGAGGGTGGCTTGTGCGCCGTCGACTTCGATTTGCGAGCAGACGGCGAGAACATCCTCGGGAGCGCCCTTGGTGATCAACAGCAGGCGCTGGTCGCGGCTGACAACAATCGAAAGACGCCTGCGTTCAAAATCAAAAGGGATCTCATCCTCCTTCTGCCAGGCATCGGCGTCTGCGTGAGGATGGGTGAGGATGGCGCTGTCGAGGGGACTCTTAATCCCGGTCTCGAAGCGGCTATTGAGATAGCCCAACTCCAGAACGTGTTCGGATGGCTGCCCACCCGCATCGAGCGCTCCATCCAGCTCCATTGCGCCGGAAGTGATGGTTCCGGTCTTGTCGCTGCACAGAATGTCTACACTGCCCAGGTTTTCGATCGCATCGAGATGCTTGACGATCACCCGCTCCCGCGCCATGCGCAGCGCGCCCATCGACAGCGTCACGGTTGTGATCATCGGGAGGAACTCGGGGGTTAGTCCGACGGCGAGCGCGACGGCGAACAGCAATGACTCGAACGCGTTGCGATGCATCGCGATGCTGACCAGCAGGATGAAGAGCACGAGGAAGAACACGGTGCGCATGATCAAGATCCCGAATTGCCTCGTACCGCGATCGAATTCAGTCTCCGGGGGCCGCTCGCGCAGGCGCGCGGCGATATCGCCGTAAGTGGTGCCGGGACCGGTCGCGGTTACTTCGGCCACCGCGGTGCCGCTGATCACAGATGTGCCCAGGAAGACCAGGTCGGGGGAGGAAGGATCGCGGTCTTCAGAAGCGACGTCGCAGACATATTTTTCCGCGGGCATAGACTCCCCCGTAAGCGCGGCCTGCTGTACGTGGAGATCCTGGCTCTCCAGGAGGCGGCCATCGGCTGGAACGAGATCGCCCGCTGAGAGCCGGACCAGGTCACCCGGCACCACCTCACGACGGGGAATCTCAAGCCATCTGCCATCGCGCAACGCCGTGGCGCTGGGAGCGACCTGATTGCGCAAGGCTTCTACTGCTCGCCCGGAGCGGTAGGCCTGGAAGAAATTCAGGACAATACTGAGCACCACCATCGCAGCGATGATCGCGGAGTCGATGGCCTGCCCAAGAAGTGCGGAAATCGCGCTTGCGACGAGAAGGATCAGTACAAGGGGGTTGGTGCAGAAGTGCAGGAATTGAGCAAACGGCCCTCCCGCTTTCCCCGATACCGGCTCATTGAAGCCGAATTGAGCGATGCGACGCTGCGCCTCGTCCTGGCTGAGCCCGCGTCCTTGCTCTGCTTTGACTTCAGTCATGGTCGTTCCTGCGAAATCGCGAGCGCACTCAGCGGCAGCACGCCCTGTGCCACGGCAGTAGTCCTGCACCGAGGTGCGAGGCTATTGTTTCCTTTGGAGACACCGATTTCGTTCAAGCTGAATCCTTTGTTAGCAAGATAATGTTTCGCGCGTGACAACTGGCAACGACAAGGAGCCATAGTAAAGTGGCATGTTCGTTGCGGAAACCACAGTGCGAGACCTTGATGGGGAACTGGCATTTGGAGAAAGACGATGGCGATGGACGAGAAGGATCGACTCGGCGAGCACCTGAGGAATAGAGAGAAAGCGACCGAGGGTGTATGGGCAGCGAGGAGCGACAGTGAGTTATTGCGCAAACTCAAGCGCGCCGCGGAAGAGAAGATAGCAAAAGCCAGGAAAGAAGGGCGGAAACCTCGCACTTTCAATCGAATTCTTTGCGCCACTGACTTCGGGCGATGGTCACTGAAGGCGCTCGATGTTGCCAGGCAGATCGCGCAGGAAAACGACGCAGACCTTTACGTGGTCAATATCTGTCCGACGATGCCTGTCCCTTTGGGCGGAAATGTCACGGGCACTCCCGAGGCAGAGGCGGAGGCCCGCGCGAAACTTGCCGAGGTTACGGCCAAGCGTCTTGCAGGAGTTCCTCATGAACTGATCGTGATGACGGGGAAGCCGGCGGAACGCATCGCTCAATTGCAGGCGGCATTGATGATCGACCTGATCGTGATGGGGACACAGGGACGCAGCGGCGTGCCGAGGTTTTTCCTGGGCAGCGTGGCGGATCGGATCGTGCGGTCTGCGGCGTGTCCGGTCATGACGATTCGCAGTGAGTAAGATGAGCCTGAGTCAGATTCACTGGGGGAAGGCCGCGATGGCGGCCCTGGTTGCGATGTCGGTTTCATTCCCGGCCATGTCTTTTGCGGCTTCAAGTGATGCCGGCAAGAAAGACTACCTCGAGAATTGCGCGCCCTGCCACGGGGCGGATGGCAAAGGAAAGGGGCAGGCGCTGTACGTGATCCCGAACGTAAAGCCGCCCGATCTCACCGTTCTAGCCAGGAACAACGGGGGAGTGTTTCCAACCCAACGAGTTTACAACTCCATCGATGGACGCAATGGCATTCCATCGCATGAACGCTTCGACATGCCTTTCTGGGGAACCACGTTCCAACGCGAAGGCAAGGAGTTCACGCCCGCCAGCGACGCCGAGGTCAAGGCGCGGATCATGAAAATCGTCGATTACATCAAGACGATTCAGCAGAAATAAGCGTTTGGGTCAGCGCGCCGGGCAATTCCAGGTCGCCAGCAAGCTTCCGTCGTCGTCGGACCACCGGTACACAGCTTTTCCCCCGAAGGTTTTGGCGAGTTCGCGCGCGATTCGATGCGCGAGCTTCTGCGACGTGGTCAAGACCTCGAGCTTTGGGCCGCTCCACTCGACCGATTCCAGCTTGCGCTCGGGCTGGCGGCTGGAAGCGAGACGCGCGATGTTTGCGATCCTGCGCTCGATCGCATCGTGCCGTCCCGCGAGTCCCGGGCCACTCGCAAGCACTCGTCCAAAGTACACACCGCCTCGCGCCTGGCTGCAGGCAGGGCAGGTGATCCAGTTCGCCTTGTCCAGGAGGGCGGCTGCGGCGCGGCGATCGTTGCGCCAGGTCTTGTCGGCATAAATCGCGCCGCAGCGTTCGCAAATGGCCGGTTGTTTGATGCGCGCGGATTTGCGCACAAGGATAGGGCTATTGTCAGAGCGGGTGCCCTTGCGATTGAGAGTGGTTCGGAGTCCTTTTTCTGAACGTTTCACGATTACCTCATCAAGCTGCGTGGTAGCGGTAAGGGTGGTCAGGGCGCCACGATTTGCTTTGTCGCTTCGATAACACCCAGCAAGGCCTTCAACAAGTCGCTGGTGCTGAGGATTCCAATAACGTGGCCATTTTGTACGACCGGCAGCGCGCCGATCTTGTGCTTGATCATCAGCTGCGCCGCGGCCTCGGCGGTTTCGTCCGGATGGATCGTCAGCGGGGCGGAGGTCATTGCGGCATCGACCAGGGTGGATTCGAGGTATCCATCGTGATGGCGCAGGTCGCGATCAGTTATGATTCCGACCAAGTCCTTGCCTTCGACGACCGGAAGCTGCCGAAACCCCCCAGCGGCCATCAGCGCGGCGGCCTTCGAGAGTGGTTCGCGAGGACCGATACATACGGGATTCCGAGTCATCCAATTGGTTACCTGCACGGCTTTCATCTCCTGTAAGTAAGAGAATTGAGAAACTACGCAAAGTACCTGCCAAGTCGGACCGGCCGAACCTCGGTGTATTATGTCCAGTACGATGCTGGCCAAAGGGGAAGACTACGATGCCGCCTGTTGCGATTGGATACAACCGCCGAGGCCGTAGTGCCTCAATGTGGGATAAAAGCTCGTTCTTTCCACTGGCATGGCAATCGCTATCGGGACGCGACGATTAGCGCTGCGAGTGCCGAAAAGGATCAAGGAGGCCGACAATGTCATATCCATTCAGAAGGATTCTGAGTCCGATCGATTTCGATGAGAACTCTCTTGCGGCGCTGGACGTGGCCGCGCAACTGGCGCGCGACAATGACGGCGTGGTGCTGGTACTGCACGTCGTGCCGATGGTGATTCCCGCGACGGGAATGCCCGTGTATGTCGATATTTACAAGGGGCAGGAAGAGGCGGCCCGCGAAAAACTGCGTGAATTGGCGAGCAAGCGCCTGCGCGGAATCAAGCATGAGTTGCTGACTCACATGGGCGAGCCGGCCGGGGCGGTTATCCGTACCGCAAAGCGCCAGGCGGCGGATCTGATCGTGATGGCGACCCACGGCCGACGTGGATTTTCGCGAGTGCTGTTGGGAAGTATCGCGGAAATGGTTCTGCGCGAGGCTCCGTGTCCGGTGCTGTGCGTCAGGCGCGGTGAACCGGACAAGAACCTGGTCGCACGATGGATGAGTTCAAACCCGGTCACAGCGACCCCGGACGAGAAACTATCGAGCATCCAGAGCCGGATGGCGGAAGGGAACTTTCGGTCGGCCCCGGTCGTAGCGGATGGGCGGGTAGTTGGATTGATCACTGACCGCGATCTGCGGATGCACACGGGGTACCTGGACAGCACGGAAGCAAAGCTGGCGATGAGCGAGAATCCGGTGACGGTTACTCCGACGACACCTATTCATGAAGCGGCGCGAATCGTGTTCGAGCAGAAGCTCGATTCGCTTCCGGTGGTCGAGGACGGAAAGCTCGCCGGAGTCATCACGACCAGTGACGTGATCAGGGCATTTCTGGACCAGGACTGAGTCGCAGCTCTGCAGGTGGCATTTGCGATGGAGCCCACGGAATCGCGATCGAGGTTGATCGAAGCGATGAAGCGGCCGGAGTTCTACCCGGACCGGCCGCACACGGTGGACTTCAAACAGACGCACATGTCGTACGTGTTCCTCACGGACGACTACGTTTACAAAATCAAGAAACCGGTTCGCTTCGCGTTTGTGGATGCGTTCGGGTTGGGCTCCCGGTACACGTTGTGCCGCGAAGAGCTTCGCTTGAACCGGAGATTGGCGCCCAAGGTGTATGTCGGGGTGGTGCCAATCATCGATCACGGAAGCTACTTCGCGCTGGGCACCGACGATAACCTCTACGATGCGAAAGTCGCGGAATACGCGGTGAAGATGCGCCGGCTTCCGGAAGAGCTGATGCTGGACCAGTTGATTCATCGCGGCGAAGTCGGACATGGATCCATCCAGAAAGTCGCCGAGAAGCTCGCCGCCTTTCACCACGATGCGTCGAGCGCCGCTGGAGAGCGGTACGGGTCGGCGACCGCGGTGCGGCGCCTCGTGTTGCGGAACTTTGATGAGTGCCGAAGATTTGTCGGTGCTCACATCTCCGAACACGGCTACCACGCTATCGATCGTTACCTGTCGACCTTTATCGAACACCACCAGGGCTTGCTGAACCTGCGCGCGCGGGAAGGGCGCGTGCGGGAGTGCCACGGCGACCTGCGCTGCGAGCACGTCTGCATGAATCGGTCACTCGATATCTTCGATTGCGTGGAATTCGACGAACAGTTGCGTTACGCCGACGTCGCATCGGAATTGGCGTTTTTGGCGATGGACCTGGATTCGCTTCAGGCTGAGGAAGTCGCCGACGAGCTGGTCGAGCGCTACGTGAAACTGTCGGGTGACGAAGGGCTTGGGACGCTGCTCAATTTCTACAAATGCCATCGCGCGTGCATTCGCGCCAAGGTGGCCGCGCTGAAAGCTCTCGAGGTCGAAGTGCCGGAGAGCGAGCGAGAGCTGGCGCGCGCACAATCCCGGGCGCTGTTCACGCTAGCGCGGAGCTATGCCGACGCTGGAAGACAGTGCCTGATCGCGGTGTGCGGCCTGGCAGGGAGTGGGAAATCGACGGTCGCGGAAATTCTGCGGCGGATGACAGGGTTTGAAATCGTTAACTCGGATCGGGTCCGCAAGCACCTGGCCGGCATCGCGGAAGGCGACCATCCGAAGAATGAATACGCGGCCGGAATATACAGCCCTGAATTCGATCGCCTGACCTACGAGATATCTCTCGATCGTTCGCGGGAAAGCCTCCGAAACGGGCGTGGCACGATAGTCGATGCGACTTTCAAGAGCCGCGAACATCGCCAGGCGATACTCGAACTCGGGAAGCAAACGCGCGTGCCGGTGTTGTTCGTGGAGTGCCGTGCAAGCGACGAGGAGACAGTGCGTAGGCTACGGCGGCGTGCCGCTGAAGGGACTGGGGTGTCCGATGCGGGCGTGGAAGTCTACGAACATCAGAAGCGCGACTTTGCGCCGCTGAGGGAGGTTCCGGAGCGGGCGCATCTCGTGCTGGAGACCACCTTGAACCGGCGGCTTACGCTGCAAATGCTGCGGAACGCGCTGGCGCGAACGTTCGAAGGAGGCGATACTCACCGCGACGGCGCAAGGTAGCCCGAAGGGCGCCCTAGTGCCTAACGCATCGATGTCTGAAACATCACGCTACTACGCGGAGGAAAAGCTTCGCGACGGAACCACGATGCGCATTCGCGCGATTCGTCCGGATGACAAGGAGCGCTTGCGGCAGCATTTCGAAAGCCTCAGCGAACGCTCCATCTATCATCGTTTCTTCGGCCACAAACGATCGCTGAACGAATCGGACCTTCATCGGCTCACGGAACTCGATTTCATCGGCCACGTAGGCCTGGCGGCTACTCTGACGGAGGATGGAGCGGAGCGCTTCATCGGAGTGGGCCGTTACCTGCGAACGAGCGACTCGGTTCCGGAAGTCGCGTTCGCGGTTCTCGATGCATACCAGGGGCGCGGCATTGCCACGGTGTTGCTTCATCACCTTGCGCGGATTGCGCGCCAGAGCGGAATCCAGCAATTCGCCGCATTCGTTATGGGTGACAACACGCAGATGCTCGAGGTGTTCGCCAACAGCGGCTACCGGGTAAGCGATTCGTACGAGGGAGGCACCGTGAAGGTCGTCCTGGAATTGCAGACCCGTCTCGAAGGCCCGTCAAAAAGTCGATAGTCAGGTTTGGCAGGGGCGGAACGTTTGCGAAAGGTTACGCGACGGCATTACGGCGGAGAGTTCGCGTCATAGCGGCGGCTCGCGGCCCCGCGTGCTTGTAACGCGCCGCGTGAGAATGTTCGCCGGCCCGCTCGAAATGCGTGGCGATATCGGCACGTACTTTTGATAGCTGACCCCGCCATCCAGCTTCGAGTCGTTCGGCGATGAGCAGATGCATCCGGGCACGGCCTCCCGGATTGAGGGAGGCGTAGAGCACCTCCTGGTACAGCGACCGCGAGAACGAATAAGCGCCCGCGGTCGTGCCATCCGTCCAGCGCGTCAATCCGGAAGCGCGCAAGAATCCGCCATCGCGCACCAGCGTGTCGCAGCGCGCCTCAACTGATTCGAGCGTTGCGAACTCCGGATCGGCGAGTGCGGCGCACACCGAGGCGGCGGAGAAGGTTTTGCCGCCGGTTGCGGCGACGCTGGCCGCAATCAGTACGCGGCGATCTGCCTCGGCCAGGGTTTGAAGCTGGTGTTCGATTAGAAATCGAACTTTCTCAGGGAGCCTGGATTCGTGCGCCTCGGCGAGGGACCGAAGATCCCTCGCCTTCCTGTAGTGACGCGAAGCGAGATCGTCCACGAGCCAGGTAACCAGCATGGGATTGCCCGCAGTGCGAGCCAGCAGGCTGCGCGAGATGCTTTCGACCGCTGATTCTCCGGGTAAGCGCCGCCGCAGGTATTGCGAAATTGCCTCCTGCGACAGGCCACGGAGTTCCAGGTTTGTGCAGGAAGCCTGAGCGATGACGCGGCTCAGGATTTCAGGTAGGTACGGCAGGCTCCTTTCGTATGGCGGCCGACAAGTGCCGAGCACGAGCATTTTTGCTGCTTCCCGGCGCTGTGAGAGATAGGCAAGAAGTTCAATGGTGAGGCGATCGGCAAGGTGCAGGTCCTCGAATATGAGCAGGAGGGGGCGTGTGGTCGCCAGTATCTCAAGTGCCGTCGCAATTTCCCGGAGCGTCGAAGATTTTGCGGGCGCCTGTTGGGTGCTGATTGTTTCGCCGCCGAAAATTTCGGGCATCCTGGATGTCCAGCCTGGCGCGTGCCTGGTGAGGACTTCGCGCACCTCGGCGCCATGCGAACCCCGGCACATCTGGCCAAGAGCTTCGAAGAGCGCGAGGTAAGGTTCATCATCGTTCGCGCTCGCGAAGCACTGCCCACGTCCGACCAGAGCGAGGCCGGAGGATTGCAGCCCAGCGAGCATATGATCGGCGAGGGCGGTCTTTCCGATTCCTTGCTCGCCTTGGATCAAGACCAGCCTGCGGAGGCCCTCGAGAGTTTTCTTCCAGCAATGCGCCAGTATTTCGAGTTCGTTTTCTCGGCCCACCAGAAATGGCGCGTCGGCTAGAACCTCGATCGTCTCGCGGTGCGGATCGAGCCCCGCGATTCTCGTTACGGGAGCAAGAAAGCGATAGCCTCGTCCATGGACGGTCTCGATGAAACGCGGATGCCGAGAATCGTCGCCAAGAGCATGACGGGCCTCGAAGATGCAATTGGTGAGACCCTCTTCGTTGATGTTGGTGTCGCCCCAGACTGAGTCGAGCAAGTCATCTCGGGTTACGAGCCGGCCAGCGTTAGTAAGCAGATGCTCAAGAAGGTCAGAGGTCTTGCGCCGAAGGCTGATAGTCTCGTTGCCCGCCCACAACCTGCCAAGAGAGGGTGCGAATTTGAAGCTTGAGAATATGTAAGCGGTTTCCGTCACTTTGGGCAGACATGGGGCACACTCAGCGGACCATTGCTATCCACCAAAGGCCTCTGTCCTTCTCAGCTTGAATCAGTTTATCTAGATTTTGCTAGGACGTAAAAAGATAAGCACAGCTATTATAGGAATTTACAAGCTATCTTTAGCTTTACTAACCCTTTCGCAGTTTTGGTCGCAACCTCAGGCGATTTTAGTCTGACAATCGCAGCATTTTTCGCGAAAACTCCCGATCAGGGGACGGGCTGCGTGCGGCCGCCCTCCATGTGAGTCTCGATGGTCTCCCTTGAGGGCGCTGGGAGAGCTTTCAAAATTGGAGAATTATCTGAGAAGAGTTTGAGGACTCTTTCAGGGCTTTGTCGGCCCTCGACTTCAGATTGTTCGCATGAACTGCGAACAACTGAAGAGGAAGAGTGACAAAACTCGTGCAGGGCGCCTTGCTTCGTGCCGAAGGCTTTCGGCGCTCAATGGCTTCCTGGCCGGATTGACCATCTTGATGGGATTCGCATGCATGGGATGCTTTGGAACTCATATCGGCATGTGGGACGACGAGGCCTTCAAGTCGACCGATTTCGGTCCACCGCAAACGGTGCACGTCAGCGTCTATCTTGACCAGGGTGTGACCAGAGACGAAGCGATGGACCTTATGCAGACGACGATCGACGAGGACAGCAAGTATTACAACATCAACGTGGTGCCGGAGGGCTTCGGCCAATTAGAGCGGCCGGGCTTCTTCCACGACCAGATTCTGCAGAAGGTCGCCTCGATTCCTCTGACTGGTAGTTGTGATCGTGTCTTCTACTTCGCCCATCGCAATGCTGGCGACTACCTCTACGCGGCTGCGCCCGTGGTTACCGGCGTTCCGCTGCCCGAGGTTCTTGGGGAGGTGGACGACGCGACGATGACGCACGGTTTCGCATACGCGGAAAACGATGGCATCAATTCGCTGATGATGGGCGGACCCTCAAGCGTTACACGGCACGAGTTCTATCACTTGGTGGGCAGCTGTCCCCACGCCTGGACGATGGACCAGTGCTATCAGCGTATCTCCAGCCTCAAGCATCTGGCGCAAGACAGCGACGGGTTCTTTCCGTCAATGAGCGAAGATGCCCAGCACGTCTTCAAGACTCGCGGTCAAGTCAACGTCGCTCTGGGTGACTCGACCCCGAACGCGGACGTGGCAGCGAATCAGCGATAGCCAACTCCCGAGAAGCCGCCGAACGGCCACAGAAGCCGGAGCGCCGGCGGCCTGCCACCCCGCGGGGCTCCATCGCCCGGGCGGCAGGCCCGACTCTACGCTTTCTCTGGCATTATAGGGAGGCGCGCACCGGTCTCGAGGAGGGGTTGGCAAGAACCTGGCAATGGTTCAAAGCTCAGCAGACCAACACTGCTTGATCGTGCCCCGGCCGGGAATCGAACCCGGACTTGAGGTTCCGGAGACCTATACAGCGTAATTTTGAGCTTCGCAGTCAAAAAAGGAAATATTCATCTTAGCCCTGTCCCACAGGGGTTTGGCCCATATGGAAACGTCTCGCGACGCAACCGGAAAACACAGAAAAGCGGATCGCCGGTGTGGGGAAATTGTGGGGAATTTGATTCGTGTGATGCCAGGTTACCAAGCCGGGATGGCGAGCACGCGAAGTCGTCAGCCGCCCTCGGCGTGTAAGCCCATTCGATGCCGTCTGGAATCAGATAATGATTGTGCGCATTTTTGCGAAATTCCACAGTGAATTCAGTTACCTGGGAGCCCCTACGATTTCTGACCTAGTCTCTACGAGTTTCCTGAATTGTCTCAAAATCGCAAAGTCAGTTGTGGGATAGTGTGGGACGAATTTTGCCGCCGAGCTTTTGATCTGCGGCGATCGGGGCGCCGAGCTCACGCCTTCTTGGTCCAGATGAGGTCCGTCCGGACCAATCGCCGCGATTCATGAATCTTGAACAACCCTTTCCTCGCGGCGAGAGACTCCAGCGCGGGCATCGACGGGAACCCCATGATCGGAATGAGGAACTGGCCGCTCTTCGCAAGCCAGCCCGGGAACACAAAGTCGGTGTATATGAGGTATCCCCCGTTTCGTAAGACGCGCACCATCTCCGAAAGAACCCGCTCCCAATCGGGGATATGATGGGTAGCCATGCTGGCCGCGACGATATCGAACTCACCGTCGGAAAAATCCAACTTGGTCGCGTCCATCACAATGAAGTGTAGGTTTGGGTGCGCCGCTCCGGCCTTGGAAGCCTCTATTTGCTTCGGGTCGACATCTACCCCGGTAACGTCTAAATCCGTAGCGCCAGCAATCTGGCGAGCGGCGGCTCCGACGCCGCATCCGACGTCGAGATATCGCCATCCCGCATGGTGAGTTGTTCGCCTGAGCAGTTGCTGTGCTTGACCTGCAACGAT
>DATJWT010000093.1:0-3279 GCA_035500975.1 Binataceae bacterium (SeqCode)
CCCACGGTTAAAGCCCGGAAGTGTAAGACGCGGTCCGGATGGAGCAAAAGCGAGCCCTCCCCGCGCTCCCTTCGGACGGGGCTGGACCCGTGCCGCTCACGCACCCCTCCCCGCAAACGTGAGCAGCAAGACTCCCCCAAAAGGCGGCCGCGTCGCCCCACACGGCGCGGCCGCCGCCCTTTTCACTTAGCCCTCGCCCTGACAGGGCGAGGATGCCGCGCTCTTTTGCGCGGAAGCAGTGGGTCCTTTTTCAGCGCGAAGCGACTCCGTCACCCGAAACCCTGGCGTAGGGGGGAGCTCGCGTGATTCAAGATTCTGTCTTTGAATTGTTGGCCTTCAGCTGCGGATCAAGCCTTCAACTGTTGTCCCCGAAAGCGGTGCACCAGGAAACACGACGCCGAGTTGGGGATCAGTCAGCCCCAGATGCGATCGCAGTACCATCGCGATCGGCTGCCGGAAATCGGTGGTGATCGCCAGGTCGCGTTCCTGGTAGAGGGCGTCGGTCGTGAGCCCTGGCCAACGCCCGAAAATTTTGCCGCCCCGCACCGGGCCGCCCATTATCCACATCACGTTGCCGTGCCCGTGGTCGGTTCCGCCGTTGCCGTTTTCCTTCATGGTGCGGCCGAATTCGGAGATGACCACAACCACGGTGTCCTGGTAGTCGGGACCAAGCGCCTTTGCAAAGCTCGACAGTCCATCAGCCAGCGGCTTCAGATGTCCCGCCAGCTGCCCCTGCGCTCCCCCCTGGCTGACATGCGTGTCCCATCCGCCGAGGGCCAGGAACGCGACCCGGATCGACGGGTCGCGGCGAATCAGGTGCGCGAGGCGATCGGTGTCATCCGAGAAGCCCTGCGGCCCCGGAGCACCGGCGTCAGCCTCCGTCATATCGCGCTGCAAATCGGCCTGGAGCTTCTTTCTCGATTCGCGTCCCTCCTGATACGCGCGGCTCAATGCGTCCGAGCCGGAGTAAAGGCGATCGAACGCCTGCTCAACCACCGGACGGTCCATCGGCAGTGGACGTTCCGCCGCCCGCCCGAGCGGCAGATTCGCCACCGCCATCTTGCCGCTCATGATTCTCGGCAGCGTCGGCCCCATGCTGAGCGCCTCGGTCGGGTTATGCGCTCCCGGTAGCTGCGCCAGTACACGATTCAGCCAGCCGTCGTGAGTACTCTTGATGCCCGGCGTGCCGCTCTCCATGTAGTCCTGCGCATCGAAGTGAGAACGGGTCGGGTCGGGCGAGCCGCAGGCGTGCACAAAGGCCAGGGTGCGATCGCTCCACAGCGGCATCATCGATGCCAGTGCCGGATGCAGTCCGAAGAAGCCATCCAGGTCGAGAACTCCGCCCTCGGCTCCCGCGCGTCCAATCGCGATCGTCGGGCGTGCATCGTAGTATGCCGGCTCGGCGTGCGGCACGACGACATTGAGCCCATCGACGGCTCCACGCAGAAAGACCACGACCAGCCGCCGGTGATCCCCGTCGGCCCCCAATACGCGCGCAGCCCAGGCGCGCGGACTCAACAGGACGATACCGCCGGCAGAGAGCAGGGCGGCGCGGCGCAGAAACGCTCGGCGCGACAAGACAGATTCATCCCGGCGCGCGCAAAATTCGCATTGCGATTCGGGCAGTAAAAGTTTGTCGTCAACATTTTCCATCGCGACTACTCACTAACGCATCATGAACTCCGGGCTGCCCAGCACGAGTGCGGCGCGTAACTGCATCGGAGCGGCCTCAATCGCGCCGCTCGTCGATTCAGACAGGGTTTCTCCCATCGACCGTGTCAGCTCGGCCGCGTCGGGCGGCGTCATCCGGTTCGGCCGCTCCGGGTTGTACTGAATCTCGATTTTCGGGTTTGCCGCCGCCTTTCGCGGCACCGCGGCGCCCTTCCCGGGTTCGTTGTCCTCGTCGAATGGCGGCCGGTCGAGGGGAAGATTGCCGCTGCCCAGCGCCGTCGCGAAACTCAGCCGAGTCATCATCGCATCCGGATTGAGCCACGCATCCCGGGTGTTCGCGTACCCGTTTGGGGTCTGGCAGCCGTAAAGGGGCATACCAAGCAACTGCATTGTGCCGTAGAGGGGACGATGGTTGCTGACCTGTACGTCGCTCGCGCGCACGCACGATACGACATATTCGTACGGGCTCTTGAACTTCGCGGCGTATGCGCGCTGATTCCAGAACTCGGGCGAAGTGAAGATAGTCGTCAGCACCTCGCGGATATCTCCGTCGGTCTGCGCGTAACGCTGCGCCATCCGCTGCACCAGCGTGTCGGGTGGATCGTCGCTGACGAAGTACTGCGCGAGTTGGTAACTCACGTGGCGCGCGGTCGCAGGATGCCGCGCGAGAATATCGAGCGCCTGCTCGCCCTCCTCGATTCCCGATCCTCGGATCTCGTGTCCCAGGAAAATCTTGTCGCCGAAATCGTGCCGGTCCGCATCGAAGTAGAAGAAGCTCGGATCGACAGGCACGCGCCGCCCGTCGCCGCCGTTGAAGCGCCGCCGGCGTATCGGGCCGAACATACCGAATGCGCCTGCGTTCCGTTCCGGGTTGCGCGGCTGCTGATCGCGGCCCCGCGGCAGCCCCCATCCTGTCAGGATTCGCGCAAGGGCAATGACGTCCTGCTGCGTGTATCCGCCATTCACGCCCAGCGTGTGCAATTCCATCAGCTCGCGGGCGTAGTTCTCGTTGATACCCTCGAACTTGCCCTTCGCACCGGCGCTCTTGGGAGCGGTGTTCTGCCAGTTGTCGAGATAGAAGAGCATCGCGGGATGCCGCGCGGTCGCGCCGAGCAGATCGCGAAACCTGCCCATCGTATGCGGTCGGATCGCGATCTCCTCGAACGAACCGGTCCAGATGTAGTCGAGGCCTTTGCCCGCGAAGACATTGAAATGGTTGAACCAGAAAGCGGTCATCACTTCCTGGAGCTGGCGCGGGCCGTAGATCGCGCGAACCAGCCGGGCCTCCGCCGCCTCACGCATCACGATTCGCTGGCGGATGCGCTGATCCTTTATCGCGTCGCGAACCGCTTCCTTGTCCTCGCCTCGGGTTTCTCTCCGCGCCTCCATGACGGGCAGCTGATACTCGCGGAACAGCGCCTGCGGGGTCATGTGCAGGGTGCGATACGAGGAAACCTTGGTGCTCAGGCTTTCAGGAATCGGGATCGATTCCGGATGAAGCTGCTCATCGAGGTATCGGTCGATGCCGATTGCGCTGACGCGGTCGATATCTCCCGGGCGCGGCCCGAAACCCAGGCGGTTCAGCGCATGGAGAGGGCGATATTGACC
>DATJWT010000094.1:0-2324 GCA_035500975.1 Binataceae bacterium (SeqCode)
GATACGGAAATGCCCGCCGCACGATTCCGCTCGATGCAGCGCGTCGATGCAAAGCAATTCCGCCAGCTCAAAGAAATCCGCGGTCCGGCCCGCCTTCTCCAGCGACTGGTTCAGTTCCTCGCCGGTGCCGAGCACGCGCAGATTGGTCTCGAACTCATGTTTCAGGTTCCTGATCTCGCCCAGCGCATGATTGATGCTCTGTTCGGAGCGCGCCATCCCGCAATCGTCCCACACGATTTTTCCGAGCGCCCGCAGGAACGATTCCGCGCTGCGCTTGCCGTTGGTGCCGAGGAAGGTCGCGATGCGCTTGTCAACGTCGGCTTTCACCGCGGCGAAGGCAGGATGCTGCGTGTCGACCCTGGGAAGCGGATTCGACGCGATATAGTTGGGCACGGTCGCTGGAATCACGAAGTAGCCGTCCGCCAGTCCCTGCATCAGCGCGCTTGCGCCCAACCGATTCGCGCCGTGATCGGAAAAGTTAGCCTCGCCGGCGACGAACAGGCCGGGGATGTTCGACATCAGGTGATAGTCCACCCACAGGCCGCCCATCGTGTAATGGGGCGCCGGGTATATGCGCATCGGGACCTTGTACGCGTCTTCGCCCGTGATCTTCTCATAGATCTCGAACAGGTTGCCGTACTTCTCGCGCACGACTTCCTCGCCCATGCGCTGGATCGCGTCGCGAAAATCGAGATAGACGCCCTGCCCGTTCGGCCCCACGCCACGCCCCTGGTCGCACATGTCTTTTGCGGCACGCGATGCGATATCGCGCGGCACGAGATTGCCGAAGCTCGGATAACGCCGCTCCAGGTAGTAGTCGCGTTGGTCTTCCGAGATCTCATTCGGCGGACGGGTGTCGCCCTTTTCCCTGGGCACCCACACCCGACCATCGTTGCGCAGCGATTCCGACATGAGAGTGAGCTTTGACTGATGCTCACTGGTCTGCGGGATGCAGGTCGGATGGATTTGCGTGAAGCACGGGTTCGCGAACAGTGCGCCGCGTCGATGCGCACGCCAGATTGCGGTTGTGTTCGATGCCTTCGCGTTGGTCGAGAGATTGAAGACGTTGGAGTAGCCGCCGGTGGCCAGCACCACCACGTCCGCGACATGACAATCGATCGCGCCGGTCACCAGGTTGCGCGTGACGATGCCCCGCGCCTTGCCATCGATCACAACCAAGTCGAGCATCTCGCTGCGCGAGTGCATCTTCACTGTCTTCGCCGCGATTTGCTCTTCCAGGGCCTGGTAAGCCCCGAGCAATAGCTGCTGCCCGGTTTGCCCGCGCGCATAGAACGTGCGTGACACCTGCACGCCGCCGAAAGATCGCGTATCGAGCAGTCCGCCGTACTCGCGCGCGAACGGAACGCCCTGCGCGACGCACTGATCGATGATGTTCACGCTGAGCTGCGCCAGCCGGTACACGTTGGCCTCGCGCGAGCGGAAATCTCCCCCCTTCACCGTGTCGTAGAAGAGGCGGTAGATGCTGTCACCGTCGTTGCGATAGTTCTTGGCCGCGTTGATTCCACCCTGCGCGGCGATCGAATGCGCGCGGCGCGGACTGTCGTGGTAGGAAAAACAATGAACCTGGTAGCCCTGCTGCCCCAGCGATGCGGAAGCGGCTGCGCCGGCCAGCCCCGATCCCACCACGATGATCGAATACTTGCGGCGGTTGGCCGGATTGACCAGCTTCATCTCGAAGCGGCAATTGTCCCACTTCTGTTCGATCGGCCCCGATGGAATCCTCGCATCCAGCATCGTCGTCTCCATCAGTGCACCAATCCGGTCATCACGCCGAGGGGAACCGAGATGAACCCGGCGAAGATCAAGATTGCGATGACGCGTGATATAGCGCGCAGCCTGCCCTCGTTCTGCGAGGTGCTCCAGCCGAGCGTCTGCAGCATGCTCCAGATGCCGTGGTCCAGGTGCAGGCACAACGCGGCCATCGCGATGATGTAAAAGACCGCGACCGGCCACACCGAGAATCCGGCAACCACATTCTCGTATGCGTGCAGGTCCTGGTATTGGCCCGGCGCAAAGCCGACCACGCCGAGCGTGAAATGCATGATGTGGAAGACGATGAAGATCGCGAGCAGCAGTCCGCCCCAGCGCATTAGCCGCGCCGCCAGGGTCGATTCAACGTTCTTTCGATCGGTGTATTTGACCGAGCGCGCCGCCCAGCTCATCCGGGTGAGCTGCACCGCCGCGATAATGTGAAGCGTGACCGCGGTGAGCAGCACGATCCTGACTATCCAGAGCGCATCGCCGTAGCCGAGCTCCGGCTGCCCCACGGTGCGCAGGAACCGCGCATAGGTGTTCATCTCGTC
>DATJWT010000095.1:0-4157 GCA_035500975.1 Binataceae bacterium (SeqCode)
GTCGGCGCGAGGCATCGGGGTCCCCTGATCCGGGATCTTTCCCGCCAGCGGTACAACGCGCAGCACGGCCATCATGCCGTTGTCCTCATGGTCAACCAGGTGACAGTGAAAGGGGATGTCTCCGGCGAGCGCTTCGGGGAAGGTCAACTTTATCCGCACCCTGCCCGGCCGAACTGGACCTTCCTTGCTATGATAGCCGGTTGCGGTAGCGTAGGGAACGTTGACCACGTCGAGCAGTGGAGGGTCGGCAACTTTCCGGCCGTCGATTTCGAGTAGCCGGAAATGGACCTGGTGGATGTGGAAGGCATGCAGCTCGTGCGTCCAGTTTTCGACGACCCATTCTTCGGTGGTCCCCGCTTTGACGGTGATCATCGGTGGGTCACCCATCGCGTACGGCTTCAGCACGGCGCCAGGCTTTCGCTCCACGATGTAGAAATCGGTCTGGTCTTCGTCACCGGGGCGCGGGTACTCAGCCATCGCGATCACCCGCCGGCGATCGGTCTTGCGCGACACGATTCCGGCGAACAAATCCGGTGGGAAAATCGGGAACGACGGTTGTTGGAAAACGGCTTGCGAGATAACTCCCGATGCCGAAATCACCGCCAATCGGCGCTGGGGGAGCCGGTCGCCGGCGCATCCGGTATCGACCGCGCGCGTGACGAGATAGGCCTTCAACCCCGGTCGCGGCGCCGCGACCATTATTTCGAGCCTACCCGATGGGGGGACCATCTGCGGATCACGAACTTGCACCAGCTTGCCCGGATGCCCCGCGTCATCGGTCAATGGGGCACCGTCGCGTGCGACAACCTCGAAGGGCAGCGACGTGCCGGACTGATCGATAATAGCCAGATTGAGGAAGGCATCGTTGGTCGCGTTCAATATGCGCCAGAGTTCTTTTTTGCCGGCCGGAATCTCGGCGTTAGCCAGTGCGGAATCCGAAGTCGGAACGATCGGCACCGGCGTGCCGTTGACGCTTATCTGATCGATTCCGGAATTGGGCGAGCACAGCAGCTCGTGGTCGGTATCGATTGCGGTAGCAACCTTCGGGGTGTGCGACGTTTCTTCCCGCGATACCTCCGGCGCGGCAATCATTGCCGCTTCCTGGGCCTTGTGTGCATCGAGATCCTGAGTCTGGCGCACGATGAAGATTCGCTCGGCGATGCCCGCGGCACGGCGCGCATCATCTTCGGGACCTTCGACCACAATCGCGCCGCTTAGCCCCATCAGCATCTGGGCCTGTACCTCGCCGTGCATGTGGGGATGGTACCAGTAGAGGCCCGCGGGCATGTCGTGTGGCACATGGTAGTGATAGATGAATTCGTGCGTGCCGCAGCGGGCGGGTCCCACCGCCGGATCGGTACAGGTCATCAATACTTCGTCTTGCGGCGCTACCGGTGGAACCGCGAAGCCGTGGACGTGGAGGTTGGTTGCACCGGTCGCATGATGCCGCGTGCCGGGAATGACCTTGTAGAATCCAGGCTGTCGCGGCACCGGCGCGCTTGCCCGCTTGAGATTGCCGGGGGCAGTTACGGCATCGATCGCCGAGGGATCGGTGATTTCGTTTCGAAGGGTGATAGTGAGATCGCTGCCCTGCCGAATCCGGATGACGGGGGCATCTGCGTTGCCATTGACGACATAGCAAAGCCGACTCCCATCTTGCCGCACGATCATCGTGATTCCGTCCGGCGACGGGCGGAGTTCGGGAACGACGTGGCCGGGTGGCGGAATACCAACACCGCACGGCGCCGCCTGGCTACTGAGTGGATTGAATGCAGGTTCCGCCGCGAAAGCGGACGCGCCGGAAGCCATCAGGGCGATGACCACCGGCGTGACCAGCATAAATCGAAAGCGCATCAACAAGGCGTATCAAGCGCGAGCGAAAATTCCTCCTTCAAAGAGGCGGAAGCCTCGCGTTTCGGTTCCTCTACCTGGCGAACAGATCGGACATGACTTCCACGTTCGAATCGCAGGCATGGTTGAGACAGGGCAGGCCAAACGCGGCGTCGAGCGTCTTGGTCAGGGAATAGTGGGTATAGAAATTGGAGCTCGTGGTTCTCGCCTTGTTGTAGTTGGTATCGACGATCACCACGACCTGGTTTTCGGTGCTGGTGCTGTAGTCATTCTCATCCCAGAGGATGACGATGGCGCTCTTGCTATTCGACCAAACCTTGGAAGCCTTGATTGCCGTAACGATTTGCTCGACCGCGAGATCGCCTTCCAGGATGAGGGTAGGGTTCAGGCCGGTCTGTGAGCCATTGTCGTCAGCATCGAAGTTGCAAAAGGCCGTCCCGTTACCGCGACCGTGCATATCATTGCACTGGTTAGGTGCAATGAATGCCAAGTCGGGCACGGTGCCCTTCCTTAGATCGGCATAGAGACCATCTTCGCCATCGAAACCGACAACCTGGTTGAGGCTGAGATTCTTGGTCTTGCCCTCCTGGACCGAGGCGAAGTAAGCGAACGGATTGTGCTTGACCGCATACAGAAAGACGATATTCGAAGCACTGGTTGGGTTCCCGGGAGTTGTGAGTTTAGAGAAGTCAGTGCTGACCGATTGTCCCTGGGCATTCAGGCCGCCCTCGACGTAATACCCGTCGCTTACGTTGACACCATCCGCACCGATAATCGGCAGCGCTTCCTGGTAGCTCTTCCAGGTTCGGCGCCGCGCGACCAATTGGTCGGCGATCGTCATGCCGACGATGTCGGTGTCCGGTGAGACCCCGACCATTCCGTTGAGATTCGTCAGCGGCGGTGTGCCTTCGTTGTTGGTGAGGTCCTGGACCGGAACGTTAGCATCGGTACCGCCACTGCCGGCGATCGGGCAGACGGGACCGACGACCGAGGGAAAACCGGACTGTTTCACGTCAACGTTGGTTATGCCGGACAGCATGTTCGGCTTGCAGGACGTGTTGTGCCAATCGGGATACTGGTCGGAGAGGTTGTTGAAATTGGAGCCGCCAACCACTTCCAGATAGTTTGTCGAGCTGGGGTGCGCGACGGCGAAGTAGTTGGTCGCCAGATTCGCGGAGCCCATCAGCCCGTTAATGAAGGGCGCTTGCGGATTGTCGGAGATCTGACCGTAGACGTGGTTCTCCATCATGATCACGAATACGTGATCGAGTTTGGGAATACCCTTGGGGACCGGGCCCTCGGCCGCCCAGGCGCTGGCGCGCGCGAGGAACGCTGCGAGGAGGAAGACAGATGCTACAGTCAACTTTCTCATGGATCGATTGCTCCCTAGTTGTAGAAGACGCGACTGACAAACCTCATTCGCTGAAACAGGTCAACGCGCAGAGAATAGGAGCATCAGGTGAAGTGAACGAGTACTTTCAGTTACTGTTTCATGATTTTCCGGACGGGTTTTCTCCCCAAGTCGTGAATTGTGTTGCTAGTGAACACGATGGCCGCGTCCCTGTGCAGATTTGGCTTCGCCATGCAGATTCCGTTCGCGTAGGCGCAACGAATGAAGGCATTCTTCAAAGTAATACTCAGTTGCTGGAGAGGAGGTTCCCACTTCGAGTCGATTTTCCGCTTTCGGTTTAATGCGCAGGTCACGAGAGGTTCTACTGGACTCAACGTTGCTTCGAAGGATCCACGCAGAAGCGAATTGTCCCTCTTAGACGGCAGCCTGCGGCTTCGTCTTCCCGGCGGGAGCCCGGTCTCGTTGCGACCGGGTGAACTGTTATGGCGAGCTCGCTAACGGTACTTCACGATCTCCCGGGGGCTTCGCCTCGCGCAAAAAGCGGAGCCGATCCCTACCATCAACAGTCTTTCGGCGGACAGATCTGCTCCGAAAGATTGCAGGGCCTGCCGCGCCAAGGAGAGGCTAAGAATTCTTTCTGCGCTTGCGCCTCAGGCGGTCGAGTGGGTTCACGAACCCTTCCAGCTCGGTCCAGAGTTTTCTGATTAGCTTCTTGCCCTTGCGATGATTCATCACCTCGAACCGGATTCCGTCCGGGTCCTCGAAGAACAGCGCATAGTAATCGGGAGCGTACTCCGGCCACAGGCGCGGTCCTTCGATCGCAATTTTCAGGGCGCGGAGCTTTCGTGCGATTTGATCGACGGCTGCGTTGTTCGCGGCGCGCAGGCACAGGTGATGTAAGCCCGGTGCGTAGGAGTCATGCCTGCGCGATGCGGGCCGCGCCGGGCGAATCGAA
>DATJWT010000096.1:0-3060 GCA_035500975.1 Binataceae bacterium (SeqCode)
TTCGGACGATGAGTTGACTGCATCCGCGATGCGAATATCGCGGCGATTCGGGCAGTCCGAGAGGGGATAGCGTGGGAGCAACTTCCGTGCGCCAGACCACCACCGGCGATCAGGGCGAACTCGCCAAGTCTCTCCTTGCGAGCGCGCGGGACATGATTCCCGTCCTGGCGGAGCGCGCCGCGCAAGCCGAAAAGCAACGCTTCCTTCCGGCCGAGACGATCGCCGATTTCAAGCGCGCCAATTTCTTTCGCGCCATTCAGCCCAAACGCTACGGCGGCTACGAGCTCGACCCGCAGGTCTTCTTCGACCTCCAGATGACTATCGCGCAGGGCTGCATGTCCAGTGGGTGGATTTACGGCGTCGTCGGCGTGCACAACTGGCAGCTCGGCCTCTTCGATCCGCAGGCGCAGGAAGATGTGTGGGGCAAGGACAGCAGCGTTCTGATCGCCTCGAGTTACATGCCGCGCGGCCAGGTCGAGCGCGTCGATGGCGGATTCAGGTTCAGCGGCCGATGGAGCTTCTCCAGCGGTTGCGACCACGGAGATTGGTATTTCCTGGGCGGCATCGTGCCCGCCGCCAACGGCGCCGGACCGCCTGACTATCGAACTTTCCTGGTTCCGCGGAAGGACGTCACCATCAACGACAACTGGCACACGTGGGGCCTCAAGGGTACCGGCAGCAAGGAAGTCGTCATCGAAAGCGCGTTCGTCCCGGAGCATCGAACTCATCGCGCTATCGACGGCTTCACCGGCATGAGCCCCGGTTTGGCGATCAACACCTCGCCGCTCTACAAGATTCCCTTCGGACAGATTTTCGTGCGCGCCGTCTCGACCGCGTCGATCGGTGCGCTCGAAGGCGCGCTCAACGTCTTTCGCAAGTACGGCTCGACGCGCGTGAGCACCAACGACATGTCCCGCACGGCGGAGGATCCTTCCGCGGGCTTGGCCGCCGCCGAGGCTGCCGTCGCGATTGATGACATGAAGCTGGAGCTGCACCGGAATTTCGCTTCGATGATGGCCACCCTTGGGCGCGGCGAGGCGCTCGACGTGAACGATAGGATCCATTGGCGCTATCAGTCGGCTGCGGTCGCGCAGCGATGTTGTGATCATATCGATCGCCTGTTCCACGCATGCGGAGGGCAGGGGGTTTACACCGATCATCCCATCGGCCGCTTCATGAACGACATCCACGCGGCACGCCTCCACTACGCCAACAACGCCGACAAGTTCGCCCGCAACTATGGCGGAGTCCTGCTCGGCCTGGGCAACTCCGATTTCTTCATATGAGCGACGGCGCGCGCGGCAACCTTCCTCCCGGCGACGGCAAGTGGGATCACGAATTCGATGTGGTCGTGGTCGGTTCCGGCTCGGGCGGAATGACCGCGGCGATCTGCGCTCACGATCTCGGCCAGTCGGTCCTCCTCATAGAAAAGAGCGATCAGTACGGCGGCACCACAGCGATTTCGGGCGGTGGAGTATGGGTGCCGTGCAACCACCTGATGGTGGCCGCCGGCGGAAGCGATGATTTCGAAACCGCGCTGACTTATCTCAAGGCCGCCACGCGCGGGATGGTGTCCGAGGAGCGGCTACGCGCATACCTGGAGCAGTCGCCCCGGATGTTGCGCTATCTCGAAGAGAAGTCGCGCCTCAAGTACAAGACTATGCCGCAATACTCCGACTACTACCCGAATCTGCCGGGTGCGAAGTCGGGCTATCGCACGCTCGATCCGCTTCCCTTCGATGCGGCCGAACTGGGCGACGATTTCGATCACATGCGGCCTCCGCAGCCCGGTACACTCATCGGCGGTCGCGTAGCGATGACCGCCGGCGAGGCGCATACCATGCTCACGAAAGAGCGCGGATGGATCGCACTCCTGATGAAGCGGATGGGCAAGTACTGGCTCGACTTCCCATGGCGCTTCCGTTCGCGCCGCGACCGCCGCCTCACGCTGGGCAGCGCGCTTATAGGTGCCCTGCGCCGCTCGATGCTCGATCGTCAGATTCCGCTGTGGCTGGAAACTCCGCTTGAGTCTCTCGAATCGGATTCGCGCGGCGTCGCCGGAGTCGTGGCGACTCGCAATGGCAAATCGATCCGAATTCGTGCGCGGCGCGGTGTCGTGCTCGCCGCCGGCGGCTTCGAGCATAACCAGGAGATGCGCGATCAGTACCTGCCGCATCCGACCAGCGCAGAATGGACCGTTACGCCATCATCCAACACCGGCGATGCGATCCGCGCGGGGATCGGCCTCGGCGCGCAGACTGCGCTGATGGATCATGCGTGGTGGGCGCCCACCCTGTTCGTGATGGGCCGCGAGAAGCGCCGCGCGGTCTTTATCGAGCGCGCGCTCCCCGGATGCGTGATGGTAAATCGCAAGGGTGCGCGCTTCGTCGATGAAGCCGCGCCGTACAGCGACATCGTGTACGCGATGTATGCCGACAATGAAAAAACCGGCGCAAATCTTCCGGCCTGGCTGATCTTCGATGCCGAGTTTCGCCGCAAGTACCCGATGGGGCCGCTGCTTCCCGGTATGGTTCGCCCCGACAAGTCGCTGCCGGCGAACTGGGTCGGCAAGGTCTTCTACCGCGCCGACTCGTTTGATGAGCTCGCGAGGCAAATCGATGTCGATGCGGCTGGACTGCGCGCGACTATCGAACGGATGAATGAATTCGCCGCGACCGGTGATGACAAGGAGTTCGGAAAAGGCAGCAACACCTTCGATCGCTACTACGGCGACGTGAATGTAAAGCCCAACCCGTGTCTCGGGCCTCTCACCAAGGCTCCCTTCTACGCGATCCGCATCGACGCGGGCGACATCGGGACCAAGGGGGGCCTGCTGACCGACGAATTTGCGCGCGTCCTGCGCGCCGACGGTCAGCCGATCCCGGGTCTCTATGCCATCGGCAATACGTCCGCCGCCGTGATGGGTCCGAGCTACCCGGGTGCAGGCTCGACGCTCGGACCCGCCATGACCTTCGGCTACGTTGCCGCCCATCATCTCGCAGGAGTCTAGACGATGCTGAATGGACGCGTCGCTGTCGTTACCGGAGCCAGTCTCGGCGT
>DATJWT010000097.1:0-2662 GCA_035500975.1 Binataceae bacterium (SeqCode)
GGCGCGGATGCCGGAGCCGATTTCGAGGCCCGCAAAATTGCCGACGATCGTTACGCTCTTCGTATCGCCGTGCTCGGCGTAGGTCTTGATGACCGCGACCGCGTAGCCGTTCTCATCGTTGACGTAGAGGACGTGGTCGAGCGTGCCCTCGACATGTGCCTCGCTCTGCGCGGAGTCGGCCATCGAATCAGAATTGCGCGCCGCGCGAGGTGCGTAAAGTGGACTGAGTGAGGATGCCAACAATGCGAGGCATGGCGGTACTTTGAAGCCTCAATAGCCCGGGATTCCTAGCGGAGCTCCTGGACGCGCGCTCCGCGCGCTTCATCCGCGGGAATGACAACCTGGGAGTGCACCGGGAGTACCGGGCTTCAGTGTTGCCTGACCGCTTTCCCCGAATCGCGCACTCAGGCACCATCCGCGGGGCGGAGCCATGGATACTGGGCGCGAAAAAATCCTGCGCGAGGATCGCGACTACCTGCGGCGGTTGGGGTATGCGCAGGAGTTGCTGCGCGAGATGGGCGGGTTTTCGAACTTCGCGGTTTCGTTTTCGATCATCTCCATTCTGACCGGCGCGGTCCTGCTCTATGGCTACGGGCTCAAGTACGGCGGGCCGTTGATCAACACGCTCGGATGGCCGCTGGTGAGCGCGTTTGTCCTGTGCGTCGCCGCATCGATGGCCGAGATCGCATCGAAATATCCGACGGCAGGCGGCCTCTATTACTGGTCGTTCCGGATGGGCGGTCCCGGGATCGCGTGGCTGTGCGCATGGCTCAACCTGATTGGGCAGATCACAATCACCGCCGGCATCAATATCGGCGCCGCGACCTACCTGACCGGCCTGGTGACTGAGACGCTCGGGATTCCCGCCGATGCGGCCGTGCCGGTACTGGGCGCGATCAACGGATGGAACTTCTGGCTGGCCGTGATGTTCGTGCTGATGGTGCCGCAGGTGATTTTGAATATCCGCGGCATCCGGCTGGTCGCGCGGCTGAGCGAGTTCAGCGTGATCTGGCACATCGTGGGAGTCGCGATGATCGCCCTGCTGCTTACTTTCCTTGGGCGCTACCACAACGGCTGGGCGTTCCTGGTTTCGACGACGCATCCGGCGAATCCTGCCGACGGCGTGATGAGCTTCGCGGTCGGACCGCTGACGGTACCTTCGCTGATGATGCGGATTCCGGGAATGAAGCAGCTCTACGGATCGGGCGCGTACGCATTCGCCTTCGTGCTCGGACTGCTGCAGGCGCAATGGACGTACACGGGCTACGATGCGTCCGCGCACCTGGCGGAAGAGACCTACCTGGCGCGGATGAATTCGGCGTGGGGCGTGTTCCTGTCGGTCGCGGTCTCAGCGGTCGCGGGATACGTCGCGCTAGTCGTGCTGACCAACGCGATCCCGCCGGGAAAAATCGCCGAGACCGCGGCCGATCCCTACCCGGTGTTGTACATCGTGCGTCACGCGCTGGCTCCGTTCTTCGCCAACGCGATCGCGGTGATAATCGCGGGCGCGATGTGGCTGTGCGGGCTCACCTCGATCACCTCGATGGCGCGGATGTGCTTCGCCTTTGCGCGCGACCGCGGCATACCGGCGTGGCGGCTGGCGAGTCGCATCGATTCACGCTGGAGCACGCCCGCGATGGCGATCATCGTTACGAGCCTGCTTGCATTCCTGGCGACGGTCTATTCGGCGGCATACAGCGTGATCACCTCGATGAGCACGACCTCGCTTTACCTCGCGTACTCGATTCCGATCTACTTGAACTGGCGCAACCGACGGCGTGAGCGCGGCGAGTACACCGACCCATCGTCAGCGCCATGGAACCTCGGACGCTATGGTTCGGCACTCAACCTGGTCGCGATCGCATGGATCGCCTTCATCACGATTCTGTTTTCGATTCCGCCCAACGAGCTGGCAGGCCTGACGATGATCGCGGCGTTGATCGGATTGATGCTCTATTGGCAGCTTTCGCAGCGCCGTCGCTTCCGCGGGCCGGCGATCTCGATTGAGCAAGCAGAGGCGGACTTTCGCTCCGCGTTATCTTGATCGATCTTCGCTCGACTCCGCTTGCGCTCTGCCTCGCGAGCGCTTACGCGCTGCGCTCGCGGACTCGAGCCCCTTCGGGCTGCAATTCGCCAGACCAGGCGCTCTGCGCAGTGCCGGCCTCGGGCGGTTTCAGGCCCAGGCTCTCACGCAGGTTGTTGATCGCCTGGGTCACGCCGTCACTCTGATCTTCGCTCGACTCCGCTTGCGCTCCGCCTCGCGAGCGCTTACGCGCTGCGCTCGCGGACTCGCGCCCCTTCGGGCTGCAATTCGCCAGATCAGGCGCTCTGCGCAGAGCCAGCCTCGGGTTTCAGGCCCAGGCTCTCACGCAGGTTGTTAATCGCCTGGGTCACGCCGTCGTTGGCGAGCTCGCTCGCCCGAACCCACTGTCCCTTGTTCTGGAGAAAAGTCGGTAGATTAAAAATGTTGTTGGCGAGCGGCTGCTGGGTCTTGGAGAAGCGCGCGCTCCACACCACCTGCCCGCTCTTCATGTCGAGCAGTTTGAGCGAGAATGCCACCGACGCGGGCTTGTCGGCCGCGTACCCCATACCGACCCGTTCCACGTATCGCTCGACACTGCCGTACAAGACGCCGTCGGCCCCGGTCGCCTGGCCGACTTTC
>DATJWT010000098.1:0-6655 GCA_035500975.1 Binataceae bacterium (SeqCode)
TCTCCCGAAGGGAGAAACTGGTGCGTTGCGCACCGGATAAGGGCCGGTCGGATTCGCGGGAATTCCTGGTTCTCTACTTCGGCGGATTCAGTTCCAGGCTGATATCGGGCGGCAGCTTGCCGGTCGCCTTCACCGTTCCGATTGCCTTGCGCAGTTCGTCGTTGTGGGCGGCCAGCGCCTGCTCCTCGCCCTGGGCCTTGGCCAGCTCGCCCTTGAGCCGGGTGTTTTCGTCGCCGAGCTGCGAGATCATGTTGTTCATCTGGCTTATCTGCGCTTCCAGTTGTTCCTGCCGCGACTGGTTTACCTTCGACCATACGAAAATAGCGATCGCGGCAAGGATCAAGACCAGGAACGCGCCGGCGAAAAATTTGCCCATCGATGATTCTCCGATGCCTTGAGAATAGTCGCGCTGCACCTCACCTAGAAGCCCGCATGCCCCCCGTCATTCCGAGCCGTCGGCGAAGAATCTCAGCGTGCAGTGCGTCCCATGCAGATGACAGGTGATACGTCCAGGCGCGTCGATTCTTCGCTGCGCGGACTTCGCTCGAATGACAGGAGATTGTGAAAGTTAAGGCGCGGAGGCCGCAAACCTGTTTGAATTAAAGTGAATTGACTTCTTTCGCGATGCATTCTTACAATGCCCGATGCGATCGGTGCTCCGGCCTCGGCGCTGCTTGAGGGGTTATTGGCCGGGCTCCAGATTCGGTTCGCGCGACGCCGCGGTTCAGCAGCCCAATTTCGTCGCCACGCGCGAAAAAGGTAAATGATAGAGGTCCAAGGCCTAACCAAGTACTTCGGCGCGACCCGTGCGGTAAACCACGTTTCCTTCAAAGTCGAGAAGGGCGAGATCATCGGGCTCCTGGGTCCCAATGGATCCGGCAAGACCACGATCATGCGCATCCTGACCGGCTTCTTTCCGCCTACCGCCGGCCGCGCACTGATTGGCGGACTCGATGTCGCCGACCATTCGCTCGAAGCGCGCCGCCGCATCGGCTACCTGCCGGAAAACATGGTGCTCTACCCCGACCTCAGCGTCACCGCGCTGCTTGAGTTTGCCGCGCGGGTCCGTGGGCTCGATGTGAGGACCACTCGCGATCGCATGGAATATGCGATCAAGACCTGCGGTCTTGGCGATGTGCGCGGCAAGCTGATTGGAAAGTTGTCCAAGGGTTATCGCCAGCGCGTCGGCATCGCGCAGGCCGTCCTCAGCGATCCCGAGGTGCTAATCCTCGATGAGCCGACGGTCGGCCTCGATCCGCGCCAGGTCGTCGAGATTCGCGATCTCATCCGCTCGTTCGCCGGGCGTTCCACCGTGCTGCTTTCGACTCACATCCTGCCGGAGGTGAACATGACCTGCCGGCGCGTGGTGATTATCGATCGCGGCAATATCGTCGCCCAGGACACGCCCGAGCAGCTTACCTCCAGGTTGCAGGGCAGCGATCAGACCCAGATCACGGTGGTCGGCCCCGCCGATCAGGTTCGCGCTGCGCTGGGCGCGGTCCCGGGCGTTACCAGGGTGGACGATCGCGCGATCGACGTGACCCAGGCGGGCGCGTGCGGTTTCGCGGTCTTCTCCGACGGGCGCGGCGACGAGATCCGTTCCGCCCTGGCCGCGTCCGTGGTGCAGAAGGGATGGGGCCTGCTGGAAGTGAAACCGATGGCGATGAGCCTTGAAGATTTGTTCATGCGCCTCGTCACAAAAGAAGAAAGGGTCTAGCGAGCGCTCGCTGAGTCGCTCGCTTAAGGGTCATAACCATGTCAAATGGCGCCGCCACCATGGAGGCTGCCCGCGCGCCTGCCGGGACCGGCAGGGTTTCGACGCGCGGAGCCGGCGTCGGCTTTTCCGTAGGCCGGATGCTCGCCGTTGCTCGCAAGGAACTGCAGTCCTACTTTGCCTTCCCGCTGGTCTATATCCTCGCGGGGCTGTTCGCGTTCATGGCCGGTCTCTATGCCTGGACCGACCTCGATTTCTTCGAAACCATCGCGTTCGCGAAAGACATCATCCAGAACTACTGGCAACTGCTCTTCACCGACCTCCGGTTCTGCTTTCTCCTCACCCTGCCGTTCCTGACGATGCGATTGTTTGCCGAAGAGCGGAAGCTCGGCACCATCGAGCTGCTCTACACCTACCCGCTGCGCGATGGCGAGATCCTCGGCGGCAAGTTCCTCGCCTGCGAAGTCATCATGCTGATGATGCTCGGGCTGACCCTCCTCTACCCGGTGTACCTGCACTCCATCCATCGCTTCCCGATTTTTCCGCTGGTCTCGGGCTACCTGGGACTGGTGCTGATGGGTACGGCGTTCGTCGCGTTCGGCGTGTTCGTGTCGTCGCTGTGCGAGAGCCAGGTGGTCGCCGGCATTGGAACCATCCTGCCGTTGCTGTTTTTCTGGGTGATGAACTGGAACGAGACCTCGTTCCAGGGCAACTGGACCGAAGCGATCCGCGCCGTCTCGCTGTTCGATAACTTCGGCGGGTTCGCCAAGGGCGTGATCGATCTCGACCACGTCACCTATTTCATTTTCTTCATCGTCTTTTTCATCTACCTGACGCTGCGCTCGATGGAGGCCCGCAAATGGACCGGCCGCCGCTAGAGCAGGAAGCCACCCGCGGCTCCCTGGTGAAGAATTTCCTGCTCCTCATCTACACCGCGGCTGCGCTCGCTGCCGTGCTGGTCCTGGCGAATGCAATCATCAGCAGGCATAACGTGCGATGGGACCTTACCCCTAACCAGCGTTATTCGCTCTCCGACTTCGACAAGCGCGTGCTCGGTGGCCTCAGCCATCCGGTCAAGGTGATGGCGTTTGTCCGGACCGAGGACCCGGCCTATCTCCAGCTCGCTGAACTGCTCTTCCAGGCTGCCGCGTTCACCCCCATGCTTCAGTACGAGGTCATCGACGTTAACAAGGCGCCCGGACTGGCACGTCAGTACGGCATCTCCAGTTACGGAGAAGTGGTGGTTGAGTCGCAGGGACGCAGGCGAGACTTCGATAACGCACGCTCGGAGTTGCTGATACCGGCCATACTGCAGATCTCCGCCGCGGAATCGAAGCATATTTACCTGACTGTCGGTCATGGCGAAAAAGACCTCTTCAGCCCCGACCGCAATTCCGGATTCTCCCAGCTCCGCGGGCTCCTGGAACAGAACAATTACCAGATCGACAACGTCTCGCTCTTCGCCGGCGGTGTTCCGGACGACGCGAAGGTGCTCATTTCGATCGGGCCGGAGAAGGATTTCCTGCCCGAGGAGCTGGCGGAGCTCGGAAAATATCTGGGCAAGGGCGGACACTACCTGGTGATGCTCGATCCCTATGGATCGCCCAGCCTCGCCAGGTTCCTTACCCAGTACCATATGGATTTCGGTGACCGCGTCGTCGTCGACCCGGCCTACCGGCTGACTTCCGGTGAAATCCTCACCACCCGCATCCCCCTGCATTCCGAGGACAGCCCCATCACGCGCTCGATGTCCGCCGATGCGGTCATGTCCCTGGTCCGCGGCATCACCATTACCGGGCAGCCGGGCGCCACCGCGCCCGATGGGCTCGAGCTGGTCAGCACCGTCGAGTTGCTGCGCTCTTCGCATGAGAGTTGGGCTTCGGGTGATGCGAAAGCACTGACCACCGGCATCACCGAGTACCAGGAAGGGCGCGATAAGAAGGGGCCGATCGCGGTCGGCGCCGAAGTCGATTTGGCGCCCGCTTCCAACCCCCACATCGCCCTCGGCCAGATGACGCGCATCGTCGGATTTGGCAGTTCCGCCTTCGCCTCCAACCAGTTCATCGAGATGCTCGGAAACCGCGACCTCGCCGTCAGCGCGATCAATGCTCTCGCCGGCGATGACATCCTGATCGCGAGCCGCGAGCGCCTCAACCGCGGTGAGACCGCGGGATTCTTCGTCACCTCCGACCAGTCGCACATGCTGCGTGACCTTGGCGCCGGCCTCGAAACCATGATCCTGTTCGCAATCGCGGCGCTGGTCTTCATCCGCAGGAGGTTCTTCGTGTGAGCGCGCGCCCGGCCATTGTCTTCACCGCGATCTTCCTTCTCCTGCTCCCGATCTATCGGTATTACGACCGTCCTGCCGATACTGCCGCCGCGGCGAAAGCCCGCGAAGAGCAGGAGAGCCTGCTCAAGCTGAACGGCATAGATTCGATCAGCGTCAAGCGCGGATCTGAATCGCTGCGCTACGACAAAACCCAGGACGGCAAGCTCTACCAGCTCGTCGAGCCCCAGGGAAAATTCGTCCCGCAGGACCTGATGCAAGCGATGGCGTCGCTGCTCATCAGCGCCAAGGAGGTCGAGGTCGTGGCGGACAACACCAACGACCTCGCGCAGTTCGGCCTGGACAATCCGCGCAGCGAGATGACTATCAACGCCGCCGGCCTGCCCAAACCGATCCACATCTTCTTCGGCGGCGAGAACCCCACCCATACGGCGATTTACGCCCAAATCGAGGGTATCCCGAAGGTCTTCCTGCTCGGCCGCAACCTCGAATACTACGAATCCGTGATGTTCGAGTGGGTCGAAGGCAAGCAGGGCAAAAACGCCTAGGTCGATTCTTCTCCGGGGAGCCTTCTCCCTGGGGAGAAGGCGGCGCGCTGCGTGCCGGATGAGGGGGACCATCCGATCACGAACGCCAGGCGCAAGTACTCAATGATCGTGATCGTCGTGCGGGGCAGGGGCCTGCAGCTCCGCGATCTTCGATGCCAGCGTGGCGCGTGACGTAATTCCCTTCTCCATCACCACTGCCTCCAGCGCGCGCACGAAATGCTCGTAATACTCGCCCTGGTCGTTGGTGCCATCGCGTTCTCGGACTCGGTCCGATGCGCCCACCTCGGCAATCAGATGCGCCCGGAACTCATCCCAGCTGAACAACCCTGCTTCACTGAGCCCCAGCGCGATCGCAAATGCGCGCGCTTCCCATGGCGCGCTGAACACGTTCGCTTCGTCGCATCCGAGCTGATCGGCCAGTTCCCGCAGATACTTCTCGCTCATCGCGACTTCCCCGATGCCGCGACCTTCGCGACCCCGATCATCGAGTCACGCGTGACGAGCTCGGCCAGTTGATCTTCGGTCATCCTCTCGGTCCCGGCCGGACGCTCGGGCAACACCATATAGCGCTGCTCGGCGCTGGAATCCCACACCCGAATCTCCACGTCGTCAGGGAGTTTCAATCCGAAATCCGCCAGCACCCCGCGAGGATCGCTGACTGCGCGCGAACGATACGCGAAGCTCTTGTACCAGGCCGGCGGAAGCCCAAGCACCGGCCACGGGTAGCATGAGCACAGCGTGCATACGACCATGTTGTGAACGCGCGAGGTGTTTTCCACTGCAACCAGGTGGCCGCCCTCGGGACCGGCGATTCCCAGTTCCTTGCACGCCGCGACCGCATCGGAGAGCAATCGTTTTCGAAACGCCGGGTCGGTCCAGGCTTTGGCCACCACGCGTGCTCCGTTGCGCGGTCCAATCTTGTTTTCGTACGCATCGACGATCGCATCCAGGGCCGCGGGATCGACCAGTCCCTTGTCGACCAGCAACTGCTCGAGCGCTTTAACGCGCGCCGCCGGGCCGTGCTCCGAGGTGTCGTGATGGTTCCCGCTCATCGTTTGCGCTTCCTTCCCTCTGCCGTTCTTTTTGCGGGAGAGGGCGGCGCGTCGCGACGCTTGCGTTTTCTCGCAAGCGCCACGACGTGCGGGTGAGGGCGCTCTCCCTCCAGGTAGTCTTCCCAAAGATCGATCAGCACCTTTTCGCGATCCTTCCTGCCCCACAACTCGCGCGCCGTGAATTCCACCGAGTACACGTGCTGCCGATTTTCGCCCGCGTGATGCGCATTGCTGTCGGCCAGCACGTAGATGCCGTGGTCGCGCCGGATGATACCGCTCTTGCCGCGGACGTAGCGCGGCGATCGCGTGTGTCCTGCCGGATTGGTGTTGCGCACGCGGACGCGATCGCCCGGCTTGAACTTCGCGCGCGTGCGCGGCTTCGCCGCCTTCTTGGTCAGCTTGGCAGGTGCCGGCTCTTCGGCACGTTCCGGAGCAGGGAGAGAATTCAATTCCTCGCGCGTCACGATACCCCGTTCGAGCAGCAGGGTCTCGACAGCCAGCAGCCACCGCTCGTAGTAAGACGATGCGAGGTAGCGCGCGGGCGGAATGCGCTCGATCGCGTGCCGAAATTCGTCGACGTTCACGCCTGCCGAACCCAGCATCGAGTTGACCAGCCCCAGCACCCGGCCTTCCCAATCGGCGTGAAAGACCGGCTCGTGGGCTTCGGGCCTGACTGGTCCGAACCCGTCCATCCCGCCCATGTCATGAATCCCGTTCATCGCCGCCGATTATGTAAAGGAGCGCCCGCTCACGCAATCTGTGTAATCTGCGCAATCCGTGGATTTCTGTTGTCCGCCGCGAATGCCTTGAAGCCCCGGCTTGGCGGTTGATAGCTGTTAATAGTGGCCGCTCCTGACGAATACCCCTGGCCGATCGACCTGCGCGTCTTCGGCGCGGTCGCACTGTTCTGGTCGCTCTACCTGGTCTGGGTCGCGGTGATCGGCGATCCCTTCGCCGGCTATTTTTCCCCCGCACGCGCGGTGATCGGCGGCAACGTGTTCTACGGATGGCAAGCGCAGATCGTGCTGCTGATCGAGGCAGGCGTTTTTTGGGT
>DATJWT010000099.1:0-2025 GCA_035500975.1 Binataceae bacterium (SeqCode)
CGGAAAACGGGGCACGATCTCCGTCTCTCATCGCGTGCAAAAGCCAGTCATCAGCGTGATAGGGGCGGGTCTTGCCGGCAGCGAAGCCGCGTGCCAGCTCGCGCGCCGGGGTGTGCGCGTGCGCCTGCACGAGATGCGCCCGGCCAGGATGACGGAAGCGCATCAGACCGGAAACTTCGCCGAGCTGGTTTGTTCCAATTCGCTGCGCAATGCCTCGATGGAGACGGCGGTGGGCGTGCTCAAGGAAGAGATGCGCCGGCTCGGCTCGCTCGTGATGTGCGCGGCGGACCGCGCCCGCGTTCCGGCGGGAGCAGCGCTGGCAGTGGACCGCGAGGATTTTTCCGGGTTCATCACCGCATCGCTCCAGGCGCATCCGATGGTGGAAGTTGTTCGCGAGGAAGCCGTTGCGATTCCCGATGGCCCCGCGATCATCGCGACCGGACCTCTCACCAGCGCCGCGCTCGGTGAGTCGCTCAATCAGCTCATCGGTCCGCGCAATCTCTATTTCTACGATGCGATCGCGCCCATCGTCGCGGCTGATTCGATAGACATGCAGATCGCCTTCCGCGCATCCCGCTACGCGAAGGGCGGCGATGACTACATCAACTGCCCGATGAACGAAGCCGAGTATCACGCCTTCGTCGACGCGGTGGTCGCGGCGGAGAAAGTCGCGCTGCATCCGTTCGAGAAGCCGGTGTACTTCGAGGGATGCATGCCGATCGAGGAGATGGCGCGGCGCGGTCCGATGACGCTCGCGTTCGGGCCCATGCGCCCGGTGGGGCTCACCGATCCGCGCACCGGCCAGCGGCCGTTCGCGGTGGTGCAGCTCCGCCAGGATGATCGCGAGGCGCGTATCTACAACATCGTCGGCTTCCAGACCAAGATGACGTATCCGGAGCAGCGCCGGGTGTTGCGGATGATTCCCGGTCTCCAGCATGCGGAGTTCGTCCGCCTGGGCTCGCTCCATCGCAACACCTTCATCGATTCGCCGCGCCTGCTCCGCCCTACCATGCAACTTCGCGCGCGCGACGATCTCTTTCTCGCGGGGCAGATGGTCGGAGTCGAGGGCTACCTCGAATCCGCCGCAGCCGGCTTGCTCGCGGCGATCAACGCGGCAAACCTGGTTGAAGGACGCGCGCTGGTCGTACCGCCGCCCGAGACCGCGCTCGGATCGCTGGTCGCCTATATCACCGACGCAAGCCGCCGGAACTTCCAGCCGATGAATGCCAATTACGGCCTGATGCTTCCGCTGCCCGGCGTTCGCGGGCGCAACAAGAAAACCGCGCTGGGAGAGCGTGCGCTGCGCGCGATCAACGCATGGATCGCGGCAAATGAAATCGAATCGGCCCGCGCCGCACCGCCGGCTGCCACTGCTCTCACCTGAGAACTGTGAAGATCGCCACCTTCGATATCGGTTCGAATACTGTCCTGATGCTCGCCGCTGAGGTCGACGATCGCCGCCAACCACGCGTGCTCGCCGAGCTCATGCGCATCACGCGCATGGGCCGCGGGGTGGACAAGAACAAGCGACTGGATCCTGACTCGGCCGCCATGACGCTCGCAGCGTTGGAAGAGTTTGCGGGAAAGGCGCGCGCGCTCGGCGCCGAGCGCATGGTCGCCGCCGCGACCGCCGCGCTCCGCGATGCCGCCGACGGCCCCGAATTCATCGCGCGCGTCAAGGAACGCGCCGGCCTCACCCTGCAGATTATCCCCGGCGCAGAAGAGGCAGCCCTGTCCCATCTCGCGGTCGTGCGCGGACTCAATATCGACCCGGCTTCGCCACTGCTCATCGTCGATATCGGCGGCGGCTCGACCGAACTTATCCGTGCCGAGCCCGGCAAGGATCTCGCGATGGTCAGTCTTCAGATCGGATCGGTGCGCCTCACTGAGCGATGCGTTCGCAGCGACCCCCCGTCAGACTCCGATGCGGCCTCGGTCGCGGCCACAGTGGACAGCGCGCTCGATCAGCTCGGATGGAACTATCGCCCCGCCCGCCTGGTGGGAATCGCAGGCACCGTGACCACC
>DATJWT010000100.1:0-4370 GCA_035500975.1 Binataceae bacterium (SeqCode)
GTGTTCCGAGCCCCAAGGCGAGGCAGAGAATCAGGAAGTAGCCGATGATTGCCGGGCGCGATTCGGATGCGGCTGCGGAGGAATGAGCCGACGGCGGGTAGTCGCGGGCAATCTGCGGCTCGGCCGACATCGGGTGGATCAAGCGGCAGCTCGCGCGTTGGTTACGCGATCAGGCGGCCTCCATCGAGGACCAGCGTCGCGCCGGTCGCGAAGTCGGTAGCTTCGCAGAAAAACAGGACTGCGCGGGCGACGTCTTCGGGCGTGCCCATCTTCCTGGTGAGCGTGCCGGCGACCATTTTCGCGATCTCAGTTTGATCGTATTCCTCGGGCGCGAGCACGGGACCGAGGGCGACACAATTGACCTGCACTTCGGGCGCGAGGGCCTTGGCGAGCCCACGCGTCAGTCCAATGATTCCGGTCTTGGATACGGTGTACGGCAGGTAATTGTTGTACGGACGGATACCGGCCCAATCGCCGATATTGACGATCTTGCCCGCACCCTGCTTGCGCATCTGGAGGCCCGCCAGCCTGGAGAGAAAGAACGGCGCCTTGAGATTGGTGTTGAGGTTGACGTCCCAGTCGCGCTCGGTCACTTCTTCGAGCGGTTTGCGATAGAAGACCGAGGCGCAGTTGACGAGTACGTCGATGCGTCCGAGGCCGGCGACGATCTCGGGCACCATCGCTTCGATCTGCGGCACCTGTTCGAGGTCGGCATGAAAGGCGCGCGCCTTGCCGCCTTTCGCTTCGATCTCCGCGACCACCGCAGCGGCCTCGGGCTTTGAGCTGCGATAGTGGACCGCGATGGTAGCGCCGCGCGCGGCGAACGACGTCGCGATAGTCTTGCCGACGCGTTTGCCGGCGCCGGTCACGAGAACGACTTTGCCTTGCAGATCCATCGCCCTCCTTACCGGGATGAGCGCTCGCTCAGGAATCCAGGGACGCGCGAATCGCCTTCACCAGCGCGAGGTTGTCGCTGTGGCCGGTCCGCGATGCGGTCACGTGGCCGAGCACGGGACGGCACAGCAGGTAGAGGTCGCCGATCAAATCGAGGACCTTGTGGCGCGCGAACTCATCGGGGAAGCGCAAGGTAGTGTTCACCACTTTTTCGTTGTCGACGAGGATCGCGTTGTCGATACGACCGCCGCTCGCCAGTCCCATCTCGGTCATCTTGCGGAATTCTTCGACGAAACCGAAGGTGCGCGCCGGAGCGATTTCCTCGATGTAGCTGTCGGGCGAGGTCAGCTCGAAATGCACCTGCTGCCGGCCGATCGGCCTGGGATACTCGAGCGTGTAATCGATGATCAGATGGTCAGCAGGTTCGATCCTGATGAACTCGCGCTGGTTGGCGCTGGCGATCGCGACCGGCTGCTTGATTCGCACCGGCTCGACGGGAGCACCCTGCTCCACCACGCCCGCTTCCCGAATCTGCTTGCACAGCTCGCGCGCGGAGCCGTCGAGGGCCGGAATTTCATCCTCGGTCTTGATCAGCAGGTTGCTGATGCCGAACGCATGCAGCGCCGACATCAGGTGTTCGACGGTGCGAATCGAACGCCCCCGGGAGGTGAGCGTCGTGTTGTAGGCGGTGTCGGTCACGTTCTCGAGCTTGACCGCGACCGGGGTGTCGTCCGCGAGCGAGGAAAATACGATTCCAAATCCGACCGGAGCGGGATGGAGAATAACGCCGGTCTTGAGGCCGGTGTGCAGGCCCTGTCCTCCCAGCACGATCGATCTCGCGAGAGTCCGCTGCGCGAATGCGCCGCGCGAGACCTTCGCGCCGGCGCTCGCGGCGGGAGATTCGCCTGCCAACTGTTCCGCGGTCACCGGACCCGAGGTTCCGCCCACGAGCGCGCGGGAGATCGATGCGAGCAGGCCGCTGACCGAGAATGGCTTCTGGATAAAATCCGCCGCGCCGAGCTTGGTCGCAGCGACGGCGCTCTGGATGTTCGCGTGGCCGGAGATCATTATGACGGGAACCCCGGGCTGCTCGGCCTTGATACGGCGCAGCAGCTCGATGCCGTCGATATCGGGCATCCAGACATCCAGGAGCACGAGCGCGGGAGACTCGCGATGGATCAAGTCCATCACGCCCGGAGCATCCGCAGTATCCACCACCCGGAAGCCTTCGTCGCTGAGAATTCCCCGCAGCGACGAACGAATCCTCTCCTCGTCATCCACCACCAAAACAGTTTCGTTCACTAGACCGTCTCCTTGGAAAGCTTTGGAAAACCAACCGGCGGCATGCGAACAAGGAACCGGTACCGGCGTCCCTCGCGGGACGCTGTCCGGGATCCTTCCCTGCGCTCGCGTTGCCCGCTTCGCTCAGGATGACATAGCGCGGTTTCGTTTGTTGTGCGGTTATTCAAAGTCTGTCGGGATTGTACATGCGGCAGGCATTCGCGTCAGCTGGCGGCCTTGGCGAATGGCAGGTTTCTTACCGGAAACTCGATGATGAATCTACTTCCGCGCGGCTGATTGTCAGTCACACGGATGAATCCATGATGGTCGGTGACGATCGCGGAGACGATCGCGAGGCCCAGCCCCGTGCCGCCCTTCTTGCTCGAGAAGTACGGCTCGAAGATGCGCGTGCGCAGGCGCGGATCGATGCCGGGTCCGTTGTCCGCGACTTCGAGGGTCGCGATGCCGGCGCCCGCGCGCAGGGAGGTTTTCACGTCGATGCGAGGTTTGTCTCCGTTCTGATTGAAGGAAGTGGTGGCGCTGACGGCATTGTCGAGCAGATTCACCAGCACGCGGCGCATCGCCTCGCGATCGATCATCAGTTCGGGGAAGCCGTAGGCGAGATCGAGGCCGAACTCGACGCCCGGATGGGCGGCGCGAAAGTTGGCGACCGCGTCGGCGGCGAGCTGGTTCAGATCGCCGGGCGCGGGCGTCAGATGGGGCATGCGCGCGAACGCCGAGAACTCGTTCACCAGATGTTTGAGCGCTTCGACCTCGCCGATAATCGTGCGGGTGCATTCCTCGACCAGCGGAGAATTGTTGGCGCCCTTGTCGACGAGCTGGCGGCGCATGCGCTCGGCGGAGAGCTGAATGGGGGTCAGAGGATTCTTGATCTCGTGCGCGATGCGCCGGGCGACCTCGCGCCACGCTTCCATCCGCTCGACCTTGGCAATCTGGCTCACGTCCTCGAAGAACAGCACCGAGCCCAGCGCTTCGCCCAGGTCGTCGCTGAGCGGGCTGGTGGTCATCATCAGCTCGGTCTCTCCCCCACCCGCCTCGCTCTTGACGGTGGCGCGGGTCTCGGCGGGACGGGCCGCGGCGGCGAGGGTGTCATCAAGAGTAGGGACGAGCGAGGGCTGGAAAACGTTGCGATAGTGGCGGCCGATCGCGTTGGCGGCATCGAGGCCCAGCAGGCGTTCAGCGCAAGGATTGATGGTCGTAACGATTCCTTCGGGGTCGAGGCCGACGACGCCCGCGGAGACGTTTTCGAGCAGCGTTTCGGTGTAGCGGCGGCGCTGCTCGAGTTCGGCGGCGGAGGCGCGCAGGTCGGCGGTCATCTGGTTGAAGGACCCGATGAGGCGCCCGATTTCGTCATCGCCGACCTGCGGAATCGAATAGTTGAGGTTGCCGCCGGCGATCGCCTGCGTGCCCTGGAGCAGGCGCTTGATGGGAATCGTGATGCCGCGCGCCAGGTACATCCCGAACCAGCTCGCGAGCAGGACCACGACCAGGCCGATGAGGATCAACGCGATGATGTAGCTGTTAACAATTGGTTGTCGGAGGATCCGGAGTTGCGAGTAGTCCTCGGCGGACTTGGAGATTCCTTCGGCGCGCGTGGCGAGGCTGCGGGGCAAGTAATAGTCCACGACCACGGCGCCGACGACGTTTTCGGACTCGGGCGATGCGTAAATCGGCGCGCTGCCGCGGATGACGTCGGAGTTGCCCAGGCGATCGGTCCGGGTCATCGCCTGCCCCTTCATCGTGTCGATCAGCATCGAGGAGTCGGGAGCGACGCCAATCCCGGTGGGGATTCGGGGACTGAGCGCGATGAGCAGGAGTTTGCGGTCGGCGGAGAAGACCTCGATGGTGCCCAGGTTGTATTCCTGCTGGCGCCGTTCGATGAAATCCTTCAGGCCCGGGCGCGCGGTCTGATTGAGCAGCTGGCGTGAGGCGATTTGCTCGGCGAGCACGCGCGCAAAGTGGGCGGCGTTGTTGGCCGAGTTCAGGTAATAGGTCCTGGCGATTTCCAGCGAATCGTCGAGGACGTGCTGGTACTCGGGCTTGAACCATCCGGAGATGTCCGCGTTCAGAAACACGCCCGAGACGTAGAGCAGGAACGCGCTGGGGACGAGCGCGACGGCGATAAAGCCGGCGACGAGCCGGACCTGGAAACGGGAGCCGATGAGTCCGCGGCG
>DATJWT010000101.1:0-9252 GCA_035500975.1 Binataceae bacterium (SeqCode)
GGCTTGCTCCATGAGCCAGTTCCTCCGCATAAGTCGAGAATAATTTTGCCGACGTTCTCGTTCGCCATCTCCTCGGTGAATTTTCACAACGACCTGTGGTTCGAGCTTCATCACTTTAAGTGTAAAATAGCGGCGTGAACCCGCAACTGCGGCTTGGGGAAAAGTCGGATGTGGTGGCAAGCAATCGTCTTTTATGCGTGGGTCGCAATAGAGGCGATCCGGAGCATCACTCTCGCTCAAGCAACTGCAGTCGTGACTGCATACATCGCTCTTCAGCAGTGGTTAACGAATAAGAGAAGGGTAAGGCTGGAGACCTACGATCGGCGGTTAAGGGTCTATCGAGGTGTGATCGATTTTATGACTGGGGCTATGCGAACCGGCGTGTCCGAAGACGCTTTGGTTACATATCGAAGCGAAACGTCAGAGGCGAGCTTTCTGTTTCCCCGCAAGATACAAAGATACGTTGAAGACATTTACGCGCATGGTGTGGCCTTGGGAGCCGCCAACGATGAAAAGAAGAAAGCTCTAGCGGGGGAACCGGGGTTCGACCGCCAGGCCGCGTCGAATAAGGCCGCAGCAGAAGTAAAATGGATGCTGGAACAATTCAAGATTGCGGAAGACGCATTCAGGTCACATCTCGATGTTAGCAGCTGGTAGCATTTCTATGCTTCTAGTTACTTCCCGCGTTCCAGTTACGTTCCTGAAATCCGCGTTTCGCCCGTGTCGTGCGTATTGAACGCTTTAGAAACCCGAATTCTTTAGGGATTCCCTAGGGGTTTCCCGGCGCGACTCCCTCCCCCCTCCGCCACATCGATTGAGATCCTTAAATCTCAAAGGAATTCTTGATCTAGCCCTCATTTGCCAAATGGCCCGACGGCCGAATTGTCCAGCATCGGCCAGGATGCTCCGGGTGCGGACCCGCGAGTTTTTGCTCGTGGGTTCCGAGTGGCAGGACTCGAATCAAGATGCTTTGATGCGTGCGCAGTCAAATTTGGCCAGCTTGGACAATCGGGAGCACATTGGGGAGGAGTCAAATGGCGGCACGGTGCTGGAAGGGCTTCTTCGTTCCCGCCATCTTCGCGTTGGCCGCACTGGTCTCGACCGCGGGCTGCGATCCGTGTCCCAAATGCACCAGCGCCAAGACGCCGACCCCGACACCGACGGCAATACCGACCACTACGGTCACAGCAACCCCCACCGCTACGCTGACCATGACAGCCACGCCCACCCCAACCGCGACCGCCACGCTCACGCCGACTGTCACAGCCAGCCCTACCGCCACCGCTACAGCAACCGCCACCGCGACACAGACGGCGACCGGCACTGCGACAGCGACTGCTACCGCAACGGCAACCGCGACTCCGACGCCGACGGCCACTCCCTTGTTCCAAGGCATGGTGCAGAGTGGCAGTGCTACGGCGGTTACCGGCTCGTCGATAACTCTATACGCCGCCGGAGCAAGCGGTTACGGGGCGGGCGCGACTCCGCTTGCGACAGCCACCACAGGCAGCAGCGGTAGTTTCGGAATCTTCCTGGACCCGACGAGCGGCTGTCCATCAGGCAACACCAGCGACCAGACCTACCTGGTGGCGACCGGAGGCAATGCCGGCGGCGGCAGCAACGGCGCGATCGCGCTGATGGCGCTCACCGGTCCCTGCAGCGGCCTTTCCTCCACCACCTTTGCAGTGGCCAATGAACTCACGACCGCAGCCGCCCAGTGGGCGATGGCGCAGTTTCTGGATTCGACCGGGTCGGTGATGGGCACCTCGTCCACCAACGCCACGGGGTTGAACAACGCCGTCAATCAAGCGGAGCAGGACCTGGTGGTGAGTTACCTGCCGTCGGGCGGCAGCATCAGCAATGTCGGCATACCGGCGAGCTTCCTGCCCTGGTCGTCATCGTCCGTGACCTGCACTGCAACCCAAAACTGCGATGGTTTGAAACGGATCGACATGCTGGCCAACATCGTGGCGGCGTGCGACCAGAGCAGCGGTCCCGCCTCGAGCGCATGCGCCACGCTCTTCAGCAACACCAACAACAGCACGAGCACGCTGGCCGCAGCCGCCTATATCGTGACCCATCCGACCACCAACGTAAGCAACATCTTTGCAGTTCAGGAAACACCCTCGACCATGGCGCCCTATCAGCCGACCTTCAGCATCGCCCCAGCCGCTTTCGACCTGGGGCTTAATTTCACCCCCAGGGGCGCGAACCTCCAGGGTCCCAGGGGCCTGGCGATCGACGGCTCGGGCAACGTTTGGATCGCGAACGAGAACAACAATACCGTGACCGAACTAACTTCCAGCGGATCACTGGCCGGCAACTACAATCCCACCGGCGCCAATTTCGATGCTCCGGTGGGCGTGGCGATCGATCGCTCGGGCAACGCCTGGATCACGAATGAGACCTTCACCGGCAGCACCGGCAGCGTGACCGAACTGGCCCCCGGCGGATCGCTGGTTGGCAACTATAGTCCCGCGGGCGCCAACCTGGTCGGCCCGGATGGCCTTGCGATCGACGGCTCGGGCAATGTCTGGACCGCGAACTTCGACGGCGGTACCGGTGTGACCGAACTGAGCGCCGGCGGCAGCCTCGTCGGCAGCTTCAACAACAGCAACACCAGCGGCGCCAACTTCAGTAGACCGGTGGATGTCGCGATCGACACGTCTGGGAACGCCTGGTTTACGAACCTTACCGGAGCCAGCTTGACCGAGCTGAGTGCCGGCGGCACCCTGGTCGGCAACTTCAACAACAGCAACACCAGCGGCGCCAACTTCAGCGCGCCGTATGGGGTTGCGATCGACGCGTCGGGCCACGTCTGGATCGCGAATCAGAACGGCCCCAGCGTGACGGAGTTGACTTCAAGCGGATCGCTGGTCGGTAATTACAATCCCAGCGGCTCCAACTTCAGCGCGCCGGAAAGCGTGGCGATTGACGGTTCGGGCAACGTCTGGATAGCGAACGACAGCGCTTTCGCCCCAAGTGTGACGGAACTGACTTCAAGCGGGTCACTGGTGGGTAACTACAATCCGAGCGGCGCCAATTTCAGTTCCTTGCGGAGCATGGCGATCGACGGCTCAGGCAACGTCTGGGTCACTAATAACGGCAACAGCAGCATCGGCGAGCTGATCGGCGGGGCGGCGCCGGTGAAGACGCCGCCGGTGGCGTGTCTGCTGGAAACGCCGCCCAAGGCAGTCTGCCAGCCCTAACGGACCAGCCGGCGAAGATCGCGAACAGGCCGCCTGCCCCGCGCCGGCATTCGCGACGGGCGACGCCGTTTACCGCTGATGGCCATATTGAGCCGGAACCTTCCTTTTTTCGCAGCTAAATAAGCCTCTAATTGTGCGCGTGGGAGACCAAAGATGCTCGGTTGAACCAATTGACGTACTATAGTTGATCAAGTCATAACAGAACAATCCAGGAAGTGGTTTTGCAAGTTACAGACATCGACAGCAAGGCAGGAGCTGCAATGACTGGTTTCGGAACAGCCAGAGGTCTTTTGAGGATCGTTCTTGTGGGATCGCTTGTTGGTCTTCTTACCGCTTGCGGCAGCAGTTCTTCGTCCAAGCCTTCACCAACCGCGACGCCGACTGCCACGGCAACGCCGACACCGACGGCGACATCGTCTCAAACTGCCACCCCGACCGCCACGGCGACCGCGACGCCCACGGCGACCGCAACTCCGTTGGCATCGAATTCGCTGCTCGTGGTGGGCAATGACGGACAAGCCGCGATCATCAATCCGGGTAACGGTACTTCGTTTATGACGGCAAGTTTGCCGACGAATCTCGGGAACGGCGCGATGGTCGATCTGCAGGATGGTCGGGTGCTGTACACCGGCGGTGACCAGGGAGCGGCCGCCACCTCCAACGCCTGGATTTACGATCCCAACGTTCAGACGTGGACATTAATTGGCCAGATGACAACCGCTCGCACGTTGCACACGGCAACGGTCATGAACGACGGACGGGTGCTGATAGCCGGCGGGTTGCCCTCGGACTCGGTCTACCCGACGGTCAGCGCCCTCGCCAGTGCGGAAATCTTCGACCCGACCACAAATAGTTTCACCGCGACCGGCAGCATGAACACCGCTCGCGCGTGGCAGACCGCAACGCTTCTGCAAAGCAACAGCGTGTTGGTCGCGGGAGGGGCGACGCAGAACATCCTGCCCCAATACCTGGCCTCGGGCGAAGTGTTCAATCCTTCGAGTGGCACCTGGACAGCGGTCAGCAACCAGATGTCAGTGAAGCGGGCGGGTCACACTGCCACCTTGCTTGACACGGGCGAGGTGATAATCGCAGGTACCATCCTCAGCGGGGACCCACATGGTTGCGGCGCTTCTCCGTGCACGACGACCGATCTCTACGATCCCACGAGTAACACCTTCAGTCCCAGTGCCGGCGGCCTGAATAAGGCGCGATACGACCAAGCAGCGGTCAAGATGGTGGATAACACCGTGCTGGTGACGGGAGGATGTTGCGACATCATTTCGCCTTTGCAAAGCGCGGAGACTTTCGATGAAACAACCTCCACATGGACAACCGTCGCCTCGATGCAGCAGCCACGCAGCGGCCAGGCCGCGGTTTTGCTCACCGACGGTCAAGCGCTAATCGTTGGCGGAACCACGTCGTCGTCGTCGACCGAATTTTATCAGCAACAGTCTCCGCTGGGATCTTTTGTCGGCGTGCAGTTGCCAGCCGCCTTAGGCACGGTCACGGCCACCGCACTGTGGCCGCGCGCGGCAAATCAGATGCCCATCGCGATCGGCAGCGCCGGATATAATATCACAAACTCGACAGTCACCACCGTGCGGGTGTGTGTGCCCGGCACCACCAATTGCGTGACAGTCAACAGTATTACGGTCGACAGCGGATCCACCGGGTTCCGGGTATTTTCGTCCAAGTTGGGTGGGGTTTCCCTGCCGGCAGTGAACGTCGCCGGAGGCGTCGAAGGCGACTGCGAGTCCTATGTCAGCAGCACGATCTGGGGACCGGTCGCCACCGCGGACGTTTATGTCGGCACCGAGAAGCTGACCATGCCGATACAGATAATCGACGACACGAACAGCTTTGCTCCCGTTCCCGCAAGCTGCTCGGCGACCGGCACCATCACCGATACGCCGAGCTCGTTCGGAGAGAATGGACTCATCGGGATCAATCCGTACCCCAACGACCGAGCCCTTTACTACAGCTGCTCAGGGAACTCGTGCTTTTCCTATTTTCCCAAGGACGCGGAGAAGGTACGCAATCCTGTCGCTCAGTTACCCGCCGACAACAATGGGAGCATCGTGGACATGCAGGCGCTCGGCGTCGGTCAACAGCAGGTGGCGGCTTACGGATGGCTGTACCTGGGAATCGGCACCGAGACCAACAACCAGCCGCCTTCGGGAATTCAGGTTTTCACCAGCGACAGCAGCGGTGAGCTGCAGACCACCTACAGCGGCAATACGGTCACCAGCCTGTTTGATACCGGCACGACGTATCTGTCGGCATTCAGTGCCGCGACCTTCGGGACCGTCAATTGTTCGTCGTCAAGCGCGGGAGCCGGCTTTTATTGCCCGAGCAGCCTGATTTCGACAAGCGCCACAGTTAGTGGCAAGAATGGAACAACGGCCGACGTCCCGTTTGAAATTGCCAACGGCACCGCTTTGGTGAGCACGCCAAGCGGGCAGCCCAGTACTTTTGCTCTCAGCCAGCTCGCCGGGCCGGGTGGACTCTATTTCAACTGGGGGGTGGTGGGCTTCTTCGGGCGACCCATCTTCATCGCGCTCGATGGAGCATCGACACCGCTCGGCACTGGTCCCTTTGACGCGTTTTGAGATTCCTGCCCGCGGGAGCTTGAGGCATGAAGTCAGAAGGAAATGTGGCTTTCGATCTCAACAGGTTGTCGACTATGAAAAAAACTACGGTTGTCGGCTCGTTGTTGGCGGTGTTGATCGTCGCGATGCCGATGGTGGCTCACGCCGGCCTGGGCGACACGATTTCAGGGCCCGAACAGGCACAGGCGCAGGGTCAAACTCTGTACCGCTCGCAACGCGGCTTTGCCGTATACGAAGGCACGCAACCCCTGTACGAGGTGACGGTGCATCAATATGTCGCCAACGCCAGCGGCAAGGTGTTTGCCGTGGATTGGAGTGGTCCCCGGATGCCCGACTTGAAAAGCCTGTTGGGCGGTTATTTCGACGCCTATCAAGCCGCACGCAGCAACGGGCCGAAGCGCGGCCTTCATTCGCTGGCGATCGAAACGCCGGACCTGGTGATGTACGCGAACGGTCCCAACGGAAACGTGCAGGGACGCGCCTGGGCGCCGGCATTGGTGCCGGCCAACATCGATGCCGAAACGGTGGTCGGAGGCCGATAAACCATTTTTTGAAAATTGGCCTCAGCGACTAAAGTGCGGCGAGGGAAATAGACAGGCGGCGCGCGGCCCCCACTAATGATCGAAGGGGCCGTGCGCGGGCACCACCGACCGAAAAAGCACCAAGACGGCTTCGGAACCTTCGGCAAGATGGTCCAACGTTACGGCAGCGCGCTGAGGCTCAGGCTGTGGCATGAGATCTCGGTTCTACCGGCAGATGGTCAGACTTTCAAATATCTGAACTGTCATAGCGAAACGGGCCTGCTGCCCTACTTCGCATCGCAGGATCTCTCGAGAGTCGCCGGTTGCACGCTCCATTGACCGGCTGAGACGTGCGACCCGGAGCAGAGGACCGTTCAGGATCTGCGTCCTGGTCGGACGGGCTTGATTAAAACCGCGGATCGGGCTCCGGCGATGATCTCCCTGACCAGGCGGGCCAACGACGCGCGATTGAAACGTGCGGGGTCGCCCAGCACCAGAACACCTTCGATATGAGCCTGGATCAGGAACGCCATACGCCTCGCCCTGGCGTCAGAGAGGTTCCCGAACGCGCTCTTGCAGGCGAAGCACAGAATCCGGGTCTCCGAGTTGTATATGCGATCCAGCAGGATTCGCAGGCGCCGCTCGTAATGCGCCATCACCCACAGATTGAACAGCAGCGCGCGTTGTTTTCCATGCGCGGCCGCGATTAGGTAGCGGACCATCTCGTCGAGATGGACCGCCGCGGGCGCGTCGAACATTCTGGACAGCTCCACGACGTATTCGTAGCCGATGCTCTCGATGACGGCCTCGAGCAGGAGCTCCTTGGTTTCGAAATAATAGGTGACGTTGCCGACGGCCAGGCGCGCTCTCGATGCCACCTCGCGCATGGTCACGCGATAGATGCCGCGCTCTGCGATCGCGTCGCCCGCGGCGGCAATGATGCGTTCCACGGTCATCGTGGCTTTGCCCTGGTTGCCGGCTATCCGTCGCAGGCTTCGCGGCCAGGTGGTAATCGAGCCAAGGAAGGCCTGGATTTCCAGCGGGTCACGCACGGTCCGGTGGCTTACTGACGGTCTCAGTTCAATCACCATTTGACATATTTGGACGTTTGTCCTAAACGCTATCAGGATGAGTTGACCCCGACAAATTAAAATATGGATTCCAACAAGACCGAACCGACTCCCGAGCAGGTTTCCAACGAAGCATACGGCTACATGCACTGGTACGGGGTGGCGACTTTTCTTCGCTGTCCGTATCAGCCCGACCTCAAGGACACCGATATCGGGCTGATCGGGTTTCCTTACAGCGGCGGAAATCCGTTTGAGCGCATGCAGTACCTGGGTCCGCGGGCGGTGCGCAATCGTTCGTCGGGGTACCGCCGCAGCCATCGCGCTTTTCAGATCGATCCGTTCGAAATATGCCGGGTGCGCGACCTTGGCGATGTGCCCCTCGGCGACTTCCTTAACCCCGACCTGGCCAACCAGAGCGCGGAGGAATTCTACCGGAGGGTGCACGCTGCGGGCATCGTGCCCATCACCGTCGGAGGCGATCACAGCATTACCACCCCCATCCTGCGCGCCATTGCCGGCAAGGCCTCCAAACACGGCAAACCAATCGGCATGATCCACTTCGATGCGCATGCTGACAGCTTCGGCCCGGTGTTCGGCACCAAGCATCATGCGGGCGCTGCGTTTCGCATCGGCGTCGAAGAGGGCCTTATCGATCCCCGCCGCACCATCCAGATCGGTTTGCGCGCTCCCATGGCGAGCCTGATGCAGGAGGAGTGGTCGCGCGCGCACTTCACCGTGGTCACCCTTTACGATCTCATCGAGCGGGGAATCGATTGGGTCGCGTCCGAAGTGCGTCGCGTGGTGGGAGATGAGCCGGCTTACCTCAGCCTCGATCTGGATGTGCTCGACGTGGCGTATGCGCCGGGTGTTGCCGATCCGGAAGTGGAGGGGATGACCACGCGCGAGTTGTTCGGGCTGCTAAACAAGCTGCGAGGAATCAACATCGTGGGCGCGGATTTCGCCTGCTACTGTCCGCCGCTCGACAACCAGGCGCAGATAACCGCACTGACTATCAGCGAGGGCATGCTGCAGATGGTTTCGCACATCGCGGATCGGCGGGTCAGGCGTTAACCAGCTTCAGCCAGCTCTTATCTGCCTATAGCCAAGTCCCGACCTATCGCACCCGTTTGTCGATGAGAGCCTGCGAGCAAGCTCGCGCGGAAAAATCAGCTTCGGAAAGGCCCGACCTGATCAGACGCGAGAGCGCTAGGAAAGGTACTCGCTCGTGGTCATGACCTTGCCGTATCCAAACGCCAGCGCGGCCATGAATGCGGCGTGAGCCTGGGCTGCCGGGATGGTTGCGCCCTTGAACTCCAGGTTCATGGTCGCGCAGGCGTCGTGAATGATGACCGCGTTGTAACCGAGGTCGGCGGCGGCGCGGCTGGTCGCATCGATACACATGTGGCTCATCGCGCCCACGATGACGACATCCTTGATGCCCTTCGCATCGAGCATCTGCTTCAGCTCCGTATCGCGAAATGAATTCGGATAGTGCTTGACGATGACCGGTTCGCCCGCGGCCGGCTTCACCGCAGAATTGATTTCCACCCCGGCCGAACCGGGTGTGAAGATCGGGGCATTCGCGCCCGCGCCTTCGTGACGAACAAAGATGATCTCGTCGCCCTTCGCCCGCGCCGCCGCGATCACCCTGGCCGCGTTGGCGGCCGCCTCGGCGATGCCTACGAGCGGCAGCTTGCCCGAAGGGAAATACTCGTTCTGGATATCGACGACTACGACCGCGCGCTTGCTCATCGGCTTTTCACTTCGAGGTGAGCGGCTCGTCTCGCCTTTCCAGGATGTACGGCTCCAGGCTCGCCTGTGCCGCGACGCGGTACTTATGCCA
>DATJWT010000102.1:0-13165 GCA_035500975.1 Binataceae bacterium (SeqCode)
CAGCGGGCGAGAGCGTCCCACCGCAGTTCGGGCAGACCTGGTTCATCGCGCCCGCGCAATCCGGGCAGAACGTGCACTGAAACGAGCAGACGTGCGCCTGGTGCCTGTCCGGGAGCGGCTTGCTGCATTTCTCGCATCCCGGCTTCGCGGTCGACATCAGCTGCAGTAGTTTTCCGTTTTCTTCTTCGCGGCTCGCCGCCTTGAGCAGAGCCTCGCGTGCCTTCGCGTTCTGCTCCTTCGCGGCCCACGCGCGATAGATATCCGCGCCCGTGCATTCGAGCCGTCCGAGCAACGCCATCTGCTCATGTCGCGACAGCCCCACGAACAGCGAGGCCATCACCTGTTCCGGCGATCCTTCCTTACTCATCATCCTTCCCTTTCCTCTTCTCCGTCATCCTGAGCCAAAGGCGAAGAGTCTCAACGTATAGTCGCAAACCACCTGAAGCTGGATTCTTCGCTTCGCTCAGAATGACGTAAAGCGCGCTACGCGCGCGCTTCGAGGACCATCTGCGTCTGCGTCACGATCGCGACCAGGCGTCCTTCGGCGGAGGTGACGCGCGTTTGCCATACCATCGTGCGCCGCCCGCGATGAATCGCGGAGCACTCGGCCTTTATCGTAGTTCCGACCGGCGCGGGAGACAGGAAATTGGTCTTCGACTCAATCGTGGTAGTGCCCTGCCCGTCTTTCAGATTTACGATCGTCGCATATGCGCCAAGCGTGTCGGCCAGCGCCATGATCGCACCGCCGTGCAGGACGTCGGGACTGGTGCACAGTTCCTTTCGCACGAGCATCTCGGCGGTGACGCGCTCCGGCGATGCGCTCAGAAATTTGACTCCGAGCAAGGTCGAAAACGGCAGCGGGCTGTTCTGGATTTTGGCTAGTTCATCCATCTCGCAGTCTCCGTCTGGGCTAGCTGCCAACCATAGTGCGCAGCCGCGAACTGCGCCATTACCTCGGAGATAGTTGCCGCGCTTACCCCTGCTTCAACGCCTTCCGCACAGGATGGTCGGGAGGCAGCGTGCAAAGGCCATCGCTTTCGATCTTGAGCGCACAATTGAACCGCGCGCGGAAGTTTTCGAGCGCGATCGCCTGCGTCAATTCGACGATCTGTTCATCATTGAAGAGTGCCCGTACTTCCGCAAATGCCTCGTCGGAAACATCGGCGGGTGTTCGCGTCATCCCTTCCGCGTAGCGCAGCACAGCTTTTTCGCGGCGATCGAAATTCGGACTCAGCTCAAATGTCGCAAGGTCTTCCAGTTGCCGGTCGGTGATACCCGCGTCTCTGCCCACGGCAGAGTTGATGTCCACTCAGAAAGGACATCCGATCATCTGCGCGGTGCGCACGAAGGCCATCGTCTTGAGGCGTCCGTCCACCACGGTCGACACGGCGACCGCTTTGTTCAGCCGCCCGGATGCGAGGAAGATTTCCGGGCGATGCGCGGCCACGAGCGCGGGCGTGATGATTCGGCCGAAGGCGTCGAGACTCTGCTGAAACGCGGGCTTGACGTTTTCGGGCGCCTTGTCGGGATCGATTCCTTTGATTCGCATGGGTTCATCTCCCGAGGTTTGTTTCTCGATTGTTACACCCGCGCGCAGCGCGAGTGGACCCGAAAGATGGGCATCGATGCCACATTTCCGGCCAAGGAAGACAAAGGCTAAAGCCTGCGCCACTCCGGACGCGGCGCTACCAGGTATCGATGCAGGGGCGCTTCTTGCCGGTGCGCGGCGCGGGCGGCGGATACGATTGCAGGGCGGCCATGATCCATTTGCGCGATTCGAGCGGATCGATCACGTCGTCGATCTCGAACGTCGATGCGGTGTTCACCGCTTTGCCGTGCTTGTACATGCGATCGACCATCTCGTCGAACAGCGCCTTGCGCTTGTCCGGATCCTGTTCCGCCGCGAGCTCCTTGCGATAGCCGAGCTTCACCGCACCTTCCAGACCCATGCCGCCGAACTCTCCCGTGGGCCATGCGACCGTGAAGAGTGAGGCTTTGAAGCTCCCACCCGCCATCGCTTGCGCGCCGAGCCCGTAGCCCTTGCGCAGCACGATAGTGAAGAACGGGACCGTGAGGCTTGCACCGACCACGAACATCCGCGCGGCGTGACGCACCAGGCCGGTCTTTTCGATCTCGGGACCGACCATGATTCCCGGAGTGTCGCACAGGAAGAGAATCGGGATGTCGTAGGCGTCGCAGAGCTGCATGAAGCGGGCGGCCTTGTCCGCGCCATTGCTCTCGATCGCTCCGGCAAGGAACGTCGGGTTGTTCGCGACCACACCGACGGGGCGGCCTTCGATCCGAATCAACGCCGTGACCATCCCGAGTCCGAAGTGCCGCCGTATTTCGAGCACCGAGCCGGTGTCCGCGAGAGTTTCGATAACCTTGCGCACGTCGTAGATGCGCAGGCGATTCTCCGGAATCAGGCCGCGTAACAATCTCTGGTCGGCGCAGTTCCAGCCATCGATCGATCCCTGGAAGTAAGACAAGTATTTGCGCGCGACTTGCACCGCTTCCGCCTCGTCCTCTACCGGGATGTCGATCACTCCGTTGGGCACCTGCACTTCGACGGGACCTACTTCCTCGGGGCGGAAAATTCCCAGCCCGCCGCCTTCGATCATCGCAGGGCCGCCCATGCCGATGTTGGAATTGCGTGTCGCAATAACGACGTCGCAGCATCCAAGCAGCGCGGCATTGCCGGCGAAGCATCGCCCCGAGTTGATTCCCACCAACGGCACGAGCCCGCTCAGCTTGCCCCAATACGCGAAGGCCATGCAGTCGAGGCCCGCGACTCCCACCCCATCGGTGTCACCCGGACGCCCACCGCCGCCCTCGGTGAAGAACACCACCGGCAGGCGCGACTTCTCGGCAATCTCGAACATCCTGTCCTTCTTGCGATGGTTCTGCTGGCCCTGGGTGCCCGCGAGCACGGTGTAGTCGTAAGACATCAGGATGCACTGCGCGCGCGAGTCCTCGAATAGATCGCCGTTGACGCGCCCGATGCCCGCGATCATGCCGTCGGCGGGAGTGTTCTTGACGAGGTCTTCCACCGTACGCCGCCGGCGCTGCGCCGCTATGACGATAGGGCCGTACTCGACGAACGTGCCCGGATCGCAGAGGTCGTAGATATTTTCGCGCGCGGTACGCTGCCTGGTCTTGCGCCGGCGCGCGACCGCATCGGGGCGAGACTCGTCCAAGCCGACCAGGTGCCGCTCGTGAACTTCGGACAAGTCGGGCCGGATGTGGTCGAGATCGACGGCTTTCTGCTCCGCGGCCGCGGCAACTTGCACCTCGGCTTCCTCGATGAAAGCGAGCGGATGCCCTTCGAACACCGCATCTCCCACCGCGACCAGAATCTGGCTGACCGCGCCACTGACGTCGGCGCGAATCACGTGTTCCATCTTCATCGCTTCCATCACGAAGAGCTGCTGCTCCTTGTGAACCAGGTCGCCTTCCTTGACGTCGATGGACACGATCGTTCCTTGCATCGGCGCTTCGATCGCGACCATGCCTTCCGGCACCGCGATGTCGCTGCGCGGAGCGGCGATCACCGTCGTCTCGGGGGCAATCGAAACCGTATCGCCCGATTTGCCGTGATCGAGCACCGCAAGTGGATCGCGCTTGTCTATCTTCGCGCCCGCCAGCCGCTGCGGCGCACCGCGCTCGAAGAACAGCCTCCGATGCCCGGTCGCGCCCGCTAGCTCTGCGACATTGTCATCGATAAATCGCGTGTAAAGGCGATTTGCGGCGAAGTCGGGATGATTGAGCAGGCTCTGCAGAAAACCAAGATTGGTCGAAAGACCCTCGATTCTGAACTCGCATAGTGCGCGATAGGTCCGTCGCACCGCGTCCGAGAAATCGGGAGATGGCGAATGCGCGATCAGCTTGGCAAGCAACGAATCAAAGCTCGGATTGGTCGTGTAGCCCGTGTATGCGAACGTATCGACGCGCAGGCCCGGCCCGGAAGGCGGCTCGAATGCCGCGATCGTGCCGCCCGATGGCTTGGCTGTTCCGTCCGCGCGCATCGATTCCATGTTGATGCGCGCCTGGATGGCGAAGCCGCGCGGCTTCGGGATGCTCTTCTGCTCCAGGCCGAGCTGCGCAAGCGTCTTTCCTGCTGCGAGCTGAAGCTGGGTCTGCACGAGATCGACCCCCGTGACCTGTTCGGTCACCGTGTGCTCGACCTGGAGGCGGGCGTTCGCCTCGATGAAAGCGAACGAGCCTCCTCCTTCCGTGGATGCATCGACGAGAAATTCGAACGTGCCGAGGTTGTTGTAGTGCCCTTCTTTCGCGAGCTTGAGCGCAGCCGCGATGATCTTGTCCCGCAGCGTCGGCGACAGCCCGGGGCTTGGGGCGATCTCGACGATCTTCTGGTTCTGCCGCTGCACGCTGCATTCGCGTTCCCACAAATGGCCCACGTGTCCGGCGTTGTCACCGAGAATCTGCACCTCGATGTGGCGCGCACGCGGCATCAGTTGCTCCACGTACACATCGCCGATCCCAAACGCGGCGCGCGCTTCCGACTGGCAGCGCTTGAAGGCTTCCTCGATATCTTCCTCGCGATGAACGGCGCGGATCCCGCGGCCACCGCCACCCGCGACGGCCTTGATCATGATCGATGCGTCCTTGCCCAGCGCGGCGAAGAATTGCTTCGCTTCGCCCAGCGAGGTCGCGCCGTTCGTGCCGCGCAGCAGCGGGGTGCCGGCCTTCTCGGCAAGGGCGCGGGCGCGGACCTTGTCGCCGAACAGGTCCAGGACCTCAGGGCGCGGCCCGATGAAGGTGATTTTCTCCTCGGCGCAGCGCCGTGCGAACGCGGCGTTTTCACTCAGAAATCCATAGCCGGGATGGATCGCATCGCAGCCCGCTTCTTTCGCGACCGCGATCAGTTGCTCGATATCCAGGTAAGCCGCGGCGCCCTTGCCGCGCAGCGCGCGCGCATCGTCGGCCTTGCGCGTATGCAGCGATTGAGCATCGTCTTCGGAAAAAACCGCTACCGTGTGAATTCCCAACTCCGCGGCGGCGCGCATAACACGAATCGCGATTTCACCGCGATTGGCAACCAGCAGACTCTTCGGAAGCATCTAGTTCGTTACTCTCCCCGTGGGCGATGGCGCCTTGTGATCTCAGATAAAAGCAAACTCCCCCGCCACTATGAAAGCATGCCAGAATCAGCCCGCGTGCCTGTTGCCCGACCACCAAGAGCCGCCGAGAGTGATCCCGCCGTCGGAGATCCCCGCGCGGGCGGCAATCCGACGCCCCGCGCATTCGCGATCGCCACGATCGGGATGCTGATCTTCATCCAGCTCTCGGGACTCACCCGCTACTTTCCGATCGATTCGTGGACCAATCGCCATCCGTTCTATACCAGCAGCTATGCGCTCCACTTCGCCCGCAGCCTGATCAGCACCACCGCGATGGCGCGCCACTTCAGGTTGTGGAGCTACAGCCCAATCCTGATGGCGGGATATCCGGCGGGAACGCGGACTGAGCCGATGGGCGACGCGGTCGCGTTGTGGCTGTGGCTATGGAGCGGCTTTTCGAATTTCAACTCGATCGGCCGCGCGGCGATCCTTTTCAAGATTTTCGTCGTCGGCAGTCTTGCCGGCATTCCCATCGTCGCCGCGATAACCGCGATATGGCTCGGCTTCGATTGGACGGTCGCGGCTATCGCGGCCGGGCTCGGGGTGTTCGGTACCTTCAATTTTCCCGGCCTGCTGATGATTCGGGCGGGGATGTTTTCATTCCTCGCGGCATCCTTCCTGTGCGTCGCGTGGAGCGCGCTGCTTTATGATTCGGTCGACCGCGGAACGCCGCGGCTGGCCGTCGTCGCGATAGGCGGCGGGCTCCTGACATATCTCCATCCGCTGACGTCCATCCTGATGGTACCCGCGTCGATCGGATGCCTGGCTGAATGCAGAACCGCGCGCCGTCTCATCGCGGTGAGCCTCGTGCTGCTGGCTGCGCTCGTCCTCTCGCTCGGATGGCTCTGGCCGCTCCTGATGACGTGGAACATCGGCATCCCTTTCGCGCATTGGTGGAAAACGCCCGAAACCATCGCTGGCGGGCTCGCCGCGATGGTCCGATGGCGACTGCCGTTCCCGCCCTCTGCCCTTTTGATCGTCGCCGCCTACGGCGCTACACGGGCTCCGCTGCGGCGGCGATTCATGGTCGCCTGGTTGGCGGCGACGATTGGGTTCGCGGTCCTCGCATATTTCGGATCGGCGCTTACGATGCTTGAAAACCTGGAGCCGGGCCGCTTCGAGGTGGCGTTTTTCGCTTTCGCTGCTCCGCTCGCGGCCGTCGGCATTCGTGAGGCCTGGCTTCGGCTGGGAAGCGCCAAGGCGTCGTTTCGATACGCAGGCAAAGCGATCAATCTGATCGCGCTGGGATTTTTCGCGCTCGTATCTCTCGCTTCCTTGTGGCTCGAGACAGGAGCGCGTGGTCCGATTGCAACCTCGCTGCCGGTACAGGCGCAGGAAGTCTGGGGCTGGACGCGGTCGGAGCGCGACTCGCGAATCATCCTGGAGTCGGGCTGGATGGTCGATGAGAACGGCGGCGCATCGTCGCCCTACTTCAAGAGCGACGTCGCGATGCTGTGGGCGATCGAGAGCAATCGCGAAGTGATCGGCGGATCTCCCAGCGAAGGTTTTTCATCGTTCAGCTTTGCCGACCTCGGCAGTGGCATCGCGTTCGGCAAGAAGCTTGGTTGGATGACACCGGACGAATTTCGCAAGCAGCTTGAAACCTACAACGTCGGCTCGCTGATCGCGTGGTCAGACGATACCAAAGACTATCTAAGCAAGGTTGACGGCCTCGTGCTTTTGCAGCGCAGCGACCCGTACGTGCTGTTCGGCGTAGCGGGCAATCACAGCTTCCTGATGTCGGGTAAGGCGGCGATGGTGAGCGCGAGCCAGGACTGTATCAAGGTGAAGGCAGCAAACCCCGGGCGCCTGGTGCTCAAGTATCACTACTTTCGGACGCTGCGCGCAGATCCGGCGGTGTCACTAAGTCCCGCGACGCTCGACAATGGCGATCCGGTTCCGTTCATCGCGATCGTCAACGATGCCGTTCGCGACATTCGCATCTACAACGCCGGTTTCACCGGTTGGGGAAGCGCAGCCAAAGCGTGCGAGTGAAGCCGATCCCGGTCCTTCTCCTGAAGGGAGAAGGCGGCCAGCTGGCGAGCCGTCCTTAGGAGCGTCGCGACGAATGGTTTCTCTGTGCGCATCGCGCGCCGGATGAGGGTCAGTTCGGATTATCAGATCCCGCAGGCGCAATTGGCGAAGTTAGACCCCAGCGAACCACTCGTAGCCCTGGTTCTCCCAGTAGCCACCGGTGGCATTCGGCAGGAAGTTTACCTCGGTCAGGTACTTCACGGTCTTGTAGCCGAGCTTGACGCTCGAATAGAGCCGCAGTGGCGCACCATGATCGGGATAGAGCTCATGCCCATTCATCCCGTATGCGAGAATCGTCTGCGGATGCATCGCACTCCCCAAATCCCACGAGGAGTAATAGCCGGAGTCAAAGCTCTTGAACTCGACGTACTCCGCGCGCGGATCGACTCCTACCAGGTTTGCGATCTCGCTGACGCGCACGCCGTGCCAGCCTGCCACCGCCGACCAGCCTTCGACACAATGATGCCGCAGGCGCAGGTCGGTCCGCGGCATTTTCTTCAGGTCATCGAGGGAGAACACTCCCGGCTTCGCGACCAGGCCGCCGACCTTGAGCATCCAGTTGTCGGGCGGAAACGGCATGTCGTCCGAAATGAAATAGCTCGGGAACGCATTTTCAGGCGTAATGTCGGAAGCGGGGATACCCGGAGCGAGGCGAGTCGGCGAAAAGAGCGCGCCCTCGACCTTCTGGTTCCAGTTGCTCATCACGTTGAGGAACAGTTTCGCAGTGGACGATCTCTCGCACCCTGCCAGCAGCGTCGCCGCGCCCACTCCAAGCAACAATTTGCGCCGCGTGATGATCCTAGCCACGTTTGCCCCCCGTTATCATTTCCAGGATCGCGCGCGGATGCAGCGTCACCAGCACCAGGTGGCTGAGCACGAACAGGGTGATCATTACCAGCATCCCAAGATGCACCACGCGTGCGCCGTCGTATCCGCCGAAAAGATCGGTGAGCCACCAGAGCTGCACCGGCTTGTAGATCGCGAGGCCGGAAAGCACTTCGACCACCGCGAACACGATCACTGACGTGTACGCGAGCCTTTGCAGGCCGTTGTAGAAATCCGGCGGTGGCGGAGTTTTCAGGGCGCGGATGTAGTAGCCGAACATCCTGATAGCTCCGGGCGTGTCGCGTCCGGGCAGAAACAGGCGGCGGCGCCATTCTCCGCTTGCGAAAAAATAGGCGAGGTAGATAACCCCGTTGAAAATCAAAAACCAGGCGATCGCGAAGTGCCAGTGGCGCGCCCCGGCGAGCCATCCGCCGAAGGTCGCCCACTTTGGCGGCGCCACATTCTGGAACGGATACCACCCATACTGTCCGCCGCGCGGGCCAAGCGCCGGATAGGCGCTGAAAATTTGTAGTCCGCTACCTGCCATGATCAGGAGGAGCGGAATATTCACCCAATGCCCGAAACGAATTGCCAGGGGCTGAGCCCGGTGAGTTCGAAATCGCGGATCTGTACTAGCTTCCGGCATGGTTGCTGTCCTGCTCTGGCTGCATCGGCGTCGCCTGGCCGCCTTTCATGATATGCCCGTTCATCAGCATCATCTCGCCGTTCTCGAGATGCTTCTCCTCACCGCTCTTCATCTTAACAACACCGGAAGTGGTAACCGTGGTTCCGTCAGGCATCGGCATATCGGCGGTCATAGGCCCGGTCGCCTTGCCGCCGGTCATCATCATCATTTTCCCGTCCTTCATGATGACGCCGTCGGCGGCTCCCGCAGGCAGAGAACACAGAATGAGCAGTCCCGCGAGCACCAGAACCTTGGTGGACATTGTGGTTTTCTCCACTATCTCGCGATTTGAGAATACTCCCCAATTGTTACAGGGATGGCGGCGGTGGCGGAAGCAGTGCACGACATTTGACTTGACCGGGCGACCAATCTAGTTTGACTGGACGACGCCGATGAACCGCATCTCCACCATCGCCATTATTATGATGATTAGCCCGGCGGGTGGGGTGCGTCCCGAGCGTCTGTAGTTAACTCGGAACGTCGAAACGACCCCTCCCGCCAGTGTCGGTGGGAGGGGTTTTCTTTTGCCCGTATTCCCCACGGAAATCGGCGATGGAGCGGTCGTCTCGGAGAGAGAGAACGACCAATGGACCATCATGCGATACTGACCCGGGCCTTGAATACGCGCGTGCGTGAAGTGCTGCCGGACCCGACCCCGCTGACGCGGGCCACGATGCTGTCCGAACTAATCGGACACGAGGTCCGGCTCAAACGCGAGGACCTCACGCCGATTTTCTCCTTCAAGCTGCGCGGCGCTTACAACCGAATCGCGCAGCTCGATGACCGCGAGAAGGCGCGCGGCGTCATCGCGGCCTCTGCCGGTAACCACGCGCAGGGCGTCGCGTACTCTGCGCGACGGCTTGGAATCGACGCGCGCGTCGTAATGCCGCGAACCACGCCGCAGATCAAGGTCGATGCGGTCCGACGCCTTGGCGCGCAAGTCATGCTGGTCGGTGACGACTACTCGGAAGCGGAAGCCGCCTGCGATCGCGTTATCGCGGAGACCGGCATGACCCGGATTCCCGGCTACGACGATGTGGACGTAGTCGCCGGGCAGGCCACGGTCGCGTTGGAGATCCTGCGACAAGCGCCGGATGACCTGCGATCCATCTTCGTTCCGATCGGCGGCGGCGGATTGGCCGGCGGAGTTGCCGCGGTGATCAAAGCCGTACGTCCGGAGGTTAGCGTGTTTGGCGTTGAGCCGGAGGACTCCGATGCGATGACACAATCGATTCGTGCCGGGCGCCGGGTCGCGCTGGATCGAGTAGGGATTTTCGCGGAAGGAGTCGCGGTGCGGATCGTCGGCGAGACAACGTTCGAGTTGTGCCGCAACTACCTGGATGGCTGCATCACGGTCAGCGTCGAAGAAATCTGCACGAGCATCAGGGATGTATTCGAAGACACGCGGGCAATCCTCGAGCCTGCGGGTGCACTTGCGGTTGCGGGGCTGAAGCGGCTCGCCGCCAGCGGTAGAGTTCCGTCGGGGTCGGTCGTGGCGGTCGCGTCGGGAGCTAACGTGGATTTCGAGCGGCTGTCGCTTATCGCGGCGCGAACTACGTCAGCGAAAGACCGACACGGGCCACCGGCGTGCGAGATCGAAACCTAGCTCCCGGTTCCCGCGCCCCGGACCAGCAGCCGTACGAGCAGCGCGGAGAGCTGGTCGGCATCGAGCGCCCCGCTTTGCCTATACCATTCCGGCGCATAGTTGGCCGCCCCGATAATCAGCATGCGGACGGCGCTGCGATTGACCCGAGGATCCAGCTCGCCGGATTTCATCGCGGCCTCGATCAGATCGTCGAAAAACTTGCCGTACTTTCTGAACCTCTCGTTCACTCGCCTCCAGACGTCCTGCGGCGCTTGACCCATCGAATGCGCCGCTGCACGCGCACAATCGCTCTCGACCAGCTGGAACTTGAGATGTGCGCTGACGGCGGCGCAGAGCCGCTCCAGCGGCGTGCTGCCCGGCGGCAGCTCGTCGAGAACTTTGCGGGCGTGCGAGAACGATTGGTCGACCCCTTCGTGCAGAACCTCTTCGAGCAGCTCTTCGCGCGACTCGAAATGATAGTAGAGACTGCCCGCCAGGGTGCCCGCCTCCGCGGCTATCTCGGAAAGCTGGGTCCCGATATAACCGCGCCGGGCCAGCACCTTCGCAGCGGCATCGAGAATTTGTTTGCGCTTGAGCTCGCCCTTAGCGCCCCGTTGAGGGCGCTTCGCCGGCGCATAGGCGCGCAATGCTTTCACCGGCATGTCGTATCTCCGGCCTGCTCCAGGAGCTGATTGATCGACTGGTGAAAGAAAGACAGCGCGGGCTCGATTTTACCGTAGATGACTTCCTTCAACGCTCCCGACGCAAGTGCGGCATGGATACTCGCCATCATCGGAAAGTCCTCGGTCTCGGTCACTTGCAGCAGCATGTCGAGATTCTTCTTCCAGTGCTTCTTGGCAGATTCCGACTCCGGAGGCCCAGGCGCAAACAAGCTGGTCGATACCAGGCAGCGATCGACCGCTATCGGAGCGACACGCCACAGTTCGACGTGATCGAGCTGATGAACCAGCAGGGTGTTCGGGAGCAGAAAGTACTGAATCGTCGTATGCGGCAGAATTCTCCGGTCCTCCGCGGGCTTCTCGAGCTCCTTGTCGATGCTACGGCGAAAGTTCACCGTGCGCTGGTGAAGTCCGTAGGTATCCCAGATCGAATGCCGATCGTCGTAATACGGAGCGATCGAGCGGCGATGCAGCGACGGGATGTGATAGTTCTCGGTGAAGGTGTCGAGAATCAGCTTCCAGTTGAAGTTCCATTCGCGGCTGCGCGTCTCGAAGTGGAAATACCTCGAGAGATCGTATTCGGCGATCTCGGTCTGCATCCCTTCGAGCACGCGGTCGATCGAGATCGCGCCGCGCGCGGTCGGCTGAACGTAGATCAGGCCGTACTGCTCCGCCACAGCGACCTGCGCGAGATTGCACTCCGAACGCGGGATATCCGCGAATCCCCATTCCTGCGGCCGTCCAATCGCGCTGCCGTCGAGCTTGTAGCTCCACGCGTGGTAGGGGCAAACGAGAGCCTTGAGACCCTCGCCGCGGCCCAACAGCACCGGCGCTCCGCGATGACGGCACGCATTGACGAGACCGCGCAAGCTGCCGTCAGATTGGCGCACGACCGCGACCGGCATGCCGCCGACGGTGGCGGCCAGGTACGAGCCGGGTTCCCGGCATTCGCAGCTCAGCCCGATCGGGACCGGCCCGCCGTGAAACAATACTTCCATCTCGCGCGCGAAGCGGCCGGCATCGACGTAGGCCCCGGCGGGGTTGCGCATGCATGAATCGGCGACATCGGTCCATTCGCCCGATCTGAACTGCAGGTATTGCTCGAGCAGAGCCCGCTGCCTTTGCGGAAGCATCGAAGAGATTCGACTCCCTAGGATCCAATTCTAATTCTAAACAGGATTTGACATTAGCCGCAATCCCGTGAAGACTGGGGACAGGTCCCGAGCCCTGGGCCGGGAACCGGGAGCAAACCGATGGTCGACAAAGCCAAGTCACACTACGAAGTGATCGTCGTCGGCGCCGGCGTGGCGGGGATCTACCAGATTAAGCTGCTGGCGGATCTCGGAATTGATGCCACCGTGCTCGACACCGCCGGCGACCTGGGCGGGACGTGGTATCGCAACCGTTACCCGGGCGCACGCTTCGATTCGGAGAGCTACACCTACGGCTACTCGTTTTCGAAGGAGCTGCTGGACGAATGGCACTGGAATGAACGCTTCTCCAGTCAGCCCGAGAATTTGCGCTACCTGAACTATGTCGCCGACAAGTTCGACTTGCGCAAGTACATGCAGTTTCATTGCAAGGTCGAGTCGGCGCACTTCGATGAGACCAGCGACGTGTGGCGCCTCAAGATCGACGACGGCCGCGAGCTGACGTGCCGATTTCTCGTCATGGCGGTCGGTCTCCTCTCAATTCCCACCCCGCCCAGAATCAAGGGCATGGAGAACTTCAAGGGCCAGTCATTCCACACGTTCTACTGGCCTAAAGAACCGGTCGAGATGGCGGGGAAGAGAGTCGCGGTTATCGGTACGGGCGCCACCGGCATCCAGGTGATTGCCGAGATCGCGGACAAGGTCGGTGATTTGACGGTGTTCCAGCGCCGGCCCAACTGGTCCGCGCCGCTCAACAATGGACCGATCTCCGAGGCGGAGATGGCCGAGATCCGGGCGCGTTACGATGAGATCTTCAAGACCTGTGCTCGCACGCCGGGCGGCTTCGAGCATGAGCCGGACCGGCGCGGCTTTTACGAAGTCTCTCGTGAAGAACGGCTGGCGCTATGGGACAAGCTGTACAACAGCCCCGGCTTCGCGATCTGGTTGCGCAACTTCCGCGAGATTTTCACCGACGAAAAAGCCAACGCCGAGTTCTCCGAGTATGTCGCCAACCGTATCCGTCAGCGGGTGAAGGACCCTGCAGTAGCCGAGAAGCTGATCCC
>DATJWT010000103.1:0-4783 GCA_035500975.1 Binataceae bacterium (SeqCode)
GGCTGTCGAACGCGATGCCGTTGATGGCGGGTACAGGTGGCGAAGTTCCGCAGCGGCTCAAGGAATACGATCCCGAATGGGCGCGCGCATTCTGGGAAGGCTCCGTCTACGCGAGCTGCGACCATGCGCGGATGCTCGCGAGGGTCAAATGCCCGGTGCTGTACACGCATCACTTCCGCCACGTCGATGAAAGCCGGGGAACGCTACTGGGCGCAGCCTCGGACTTGCAGGCAAAACGCGTATGCGCTCTGGTGGCGGAGGCGGGCCAGCCGATCGAGTATCGGTCGTTTCCGCAGATGCCGCATTTGATGCATGACGCAGACCCAAAGTTGTTTGCGCAGCTCCTGGTCGAGTTCGCGGCGAAGCTGTCGAGTCCGCGATAGACGTTGCAGGTTGTTTTGACTCCACAAGCGCCATGATGAGAAAGAAGCCCAGGACGTTGTTGCCGCTGGTCGTGGCGTCAGTGCTGCTGCTGTGCGACTGCGCAACGCGGCAGGTCAATCCGCCGATCGTGAAATACGACCCTGGCAGTATGCGCGAGGTTCAGCAGCAGTGGCATCGCGGCAATCAGCAGGATCTCGTCATCCTCGCTTTTTCCGGTGGCGGTACGCGGGCGGCCTCGTTTTCATATGGAGTGCTCGAGACGCTGCGGAACATGGAGGTCGTGACCAGGATCGGCGAGAAGAAGCGGCTACTTGACGAGGTTGACCTGATCACCGGTGTGTCGGGAGGAAGCTTTACGGCCCTGGCGTATGGCCTCTACGGCGAGCAATTGTTCGGCCAATATGAGTCCAGGTTTCTGAAGCGCGACGTGCAGGGTGAACTGGTCGGGAGAATCCTCAACCCGGTGAACTGGCCCGCGGAGTCGTCGACGGGATGGGGACGGTCCGAGCTGGCAGCGAATTTATACGACGAGATTCTGTTCAATGGGGCCACGTTTGCGGATTTGTATCGCGCGGGTGGTCCGATGATCGCGGTCAGCGCGACCGAACTTGGGACCGGCTCGCGCATCGTTTTCATCCCGCAGAATTTCGACGTGATGTGCGCGGACCTCCACCCGATCAGGATCTCAAGGGCCGCGGCGGCATCGTCGGCAGTCCCGGTCGTGCTGTCGCCGATAACCATCAACAATTACGGCGGCAGTTGTGGCTATCAACGACCCGAGTGGCTCGAGGCCTTTGCTGAGCTGTCCGACCCGCCGCGCCCTGCTGCGCGTGCGCTGAATCGGCTGGCGGAACTGGAGGAGCTGGATAACGGCGTCGAGGATCCTTATTTCCACCTGGTGGACGGCGGGATCTCCGACAATCTTGGGCTTCGCAGCGTGCTGGATATACTTGAAACCTACGAGGCCCTGCACGACGCGGGCAGGCCGACCCCGCTCGACAACGTCCGGAGCATAATCATCTTTGTGGTGAACTCGGTGCCCGCGCCTTCTACCAAGTGGAACGAGTCGGAGAATCCACCAGGTACCGCCGCGGTGATGATGCGATCTGCGGGTTTGCCGATCGCGCGCTATTCCCGCGAGATGGTCGAGCAGCTGCGGGACATCGATGCCCGGTGGACTGCGTTACGCCAGATTCGGGACTCGGTTAATCTCTCGAAAGACAAGAATCCGGCGTTGGCCGAAATCGTGAACGTGCCGAACGCCGACATCTACGTGGTGGACGTGTCGTTCAAGGCGCTGCAGGACAAGTCCGAGATGAAGTATCTCAACCAGTTGCCGACCTCGTTCGTTTTGCCCGATGAGGCGGTCGACCGACTGCGCACCGCCGCGCGGACGCTGATCCTCAACTCACCGGACCTCCAGCAGGCGCTGAAGGCTAGCGGCGAGCGTATCGTGGAGCAGGCGGAATCGAACAAATTGCCGGCGGTTCTTCCGCCGGCAAGACCCACGGGCCCGAGCGAATTGCAATAGCTCAAAGGTCTCCATTGTTCAGCGTTATCAGGTGCCATGGGCTGAAGCAGCCTTGGCTGTTACTGCTTTATCACTAAATGTGGACCCGGCTTGCGACACAGCACAGCCCGGTCTAGATTGCTAATGTCACATCGGTAGCTAAAGGGGCACTTCAATGATCGTTATGAAAGCAGTTCTAATTTCGATCGCCGCGGCGGTCATGATCTCGGCTTGTTCCAGCCAGGCGAACCATACGACAGATCCAAAGGCTGCGATGGCCCGTGCGAACTTCGACCCGACTCGATGCGAAGAAATTGGACCCTCGGTTTACTCCTGCAACAGTGAACATGGAGATCCAACTCAAGCGGAGGGAGCTCGCGAGGCAAGTACGACGAACGATACGCGACAGATCCGGGGCACGTGCCCTGATGGTTTCCACTACTCGCAGGGCCAGGGATGCATGCCGGACGACTAGAGGCTCTGCGCGAGTCTCGAAATGGGCGAGAAAATCAGGCACCTGCTGCGAGTAGGCGTTGTCGTCCTTGCGCTGCTGGTGACGGCGAATTCTGAAGCAGCCGACCAGCCCCGGGCGGACGTCCAGGCGGCGCAAGATGCCGCCATCGAACGTATCAATCACTATCGGGCGTCGCTGAAAGTACCGTCGGCGCGGCTCGATCCGGCGTTGTCAGCGGCCGCCCAGGCGCACGCTCGCTACCTGGTGGAAAACCACATCGACGCGACCGACGCTGAACTTGACAACGGCAAGTTGATCGAGAAGTTCCGCCAGGATGAACCGCATCACGAGGCAGCCGGGAGACCATTCTATTCGCCCGAGGCTGCAAATTTGGCTTCGCGCTCAATCGTGATTGACGCAACCCATATCCCCGAGCCGTCGCAGGTCGATGGATATATAGACCAGGTGATGACCAAGCCCTTCGATATGCTCGTGATGTTGAACCCCCAGATGGTGCTGTATGGAGCCGGCAGCTATTGCGATGCCACCCAATGCAGGATCGTCATGTTGCGGCAGGCCGGGATGACGTCCGCGCAGTTCGGCGATTTTTATCGCGCTGGTACAGACGTCTATTGGTTTCGTACAACCGGCGATCGCGTCTGGTTCACGCCGCGTGAGCTCAAGCAGCCGATAGGGTTTCCTCCCGCCGGAGCCTCGATAGCGCCTGCTGCATTCGACGGAAGCTCATTTCCGCCGGCACTCGGAGCATGCGAGGGCTACAGCCCTCCGACAGGACGGCCCATTTTTGTCGCGCTCGGCGCGCCGTCCTCGAGCGCGGATCAAGTAGTGCGGCTCGGCGAGTACTCAATCTCCAGCGGCGGAAAGGAGCTCCCGGCGTGCGGCTTCGATGTGCAAAGCTTCTACGAGCGCATGAAGAACAGCGCGAGCCAACTGCCAGCGGATCAGAGAGACAAGGCGGTTAGCGAAGCGGAGCTCGGTGCCCAGATCCTGGCGGAGACCGGCGCCGTGATAGTGATTCCCCGCGAGCCTCTTCAACCAGGCCGCACGTACGAGGTCTCGATAACCGCCGACCAACGACCGTTCAACTGGTCGTTTGAGGTGGCGAAGGAGCCCGCCACGAATCCTTGAAAGGCTCGCAGCTGGAGTTGGGAGACTAGCCACATGATCAGGGAAGATTTGGCCTCGTCCATCAGGGCGATGCGCCCCGCGGTTCCGGCGAAGGACTACGCTGAGAGCCAGCGTTTTTACGAAGCGATCGGATTCGAAGCGCGAGCACTCGGGCCCGCTCTGACCGAGATGAGCCTGGGGGCGCATTCGTTCCTGCTGCAGGACTTCTACGTACCGCAGTTTGCCAACAACTTCGTGATGCACATGAGCGTCGAGAATGTCGACGCCTGGTGGGAGCACATCGAGGCGCTCGGGCTCGAGAAGAGCTTCAAGGTTCGCGCGCCGATCGCACCCCGCCTGGAACCGTGGGGGCTTCGGGTCGCCTACCTGTTCGATCCGAGCGGCGTCTTGTGGCAGATAAACTCGCGGCCGCAGGGCTAGTTCATCGTGCTGGCCCAGTTTTTTGCGTCTTCTCCCGGTGAATAGCCGATGATGCTCTGGGATGGGTTGCGATTTACCAGCGGGCGAAGGAAGAGGGGATGCTTCATGCTGCGGACTTCATGCTCGACGGTGAACAGCACCTTGCCGGTGTCGGGATCGACGATGTCCTCGAACCGGTACTGATGCTGATCGCTTTCCTGGGTGATCAGGCCCTTGGCTTTGAGGCGGCGATGGGGACCCGAGAAGTCATTGATATACACCTGGATGTGATGCTTGTCGTACGCGGGAATCGGCCTGTCGGTTTCGCGGAAGAACAAGTTCTGCCCGGTCCCGACGGTGACACACGCGAAGCGACCGTTCGCATCCTCGAGCGGAGCCGCCTGCGCGCCCATTATTTCGGAATAGAAGCGCGCGATGCCGGCTGCGGCGCCTTTGGGAACGTCGAATTCCACGTACGCGATGCCTACCGCCATCGGGCCGAAGCGCGGGTTTGGAGCATAGCAGTGGATGCGATTACCCCAGGGGCAGACCGCTTCGATGTGTCCATCGCGCTCGCAGCACTCGAATCGAGTCCCTTCCAGTGAGGATTGGATTCGCGCGAGGCGTTTCGGGAGCGCATCGAAATCGGAAATCACGACACCGACATGGCCCCGCACCACCTGCGGCCTGCTCGTCGGGAGATGGAATTGCTGGCGGCCCGCGTTGACCCACATGTTAGCGGGTCCGGTCATCATGTAGGGGTCGCGCGTGAGTCCCAAGCCATTGATATAGAACAGCCCGGCCTTTTGCTGATCGGGAACCGTGACGTTGACGTGTTCGAGCGCGACGATATTGCCCAGGTCTTCGGCGGTGCGATCGTAGGTCTT
>DATJWT010000104.1:0-15148 GCA_035500975.1 Binataceae bacterium (SeqCode)
GGCGATGGGCCTGCCTGGCTTCGTTTCCGCCTGACTCGTAATCCGAGAGTTCCTTCACGCCGCTGAGTATCGCCGTTCCAGCTCCACCATCCGCCCGAACAGCTCGGCCACGTTCCGCGATGCGCTCGGCGCGCCCAGTTCGCGGTAGACGGTATTGACCGTCACCGCGAGCCGTTCCGCATCGAGCCATTTGCCGAACGGTCCCAGCGCGATGTCCTGTGCGGCCTGCCATGAATCCATCCCTGCGGCCTGCCGCTTCCTGCTCTCGGCATCCACGAACACCAGGTAGTCCTGCATCCGCTTCACCCCCGCCTTGTCGGTGATCGGACCGTGTCCGGGAACGATCGCTTCGACATCAAGACCCATGATCAGGTCGCAAGCCTTGATCCAGTTGCTGACCGGCCCCGCCCATGCGATCGGCGTCCCATCGATGAACAGGATGTCGCCGCCGTAGACAACGCGGTCCTGCGGCACGTATGCGATTACATCGCCGGCCGTGTGCGCTGGTCCCACCTGGATTAGCCTTACGTCCTTGTTGCCGACCTTGAGCGTAAGCTCGCCCTTGAAGGTGCGATCGGGAAGCCTGAGCGTGACTCCCGCAAAATCGAATGCGCCGAAAATCCGCTTGAAGAACGCACCCACCTCGCCCATCGAATCGGCGTTCTTCATCATCTCGGCCAGCATTTTCGGATTGCCCTCTTCCTTCATCTCGTGCGCGCAGGCCTCCGACGCGTAGATCACCGCGTTCTTCGCGAGGCGGTTGCCGAAAGTGTGGTCGCCGTTGGAATGCGTATTCACCACGACGCCGATCTCGTCGGCGCCAAACCCGGCCCCCTTTTTCATCACGCCGAGCATCTCGGCCGTCAGTGGCTCGTCGAAGAGCGTGTCGACCAGCAGCGATTGATCGCCGTCGCACACCAGCCCCGCGTTGCTGTAGCCCCACGTTCCACTCGGCTGCAGATACGCCCACGCGCCGTTGCCGAGATTGTGCAGACCCCTGGTGAATTGCCACTTGCTCATGAGTTCTCTCCTTCGAACCGACTACCGCGTCTCTTCCATCGCATCCCGGGGTGGCGTGCGGCAAGTGCTCAGCCGCGCTTGACGATGCGGTTGCGCAGGATACCGATGCCCTCGACTTCGAGTTCGATCGTGTCGCCGGGCGAAAAGGTTTTGCCGCGCTCCAGGCCGCATCCCCCACCCACCGTTCCCGAACAAAAGACTTCACCGGGATAGATAGTCTCGCTCTGGCTCACGTGCGCAATACAGTCTTCGAACCGGTAGTGCATCGTCGACGATGAACCCCGCGACCATTCCTCGCCGTTCACCCGCGCAACCATCGTCAGGTTGTACGGATCGATTTCGTCGGCCGTGACGATGCAGGGTCCCAGGATATTTCCGGTATCAAAGTCCTTGCCCTTGGCCGGTCCGAGCGATCCCGACATCTCGCGCATCTGGTAGTCCCGCGCGCTGACGTCATTGAAAATCGTGTACCCGAAGATATATTCGCGGCCGCGCTCGCGCGGAATGTCGGTGCCGCGCGTTCCGATGACTGCGGCAAATTCCAGCTCGTAGTCGAGCACCCCGGCGTAGCGCGGCCAGATCACGTCTTCCTCCGGCCCGATTACCGACATCCGGTTGCACTTGTAGTAAACCGGGATTTGGTACCAGATCGGCGGAATCGCGAACCTCCCCGATGCCTCCAGCTCGGCGCGCAGTTTGGCCGGGTCCGGCGCTCCTGCTACCGCCACGTCGATCGCACGCGCGATGCTGTTCTTCAGGTGCTCTTCGAAGCACAGGAAATCGCGCATCTGAACCGGCCGCGGGAGCGGTGCGCGTAGCCGGGCTTCGCCCGCGGCCGCCATGCCTACGCCCCTGGCGCGGGCATGCTCCGCCGCGTTGCGCGCGAGATCGAGCGCGCGCGGTCCGCCCTCGATTAGAGAAAGCATGGTCGCGAGTTCGGGCGCCTCGTGCCCGGTCCGCGCTCGATGCGCCTCCGCGAGATCCGCGATACCGCCCTTCGAGTCGATAAGCGCGCCAAGCCGTTCTTCGCCCTTGGCGGATGTACAGGTCACAAGCCGCATGATTGCCTGCCTCCCGGCGGCCATCGACTCTACGCGACCGGCAATTCAGAAGAAAAATGGATTTTAATGATGTTCATCATCCAAATTTGATATGTTCTCAGGATGGTGCCACGGCTGGCTGAGCTGAATCTCAATCTCCTGCTGGTCCTCGATGCCCTGCTGCGCGAGCGCAGCGTGACCCGCGCGGGACGATCGATCGGATTGAGCCAGCCGGCCAGCAGCGCGGCGCTGGCTCAACTGCGCCGCTTCTTCCACGATGAGCTGTTGGTGCGCAACGGGCGAGGATACCAATTGACGCCGCTGGCCCTGGGACTTGCAGGCCCGGTCGCCGAGATAATCACGCTCATCGAGCGAACCGTCGCCGCTCCCGAAGCCTTCGATCCGGCCATCGCGGAGCGCGAGTTCTCCATCGCTGTGTCGGACTATGTCCAGATGACCCTCGTGCCGGCGCTCCTCCCTGCCGTGGCGAAGGCGGCTCCTCACGTCCGGCTCAGGATCATGCCGCTGGAGGTCGCGCCGCAGCGCCCGCTTGAACAGATGGCAGATATCCTCATTGTGCCGGCCAAATTTGCTTCCGGTGAGCACGAAGCGCTGTTTCGCGATCGATGGGTTTTCGCCGTCGCCCGGGATCATCCCGACGTCGGCGCCCGGCTGGGCATGAACCTGCTGCGCCGTTTGCCCCAGGTGCGTTTTTCCGTGGGTGCGATCAATAGCTCCGCCCAGGAACATCTCGACGCCGTAGGCCTGGGGCGACCTGCCGAAGTGAGCGTGGGCAGTTTCGTCGCCGCGCTCTTCCTGTTGCGCGGAACGCGACTGGTGACGCTCACGCCCCATCGGCTCGCGCGGCGGCTGCAAAAGGCGGCCGGAATCAGAATCGTACGGTCGCCATTCCGCATTCCCGATCTGGTCGAGTGCATGATGTGGGCGCCCGCCCTGGGCCGCGATCCCGGCCATACCTGGCTTCGAAAGACCGTGCGCGAAGTCGCCGAATCCGGCCTTTAGACCGTAGCTTCGCGCTCGCATGTACAGGCGCGACGTATTATTTTCGCTCTGACTTTTCGGCATCGCTTCGGGAGGATTCTTCGCAATGGAGATAAGAGGAAAATCCGCCGTCATCACCGGCGGCGGTTCAGGCATAGGCCGTGCGGTCGCGATTCGGTTGGCCAACGAGGGCGCATCGGTCGTAGTCGCCGACGTTGACGCGGCCGGCGGAGCCGCGGTCGCTCACGAAATAGAAAAGGCCGACGGCAAGGCACTCTTCGTGCGCGCCGACGTCACGCGCGAGGCCGATACGCGCAACATGCTCGACACCGCCGTCCAGAAATTCGGCCGACTCGACATCCTGCACAATAACGCCGGCATCGGCACCGGCGCCCCGGGATTTCCAATCGTGGAGCCCGCGCGATGGCACCTGGTAATCGAAATCGATCTCCAGGCCGTCATCCTGGGCACCGGCCTCGCCTCCCTAATCATGGAGAAGCAAGGCGGCGGCGTGATCATCAACACTGCCTCGATGGCGGGGCTGTATCCGCATCGGCAGGATGCGGTTTACGGCGCAGCCAAGGGCGGTGTCGTCAACTTCACCCACTCGCTGGCCTTCTGGGCGTCGGAGAAAAAGATCCGTGTCAACTGCATCTGTCCCGGAATCGTCGATACTCCCCTGGTGCGGCGCGGACTCGAGCAGGCCGCACAACACGGCATCAAGAGTTGGATGCCGTCGAAGATCATCCAACCCGAGGAGATCGCCGACGCGGTCACGGAGCTGATTCGCAATGAATCGTTGTTTGGATGTTCGATGGAAGTGCGGCCGAGCGGCAGGCACATAGTCGATCCCCGCCCGGCGCCGGGAAGCAAGAGGTAAGCTCAATATGAGGCCAAACTGGGGCATCGCATTCCTGTTCGCCGTGGTCTTGACGATGGGAACCCCCTCACATGCTCACGCCCAATGCTGCGCGGGCAATGTGATTCGCGCGAGCCTGGTCGGACTACCCAACAACAAGGGGCGCGTGGGATGTATCATCTTCAACTCACCCGACGGATGGCCGCGCGATCGCACCAAGGCCACCCGGCAGGTGCGCGCCCCCATCCAGGACGGCTCGGGCACTTGCGAGTTCAAAGGCCTGCCGCCAGGAACCTACGCGATCGCGTCATTTCACGACGAATACGAGACCGGACAGATGAAAAAGAATTTCCTCGGCATGCCGCAGGAAGTGTTCGGATTTTCGAACGACGCGAAGCCGTCCGCGCTCTCCCCGCCGCCCTTCAGCGCATGCGCGGTTACCTATTCAGGCGGTGTGCTGAACATAACGATGAACGCGCAGCACTGATCCAAAAGAGCCGTACGCCAAACCCGAGTCTTCTCTCGGGAACATTGCATAGAGGTAAGCGGGTTCCGAAACCAGGCCGGCGGTCATGAGCGAGAGACGGGTCATCTTGATAGGCGGTGCGCCGACCGTCGGCAAGTCGACGCTCGCCGAGCGAGTCGCGAAACACTTCGACCTGCCGTGGATCTCGACCGACCAGATCCGCACCATCATGCGGAAGGTCGCAAGCCGCGTCGATCACCCCAGGTTGTTTAATCCCGACGGTTACACTCCGGAGAAATTCCTCCGGGAATTCTCCACCGACGAAATAGTTCGCATCGAATTCGATCAGGCCGAGGCCGTCTGGACCGGTGCGAGCGCATTCATCAGGCAGGACTGGACCTGGACCAGGGGATTTGTCGTCGAGGGCGTCAACATCCTGCCGCATCTTGTGGCGCGAGACTTCATGAACGACCCGCAGGTTGAGGCGGTTTTCCTCGTTGACGAGAACGTCGAACGGATTCGTCGCGTCATCCATACTCGCGGTCTTGCCGGTGCAGCCAACAGTTACTCCGACGATGTAAAGGACAAGGAGGTCGAGTGGGTAACTCTTTTTAGCCGGCGGCTACGCGCCGACGCCGCCAAATACCGTTATCCACTGGTGGAAATTCGAAAGAGCGCGGCCGATTTGGACGCGCTGCTCGCGGTTCTCCGCCCTGCCGATTCGGTATAGGCAGCTTAAGCCGCCGGCATCAGGCAGCCGCTGGTCTTCCACGAATGGATCTCCGGCAACACGTCGCGCGCCAGCAGCTCGATCGATCGCATTACGCACTCGTGCGGAATCGCGCCGTATTGGAGAAAGAACAGAAGCTGGTCCGCTCCGGTCTCGCGATAGCGCTTTGCGACCCGCAGCGCCTCGCTCGACGGTCCGACCGCGACCAGATCGTTTTCCTTGAGGAAGTGGTAATAATCGCGCGTGATTTGCGAAGGGTCGTAGCGCGAGGCGTTGCTCAGGTATTTGTACGAGCTTTCCTGTGACACCGCGCGTGCTACCGCGGAAACCAGTTCGAAACCGCGCCGCACGTACCAAAGCGCGGCTTCGCGCGCGATCTCCTCGGTCTTGATGCGATCGTCGCCGAACAGCCCCATGATATTCATCGAGACCTGGTTGTTGATCGTCTGGCCGATCGGATCCGGGCGTGCGATGCGTTCGCGATAGATCGCGATCCTCCGCTTCACTTCGTCGAGCTCCACGCCCAGCGTGAAGCACAACACCCCGAGCCCCCGCTCACCAGCGAGCGCAAAGGTGTCGGGGTTGGTCGCCGCTACCCACATCGGGGGGTGCGGCTTCTGGATCGGTTTTGGAATGACGGATACCGGCGGATCGACCGTCCAGAACTCGCCGTGCATCGAGAACGGATCCTCGCGCCACATGCGCGGAATCGCCGCTACCGCCTCCATCCAGCGCGGACGCGTCTCTTCCGGCGGCACACCGAAGCCCCTCAGCTCCGCCATCGTGGTCGCGCGCCCGGTGCCGAACTCGACCCTGCCGTTCGACATGATGTCGAGTACGCCGATTCGTTCTGCCACGTGCACCGGATGGTTGAACGGCAGCACCACGACGCCGTGACCGATCCTGATGTTCTTCGTGCGCTGGCTCACGCACCCCAGGAAAACCTCGGGCGCCGATGAATAAGAGAATTCGTTGAGAAAGTGATGCTCTACGGTCCAGACCGAATCGAAGCCGAGCCGGTCGGCCAGCTCGATCTGCTCCATGGTTTCCCAGAAGATTTTGTGTTCGTGGTCGGGGCGGTGCGGTTTGATGGACTCGATTTCGTAGATGAGTCCGACCTTCATTTTGCCCTGCTCCACTGCTGCAGGTACTCGCGCGCCTGCCGGCGGAACGATTTGCGAAGCTCGAAGCGCGACCCGTGGAGGTACCAAAGCAGCTGCGAACCCACCATCGAGCTCCACAACTGCGTCGCCGCCCAATCGAGGTCCAGGTCGGCCTCGAACACTCCGAGCGACTTGCCCTGCGCGACGACATCGCGCAGGTACTGCAACTGGCGCGTGTTCGCCTTGCGCATCGCGCGCAGGACCCGCGGCCCGATCTTGTGCGACTCGAGCGTGATGATCATCAGCAGGCGCGACACCCAGGGATTGGTCACGTTCAAGCCCGCCGAGGTTTCAAAAATTCTCAGGAAATGATCGCGAAACTCGGCGCGATTGGTTACCGGCCCTTCCTGCCGGAACGCGTTGTTCCATTCTTCGAGGACGCGTTCCGCGACCGCGAGAAAAAAATCTTCCTTGTCGTTGAAATGCCAGTACAGCGCGCCCTTGGTCACTCCGGCCGCGCGCGCGATGCGCGCGAGCGAGGTCCCGCGATAGCCGTACGATGCGAACAGGTCCATCGCGGCGTTGATCAGGACCTGGTCGAGCGCTCCACGCCGGCGCGGACTTCCCTCTACGCCCTCTGCTGGTTGCCGTCTTGCCGAAGTGATCATGAACGAACGGTATGCTGACAGATCATCGCGCAACGTCAAGGGCGATGAAGTCCATCGTCGTTCAACTGGGCTATTCGATGCGCGACCGGCGCGAAAAGCCGACGGCGCGCTTCTGGCGACCAGTAGTCCGGCAGATGATGGCCGCGTCCGGTTCTAGTTGCGGCTCAGGTCTCCGGCCCGCATGTTGCGCTCGAGGCACCAGCGGTCGATCACCTCGGCATTGAAACGCCAGTCGGTTCCGATTCTGAACCCCGGCAGTTCTCCGCGGCGCAGGAGCTTGTAGATGGTAGAGGGATGAACGCGCAGGTATTCGGATAGTTCCTTAACCGTCATTACTCGAGGCAGACCATATTTACCTTCAGAGGCCATTGCTTCTCCAAACGGCGGTTGGTCCGATCAAAAGCAACCAAGATGCGGCGATGTATTGCCCCACTTCCGTGCTGAACCATCCGCCCTGCTTCGCACATCTTGGCTCCATTTAAAGTTCGCAAAACCGATGTTAAGGGTCAAGATAAATCTTGAGCCGCAAGAATCCTGAAAAAGCCTTATTTCTCAAGGACTTCGGTCTTTGCGCGCGAGGGGAACACCGGCTTCGATGCCTCCATCTTTGATTCTACCCGCGCGATTTCCGTATTTGCTAAGCTCGCCGGTTATGACGTCGGCCAAAACTCCGCCCGCACCAACGTTTCGAGCAAAGGCGACTTTGCCAGTAGCAGCCACGGTCGCGGCACTCATCCTGCTGATTACCGGCGTGACCGGCGCAGACTCCGGGTTCGTTCTAACTACCCCTGCCTTTGAAGCGGGGGCGCCCATCCCGGTCGAATACTCCTGCTCCGGCAAGAACACCTCACCGGCTCTCAAATGGTCGGGCGCGCCGGCAGGGGTGGGGTCGTTTGCCCTGATTGTCGAAGATCCCGATGCGCCCAGCGGCAACTTCATCCACTGGGTGGTGTTCAACCTGCCCCCCGATGCGACCGGAATTCCGGCGGGGGCTCCTCAAACCCCCACCCTGCCCGACGGAGCAGTCCAGGGTGTCAACGGGATGAGCAGAGTCGGCTACATGGGTCCCTGCCCTCCACCGGGAAAGACGCATCATTATCATTTCGAGCTGTTCGCTCTCGACTCGAAGCTTAACGCGCAGGCCGGCCTCGAGGCGGGCGCGCTTCGCGATGCCATGCAGGGTCACACCAGGGCCAGCACGGAGCTGGTCGGAACTTTCGAACGCTGACATCAACTATGAGCAAAACCTACAAGATTATCCTCGCGCTCGTCGTCATCATCGCGGTTGGTTATGCGGGATGGCGCTACTACGAATCGCGCCGGGCGGCCAAGGCCGGCCTGCTCAGCGAAAACATCGTTCACAACGGGAACGAATGGGTCGCTGACTTCACCGCGATGATTCCCGCGCCGGAGCCTGCGGTCTTCAACGCGGTGCGCGATATCGAGAAGGCGCACTCCGACCAGATCCAGAACGTAACCGTAGTATCGCAGACCGGGAACTCGAAAACCGTGGAACTCGAGATGAAAGGTCTCGGCGATCAAAGCATGAAGATGCAGATGGAGTTTCACTACGACCCGGCCGCGCGCACCATCTCCTATCACACCATCGACAATCCGAATTTCAACCTGAGCGCGGATTACAAATTCGAGGACCAGGGCGGCTCCACCCTGCTAAGCTGCCATCAAACGACCACGATGGCGCAGCAGTTGCCGCTGCCGGATAGCGCGGTGAGCGAAGTGATCAAGGGCGTGTTCGTGTCGCAGCTGGAAAGCCTCCAACGCACGCTCAACATCGCATCGGATGAATCCGACGAATCGAACGAAGAGCCGTGAAACTGACGCCGCGATGAGCGAAATTGACGATCACTTCCGCGCGGGGATCGAGCGGTTCAATCGCGGCGAGTTCTTCGAAGCTCACGAAGAGATGGAAGAAGCGATGAACCTGCTGGAGGACGACACCAGTGACTGGGATTTCTATCTCGGCCTGCTGCGGGCGTCGGTGGCAAATCACAAGCTCTCGCAGCACGAGCGTTCCAGCGCATGTCTTCATCTGCGCGCCGCGCTCAAGTTCCTCGCGCCCTACCCCGACCGCCATCGCGGGCTCAAGCTGCGCGAGTTTCGCAGCGCTCTGACCACCGAGCTCGGCCGCATCGAATCGATCCCGGCCGGAACTCCGGCAGCCATCCCTCCACCACGAATCGAAATCGCCGCGTGAGCCAGCGACGCCGTGGACCGAATCGTCGCTGAATTCGCCGGGTCGGCATCCGCGCTGATCAACTGCCCGCGATGGGACCGGATCGAAATCGCCATCGTGGGGCGATCGAACGTGGGCAAAAGCTCGTTGCTCAATTCCCTCACCGGGCAGCGCGGCCTGGCACGCACCAGCCGCACTCCCGGCCGCACCCAGGCCATCAATTTCTTCACGATGGGCGAGTCGATCGCGCTGGTCGATCTCCCGGGCTTCGGCTATGCGAAAATGCCGCAGGCCCTGGCGACGCAAATCGCCGCCGCGATGCGCGAGTTCCTGGCCGAGCGGGCCAACCTGGCAGGATTGATCCTTCTGGTCGATGCACGCCGGGGCGCGCAGCGAGAAGAGGTCGACCTGGCCGCGGCGGCGCGCCGGCGCGGCCTGGCCTTGTTCGTGGCTGCGACCAAATGCGACAAGCTCAAACGTTCCGAGCGTGCAGCCGCGATGGCCAGGATGAGCAAGCTGGAAGCTGAAGCCGTCCTCTGCTCGGCCCAAACCGGCGAAGGTATCGATATCCTCCGCCGGCGCATCCTCGCGTTTGCCAGGCGAGCCGATTCGCGATGAATCCGGATGTCAGCGCGATCATTCCGACTCACAACCGGCGCGCTTTGGTCGTCGAGGCGATCGAGTCGGTGCTCACCCAACGCGATGTGCATTTGGAACTGATCGTCGTCGATGATGGCTCGACCGACAACACCGCGGATGCGATTGAACGCGTGCTGGAAGACGCGACTGTGCCGGTCCGGATCATCCAGATCGAAAATCGCGGTCCGGCCGCTGCTCGCAACCTTGGTGTCGAGGCAGCTTCGGCGCCGCTGATCGCTTTCCTCGACTCCGACGATCTCTGGCATCCGCAAAAGCTCGCGCGCCAGGTCGGCTACATGCGCGAGCGTCGCGACTGCGCCATCTCCCAATGCAACGAACTCTGGATTCGCAGCGGCCGGCGCGTGAATCCTGGATTGCGCCATCGCAAGCGCGCGGGCGATATCTTTGTCGATTCCTTGCGAACCTGTCTCATCAGTCCATCGGCGGTCATGATGAAGACGGCGTTATTTCGCGACCTGGGGGGATTCGACGAGACGATGCGCGCGGCTGAAGACTATGACCTGTGGCTGCGGATCTTGTTGAATCACGAAGCGGGACTGATTGAAGAAAGCCTCGTGACCCGGCGCGCCGGACACCGCGATCAGCTTTCGGCGACCGTACCCGCGATCGATCGCTTCCGAATCCTTGCTCTCGCAAAGCTGCTCGCGAACCCCGAACTGCAGGGCGAAAGGCGCGCCGCTACCGCCGCGGTCTTTGCGGAAAAATGCCGGATCTACGCCAAGGGCCTGCGGCGACGAAAACGCAACGCCGGATTCTTCGAAGAACTCGCCGTGAATGCGATCGCCGGCAAGCCGCCGACACGCGCAATCCCGGCAATCAGGGAGCGGATCGTCGAGTCGGATGTGTGCGAGGTTCGGAGTGACTGACCTCGACAGCCAAATTCGCTCGCTGGCCGTTGCCAGACGTTTGCCGGACTCGCACCTGGAAAAATGGCTGCGTCTCGACGAATCGAGCCGTTCCGCCGTGCTGGAAACGGCCCGCGCATTAAAGTTGCGCACCGGTCAAATCGTCGCCGCATTGGACCTCCTCGAGGAGATCTCGGTGCGCGAAGGAGAACCTGTCGCTGCCCTGCTCGACCGCCCCGCTGTCCGCGGCCTCGCAAACGCCGCAGGATCGACGCCATCACGCGCCCACGCATTCCTCGATGAACTCCGCGCAATGCGTTTTCCGCGCCTGCGCGAGACTATCGATCGCGTCGAAGCCGCCATCGCTGCGTTGCGCTTGCCGCACGAAATCAAGCTGGTCTTGCCACGCGAATTGTCCTCTGATGAGTTGACGATCCAGCTCACGGTCTCCGACGCCGAAGGGCTCGAGCGGCTTCTCGGCATGCTGAAGGAAAAACGAAGCGACCTCGAACGCATATTCTCGATGCTTGGCGGTGACGATGAAGTTTGACGTCGATACCTTGACCATCGCGGAAGAATCCCGAGGCTCGGTGCTCGCGAGTCGCCTGGTGCAAGCCCTCGGCCCGTCGGTGGCGGTGAATTACGTCAGCGACGCCCGCGATGCCGTACGGCCGCTCCCCGTCGCCGATCCCTTCGATGCAGGCAAACGTCGGATTGTTGTGATGAAGCGGCGTACGCCGTTTCTGATGGCCTGCCCCGCCGGCTCGTCCAAATTCGCATGCTGCGGTTACCTCGTGCTGGTGCTCGCATCGAACTGCCCGATGGACTGCAGCTACTGCTTCCTCCAGGAACACGTCGCGAACAATCCCTCGTTCCAGCTCTATTCCAACTTCGCCGATTGCTTTGCGGAACTCGAACGACTCGCGGCATCCGCGCCAGGCCGTCATTTCAGGGTCGGGACCGGGGAACTGGCGGATTCGCTCGCGATGGACTCGCTGACCGGTATTTCCAGCGACTTGATCGAGTTCGTCCGCAATCGCGAATTCCTGACGCTCGAGCTCAAGACCAAGACCGACGAGATCGACAACCTGCTGAAAATCGACCCACGCGGTCGCGTGATCGTTTCGTGGACCTTGTCGCCGGACGCGGTATGGAAAAGCTCCGAGCATCGCACCGCATCGCCGTCCGCACGCATCGCCGCCGCCCGTGCGGTTCTGGAAACGGGTTACCGGATTGGCTTTCATTTCGATCCGATGATTGCGTACCCGGAGGCCGAGCAAGACTACGCCGGGCTGGTCGACGAGCTGCTCAGCACCATTCCCGCGGATCGTATTTCATTCCTGAGCATGGGAGCGCTGCGAATGACTCCGGGGCTCCGCAACGCGGCGAGGCGGCGGTTTCCCAACGACCCGATGCTGCTGGGCGAGGAAGTGCTCGGGGTCGACGGGCGGCTGCGCGCCTTTGGCGCTCTGAGAATCCGCCTCTATCGAACGCTGCAGGAACGCTTTGAACGCGCCGGCGCGCAAATTCCCTCTTACCTCTGCATGGAGAGCAGCGCCGTCCATCAACGGGTCTTTGGCGCGACCCCCTCGACCCCGGCTACAATCGGCGAGCGCCTCGCAATCGGCTAGGATTCGACAGCAGATGCCAACGCGAAAACGGCCCTGTCCATCGACGGCCATCGATCGTCTCGCCGCGAGCAACGGCAAAGTCGCGTTGCGCCCCGCCGCCGATCGCCCGATCGGCGTGTTCGACTCCGGTATCGGCGGACTGACGGTCCTGCGCGCGCTCGTGGAAGCGCTTCCCGGCGAAGGTTTCATCTACCTCGGCGACACCGCGCGCCTGCCCTACGGGACCAAGACCAACGAGGTGATTATTCGCTACTCGCGAGAGAACACCGAGTTCCTGCTCGCCAAGGGAATCAAGATGCTGGTGGTTGCGTGCAACACTTCCAGCGCGGTGGCACTCGAGACGATCGCGCGCGACACGATGATCCCCGTGATTGGGGTTATCGAGCCGGGCGCGCAGGCTGCCGTGAAGGCATCGCGCAGCGGCAAAATCGGTGTCATCGCGACCGAGGCGACGGTCTCCTCCGGTGCGTACACCCGTACGATTCAGCGGCTGCTCCCGCGCGCCGAAATTTACACGCGCGCCTGTCCCCTGCTGGTGCCGCTGGTCGAGGAGGGATGGACGGACAACGACGTTGCCGAACGCACGGTCTCCTACTACCTCGAAAGCCTCAAGCAGAGCGGCATCGACACGCTGCTGCTGGGATGCACCCATTACCCGCTGTTGACCGCAATGTTTCAGCGGGTTCTCGGGCGCGGCGTCCGCGTGGTCGATTCCGCCACCGCCACCGCCGCTACCGTCCGCGAGCGGCTGCGAGCCCTGAAGCTGGCGCGGCGTGCATCGCCGGGCCGCCAGAGTTTCTTCGTCACCGAAAGCCCGGAGCGTTTCGTTCGCGTGGGCCGCCGTTTTTTCGGCCCCGGGGTCGAATCCGCTGTCCGGCTCGAGCGCTGAACGCTCTCCCCCGCATCCATGTACACCATCCCGAGCGGAGTGCGCGGAGCACACGTAGTCGGCATGACCGCTGGCCTCCGGACGCCGGATGTCTGCGACCGCGAGGTGCTCCTTTTGAGTTTCCGGACACCCTCCCCCGGTTCGGCGGATCAGGATAAAATACCCACCAGCTTAACCACGGAGACCCGCCGTCGCCGGCCGCGGCATTCCTGAGCGGCCGCGACTTCCCGACGTCCACTATGGCATCTGCTTTCTCAACGATTGGAAAAAAGATCTTCGGCTCGCGCAACGATCGCGAAATCAAGCGCCTTCGTCCCGACGTTGAAGCGATCAACCAGCTCGAACCCGAACTCGAAAGGAAATCGCAGGAAGAATTGCGCGCGCGAATCGCGGAGCTGAAGACCGAGATCAGCGCGATCGAGGACCGTGAGCGGCGCGAAGAGATGATGCTGGAAGTCCTGCCCGAGGTCTTCGCGATGGTGCGCGAGGCCGCCAAGCGCATCCTCGGCCAGCGCCACTTCGACGTCCAGCTAATCGGCGGCATGATTCTGCACCAGGGCAAGATCGCCGAGATGAAAACCGGCGAAGGCAAGACTCTCGTCGCGACCCTTCCGGCGGTGCTCAATGCCCTCAGCGGGCGCGGCGTTCACATCGTGACCGTCAATGACTACCTGGCTCGCTTCCACGCGGAGTGGATGGGGCGGGTCTACAATTACCTGGGCCTCTCGGTCGGCGTCATCCTGCATGGACTCACCGACCAACAGCGCAAGGTCGCCTACGGCGCCGACATCACCTACGGGCAGAACAACGAGTTCGGCTTCGACTACCTGCGCGACAACATGAAGTTCAATCTCGAGGACTACGTCCAGCGCGAGCACAATTACGCGATCGTGGACGAAGTCGACTCGATCCTGATTGACGAAGCGCGCACGCCGCTGATTATTTCCGGCGCCTCCGAAGAATCCACCGACACCTACTACGTCGTCGATCGCGTTATCCCGCGGCTCAAGAACGAAGAGCACTACACCATCGACGAAAAATTGCGCACCGTTTCACTGACCGAAGAAGGCGTGACTCGGGTCGAACAATTGCTGGGCGTCGAGAACCTCTACGACCCCCGCAACATCCTGCTGTTGCATCACGCCAACCAGGCCCTGCGCGCGCATACGTTGTTCAAGCGCGATGTCGAATATGTCGTGAAAGACGGCGAAGTAATCATCGTCGACGAGTTCACGGGACGCCTGATGCCGGGACGGCGATGGAGCGACGGACTCCACCAGGCGGTCGAAGCCAAGGAAAACGTCAAGATCGAATCCGAGAACCAGACCCTGGCGACCATCACCTTTCAGAACTACTTCCGGATGTACAAGAAGCTCGCCGGCATGACGGGTACCGCGGACACCGAGGCGGCGGAGTTCCAGGAGATCTACCGCCTCGAAGTCGCGGTCATCCCGACCAACCGGCCCATGATCCGCATCGACAATCACGACGTGGTTTACAAGACCGAGCAGGAAAAGTTCGACGCGGTTATCGAGGACATCAAGGATTGCCACGAGCGCGGACAGCCGGTCCTGGTCGGCACGGTTTCGATCGACAAGTCCGAGCGCGTCGCCGAAAAGCTCAAGAAGACCGGCGTCAAGCACGTCGTGCTCAATGCGAAGAACCATGAGCGCGAAGCGGAAATCGTCGCGCAGGCCGGCCGCGAAGGCGCCGTCACGATCTCCACCAACATGGCGGGCCGCGGCACCGACATCATCCTGGGCGGCAACCCCGAATTCATGGCGGCTGCCGAAGCCGGCACCAGGGACATGGCCGATCCCAAGTTCCGGGAGGCGCTGGAGAAGTACAAAGCCCAATGCGCCGCCGAGCGCGAGCGAGTTCTCGCCGCCGGCGGACTGCACATCCTCGGCACCGAACGGCACGAATCCCGCCGCATCGACAACCAGCTCCGCGGGCGGTCGGGACGCCAGGGCGACCCGGGATCGTCGCGCTTCTTCATGTCGCTGGAAGACGACCTGCTTCGCATCTTCGGCGCGGATCG
>DATJWT010000105.1:0-6518 GCA_035500975.1 Binataceae bacterium (SeqCode)
GCCTCGGCGCTATAACCATACTTGCTGCCGAACTTGAGCCAGAATCCCTTGACGTTCTCCGGCGAAGCGGGATTGGTGACAGTCGAATGAATCATCGTGAGCCGCTTTGACCATCCGAACCCGTTCTGGCCGCATAGTTCGTTGGCGTACCCGAACATCAGCGCGCGATCTTCGATCGATGCGGGAATGAGCGACGGAGTCGGCGCGAGGCGCTCCGCCAGGTAGAGCTGTTCAATCCAGGTGGAACGCGGGCGTTCGTCGTTCCAGATCGCGACGGGCGCGCTGCTTTGCGCCGTCCATTCGACCAGTTCGCGATCGGTGCCGTCGGCCCCGACGCCGGTGACGGCTACGTAGGGAACTTTCTTTACGTAGAAGATTCCCTTGCAGGCTTCTCGCCACGGACCCGGCACGGCCATCGCGCCAAGGACAAGCCGGAGGCCGGACATCTTGCGAGCATCCGCTATGCTCGCGTACTTCAGCTTCACGTCATTGATCGCGATTTTTTGGCCCATAGTCAGTTCCTCGGCGTTGCGGTCTGTAATCGCTCCGATATCGCAAGTGAAGGCGATCTGTCGAACACCGCTTCTCGCGTCAGGGCGCGTTCGCCGCGACGCAGCGGAAGACCACGATCTTGTCCGAGGTCGTAGTGATTGAAGTCGAGTAGGCAGAAGCGGATGCGGTAAAAGTCGTCACGCTGGTAGCAAGATTCGCATTGGCATTGAATTTCCCGGTTGGCACCAGCAACGCGGCCGCTGAACCGACGCCGGACACCGGGGAAAGGTCATAGCGGTAGAGGTTGTACGTCGTGCCCGGGGTCAGTCCGCTCACGGTCACTTGCAGCCCGAAGTTCGTCATCCACTTCGCGGGCGGTTCATTGGTGCAGCTTTTTCCCCGGTTGCTGGTTCCGATCATTGGATTTTCGTAGCTGTAGCCGGCGAGCGGGGCGCCGGGGTTCGCGACTCCATCCGAGTACGTCGGCCCGATGATCGTTAACAGTACGGGCAGCGACTCGCCGCTTGAGTCTGCGGGACCGATGACGGAAAACGCATAGTTGTGGGGACCAACGATTTGCAGCGGGTCATAGCCGGAACCGCCGGTATAAGTCTCGATATTCGCGTTGCCCGGAATAACGATTGAGTAGGCGTGCGCGGCAGGAAGGTTCGCTCCCTCGCGCGTGTTGGCGAAGGAGTCGAAGGTGTAAGCGTACACAAACGGAGTGCATCCGGTGCCGGGTTTGGCACCGCGAGGAATGGCTGGAGTGGATGCCAGGTGGCCGCCCTGCAGTGCATAGCTCCCATGGTCATCGATATACAGGACGTCATCGGGGTAGTAGGTCGCGTCGGCGGGGGAATGATTGGTGCCGATTTTGATTACGGTGGCGTCGTGATCGTACTGGGAGCCGCTTTCGCCATTGACCAGGACTCCCAGCGTGACCTGGTGGCCGCCGATAACCTCATTTTTGACCCACGACATGAAGTCGCGATAGCCGGCCACGCCGGGTTGCTGCCTGGTGTAGTCGTAAGTTGCGGCGCTCAATCGCGAATTTAGGAGACATTGGGCAGCGTCGGCATATCGATTCGGACCGGTCACTCCGGAGCCCGGGTTCTCCAGGAGTAGTTGCGCGTTGAAGTCGCTGTCCTGCTGATGCACGTTACACGCACCATCGGGTCCGGACTGTGACAACCCCGATCCGCATACCAGGCGCGCATTGAATTGTGACATCCATTGACCGTTGCTGAGGCCGGCCTGGATCATCGAGACCTCGCCGCAATAGCCGTTGTTATTTTCCCACTGGTAGAAGGGCGTAACTGTCTGCCGCGGGTAGATGTAGGAGGCCGTTGCGGGAGCGATGGTACCGTCGACCGCGCCCTGGTCACAGGCGCCTGTGGTGTTCCCTAAGCTTCCGCTCGACCCTCCGCCGCCGCATGCCGCCACCAGGAGCGCCGCGACGCCGGCCGTCGCTGCCGCATGGACAAATCGGCCAATCGTGGTGCCACTCAAATCTAAAGGCCTACAGCACCAATTCGGGCTTCATCGTCCCCAACAACGTGCCGCCGACCGCGCGCGCCAGCGGATCGGGTCCCATGTAAGCATGGGCAAGGGCGCCCTGCACGTCCTGGAACCGGTTTTGCAGCGGATGGTCGAGGAAAACGGCGCGTCCTGTGGCGGAGTGAAAGAGGTCTCCGACGGCCTGGCCGACCAGCTCGCATCCGCGGTTCATGTACCATCGCATCCGCGCCCGCGTTTCCATCGACACCGGTTCGTGCGCCTCGGCCATCTGCCACAGCTCGATCGCATTCGCGCGCATATACATGACGGTCGCATCGAGGTACCAGATCGCTTCCGCGAGGCGCTTTTGCGTGAGCGCATCGTCGGCGGCGCGTCCTCCAAAACTGAGAGTGCGGTCGCGCGTCGCCGCTATCCACGCATCCACGAACCCGCGCGCCGACCCCAGCATCGAGGAGACCAGCGCGGTGTGAAACACGACCGACCAGGGGAGACGATAGAGCGGGCCGTGGTTGAGATCGCGCCCCGGGAGCGGAAGGTTCATCGCATAGTCGAAATGCGACTGGCTGCGATGATCGGGAACGAAGGCGTTCTCGACCACGATATCCTTGCTGCCGGTGCCCTTGAGACCGGCGACGTGCCAGTTGTCATCGATGCGGTACTGATCGGGCATCAGCAGGAACGATCGAAAATCATTGACCTGCTTTCCGCCGATGTTGCGGGTTCCGCAAATCGCTCCCAGCATCACGCCGCGGCAATGATCGCATCCGGAGGAAAACGACCATCGCCCGGAAAGCTTGTAACCACCTGCGACCTTCTCAGCCTTGCCGGTGGGGTTGTACGAGGAGGAGTGCATCGTGGTTGGGTCAGCGCCCCACATGTCGCGCTGCGCATCGTCGCTGAACAAGGCGAGTTGCCACGGGTGCACGCCGATGACACCGGCCACCCAGCCTGCCGAGGGCGACACGCGCGACAGCTCCATCATCGCATCGACGAAATCGACCAGCGGAACCTCGCCGCCGCCCCAACGCCGCGGCTGGAGCGATCGCACGAATCCGCCATCCATCAGAATTTTCCAGCTCCGGTCGCTGAGCCGGCGCAGTTCTCGATCCTCGTTCGCGGTTTCCGCGAGCTGCGGCGCCAATCGTTTAGCCTCGGCAACCAGGTTCATGATCGTGCTCTCCTCGTCATCTCCCCGGAGAGTCTGTGAGACAGGTGCTTATGTCAAACGCGAGGGCGCTTTCCACTCGCGCGATCCCGGCGGGTTGAGCCCGCGGGAAGTGTGCTATTGATGAGAGCATCGATGAACAGCGATGACAGGAAATTCGTCGGGCAGACCTTCCAGGGACGCCAGCCAATTACCGTGACGGCCGAGAGGATCGCCAGCTTCTGTGTCGCGGTAGGCGAGACGAACCCGTTGTATGTGGATCCCGTCGCGGCCGCCGCGGGACCCCACGGGGGAATCATAGCTCCGCCGGCATTCGTGGCCGGCTTCCGCTACGGCGACGATGTGTTCGAGCAGATTCCGCTGTTCCGGCGCGGCGGACTAATGGGTGGAATCGATCTCGAGCTGGAGGAGCCGCTTCGCCCGGGCGACACGATTCGGATTTCGTCTGAAGTCAAGGACATCTACGAGAAGACCGGGCGCAGCGGCACGATGGTGTTCGCGGTAGTGCGCACGACGCTCACCAACCAGAAGGGGCAGGTGGTAGCGCGCGTGGATCATCGCATGATGAACCGGCCGCCGCGCGATGGATCGAAATGATCGTGCATCGATGAGAATCGCGATCCCTACGATTCTTGCCGCGATATTTTGGGCGGCGCCCGTATTGGCGGCATCGTCGATGGCGCCGGACAAGCATTACTATCTTCCCAACGAGGCGGCGTCGAAGATCGTGTCCGTCACGCGTCCGGGGAACGAGCAAGCCGAGGTTGTCGTTCTCACGGAGCCGGTCGCGATCAAGGAAACGGGCCCGCCGGAGACGATCAAAACTTTCGGCGAGGTGTACGCATTTTCACCGCAGACGATCATCGTACATCGCGATGAGCCGACCGAGATCACCTTCTGGAATCTCCAGTCCGATGACGATCACGACTTCGCGTTGCTGGGACAGGACCTGAGCGTGCTGATGTACGTTGACCTGCCGCCGCTCAAGAAGACGTCTTACGTCTTCACCTTTCACAAGGACGGGCTGTTCAACTTCAAGTGCCTGCAGCATCAGCCCGAGATGGGCGGACAGATCCTGGTGCTGCCGCGAACCGGTCGCTGACTCGCCAATCAGTTTTCCTTCGTCACTTTGATCGGCACCGGCTTGAGCGGCGTGTCGTGGCTCTTCAGATAGTCTGTCACCTGATCGAGTTCGGTGATGGTAGCCGACGAATAGACGCCCGTGGTGCACGATGAGGCGTCGTATTGTCCGTTGGCGTTGACGATCACGTAGTTGCCCTGGTTCGAAACGATCTTGCAGGCACAGGAGGCGTGCGCGGGGTCGTTCTTGTCCATCGTGCACGGAGCATCGAGGCACCATCCCCACGGGCGGCTGTTCGAGCATTGCGCATAGCTTTCAATCGGATGGTAGCGGGAGCGGAGCCTCATGCCCTTTGCGGTTTTCTTTTCTTCGCACGGCTTCAATCCCGCCGAGTAATCGCTCTCGACGTTGCACTGGCATGAGACGACGTCCTTCTTGCCGGGAATTGGCACGCACGGAGCGGTGGTGCATAGCGCATAGGTGCTCTTGCACACGATGAAATCCGGTCCCGCCGCAGCGGCGACGCTTGCGAAACCCAGAATCACGAGCGGGGCGATCAGCTTACGCATTGATCGACGACTCCTGAGTGAATCGCGACTCGCGATGGCCGCGGGCGGGAAAGGAATACCAGACCCGTCGATTGCGAGACAGAGGCCGCCGGATGGAGACGAATGACCTTGGTGTCGTCGGACCATTGTGGTCAACTTCATTTTGGGGAGGATCAGCATGGCCATCAAGCGGAAGATTCTGATCGCCGGCGCATCAGGTTTGGTCGGCTACGGCGCTGTCAAGCATTTCGGCGGACGGGACGATTGGGACGTCATCGCGATCTCCCGACGCCCTCCGCTCGATCGCCGTGGCGCGGAGTTCATCCCGGTCGACCTGATGAACGAGGGGCAGTGCCGTGAGGTGTTCAGCGCGATGAGTGACGTGACGCACGTCGTGTATGCCGCACTGTTCGAGAAGGTCTCGACCGGCTTGATCAAAGGATGGCGCGAGCGCGACCAGATGGAGACCAACCTCGCGATGCTGCGCAACCTGTTCGAGCCGCTGTCGGGCGCCGCGCGCAACCTCCAGCACGTGTCGCTGCTGCAGGGTACCAAGGCATATGGGGCGCACGTGGGTCGTATCGAGATCCCGGCGCGGGAGCGCCGCCCACGCCATCAGCACGAGAACTTCTACTGGCTCCAGGAAGACTACCTGCGCGAGAAGCAGAGCGGCAAAAACTGGAACTGGACGATATTGCGGCCGCAGATCGTGTTTGGCGAAGCGATCGGCGGGAACCTGAACGTCATTCCCGCGCTGGGTGTGTATGCTGCGCTCAGAAAGGAAGCCGGCCTGCCGCTCTCATTTCCGGGCGGCACCCCCGGAATCGCCGAAGCTATCGATGCGGACGTGCTGGCGAGCTCGATGGAGTGGGCGGCTACCAATTCCGCGTGCGCCAACGAGATCTTCAACATCACGAATGGCGACGTGTTCGTCTGGACCGAGGTGTGGCCGGCGATCGCGGAAGCGCTCGGTATGGAGGTCGGCCCGGCGGAACCGCATTCGCTGCGCGCCGAGATGCCGGCGCGCGAAGGAGAATGGGCGGAGATCGTGCGCAAATATAACCTGCGCGCGCCCAGCGACCTCGCGAGCTTCGTTGGCGGATCGTTCGAATTCGCGGACTCGGTCTTCGCTTATGGATTCAACCAGTTCCCGCCCGCGATGCTGGTCAGCACCATCAAGGCGCGGCAGGCGGGCTTCCACGACTGTATCGACACGGAAGACATGTTCCGCAAATGGTTCGCGCGCTGGCAGGAGTTGAGGCTGCTGCCGCCGCTCTAACCTGAGGGGGCACAGGCTGGAAGCCTGTGCCACTAAAGAGAGTCACTACATGCGCATGCCGCCGCGATGGTGGCCCCACATGCTGCCAGCCTGATGTTTCTGCACGTGCCAGATGTTGTCGTCGATCTCGCGCCCGCCCCATCCGTACTCGACTTCGAAACCCGACGGCGTCCGCATATAGAAGGACAACATGTGATCGTTGGTATGCCGTCCCAGGCTCGCGGCGATTTCGATCTTGGCGTCCTGCACGAGATACATCGTCGCGCCGACGTCATCGATCGAATGGCACTGCAACATGAAGTGCAGCAGATGCTTGGGCAGCGGCAGGGGCGCGAGCGCGATCGTATGATGGCGCGGGTTGCAGTGCATGAACGCCAGCGTCATCCCGAACGAGCCGAATTTCATGTCGATGTAATCGCTGATGCGGAAGCCGAG
>DATJWT010000106.1:0-7041 GCA_035500975.1 Binataceae bacterium (SeqCode)
CTGCGACAAACACCGAAATTCCTTCTCCGACAGCCGTCTGGAACAGCGAACTGATAGAGGCATTGAGAGCCGCACCCAGCATCGACTCCGCCTCGCCGTAGCTGATACTCACGACCTGGGGCGGCGGGGTACTCGTATTGATGATGCCCTGCAGGGCAAGCAATTCTCCCGAAGTCGCGTTGGTGTTTTCGCAAGCGGCCACGATGATGGCGGCGCTCGGCGCGGCAGCTGTCGCCCACTCGGTGTCGATGGTCGCCTCGAGCTCATCTCCCTGGATGACCCCGGGATCGGTGCATCCACCGGGATTGGAGGGGGTGAGGGAAGCGCCCGTGTAGGTATCCAGACCGAACGTCTGACGAAAATTCTCCCAGTCGTTCGTATCGTACATGTCGGATTCCTCGACCACGGCGATGGTCTGTCCCTGGCCGGTAATGCCCGCGTTGAACAGCGGGTTCAGATTATAGATGGTCGCCAGATCCGCGGGAGCAACCGAGTAGCAAGTAGTGGCAAAGGCGTTGTAGATACTGACGGAATCGCTGCACGGCTGGGTGTAGTTCGGTTGCGCGCTATACAGGGGATGTGGGCGGAAGTCATTGAGCGAAACCACTCCGACTATCGCGGGTGCGAGCGCGGCTGGAATCTGCGGGTCGCTGAGGTTGGCGATGTGCAGCTTCCCGCGAATCCTGAGACGATGAATCGCAGTGTGGAACGCCGCCGCGACCTGGCCTGCGGTTCCCGAGAAATCGATCACCAGTCCGTTGGGAAGGACACGGTTGACGGTAAATCCGTGTGACTTGAGCCACGCGACGATCTTCGCCTGGTCTGACGATTCCGGCCCATAGTTCGCGCCGATCTGCGATGCGGTCAACCAATGGTGATAGTTCGGCGAGCCGGGCTCCTGCAGTTCGTCGAGATACTTCACGAACGCCTGCTCCATCTGCGGGGAGCGGCGAAGTTGCAGCAGTATGTGGTCCATCGGAAGGTCGTTGGCGACCAGGCCCGCATCGTTGGTGCCAATAGTTTGTGGGCGCACGTTGCCTGCCAGCGTCACTAACCGGGTATCGTCGATAGCCTGGGTGATCATCGGGCTCTGGCCGGCCGGTCCCGCGCTCGCAATTCGCACATAGCCGCCGATGGCGGCGAGCAGGGCGGTGATTCCCAGCAGAACGCGGGCGCTTCGCTTCGAAATCATCTCGAACCTTCCTTCCATTAAGGGCGAATTGACGGCAGGTACGATGATAGATAGGTAGCTGCCATGGCAAGCGACGCCGAAGACCAGGCGACGATACTGCGACTCGACAATGCGTGGAACAGTGCGTATGAGCGAAACGATCGCGCTCCACTGGCCGACATCTTGGCGGATGACTTCACCGGGATCATGCCGTGGGGCGAGCACATCACGAAGGCGACGCTGATGGTCAATCCGCCGAGGCCCGCGAAATCGATTTCGTTCAGCGAACAGGAAGTGCGAATGTTTGGATCGACCGCGATCAGCCGGGGACGACTTAAACTCGATTTGGAAGACCGTATGGTCGATCAGCGCTTCTTGCGAGTTTTTTCCAGGCGCGATGGAAGGTGGCAAGCGGTGGCAGTATCGGTCACGCCGGTTTCCGAATAGCAGGGCCGGGTTTCGGCTGACACGAAGGTGGGGGGCTTGAGAAAGGCGCGAAAGTACTCCGGCCTGATCATTCCAATTGCGCTCGTGAGTTGGCGGGTCTGGTCACTCGGATGGACATCCTTCGAGACGTTGGCGCATCAGCCGGCCGGAGCTGCTGCGGCGGACTTCAAACTTTCGGTCATGGCATCAATGTGGGTGGCGGTTTTGGCGTTGCTGTTCGTGGCCGTGGTCCTAGAGAGAGAGCCACTCAGCTCGATCGGATTTCGGTGGCCGACGTGGGGAGACTTGGCTTGGGTTCCCGCCTGCCTGATCGCGACGGTGATTGTCGAGTCGCTTTGGACCATGCTGCTGCTTTCGGTGAGTGGCCATACGACGGCGATTGTTCACGCACCGGTTGCTGCCTTGCCGCTTGGTATACGGATCTTGATGTTTGGAACGGAACCGTTTTTCGAGGAGACGGTTTTCCGGAGCTATACGATTGAGAAGCTCGAATCGCTCACCGGCACTACCGGCGGTGCCGTCTGTGCGTCGGTACTTGGGAGTTCGTTAATGCATGGAGGGTGGATGCTGGGTCTCACGATCCTCCCGCTCGGGCTCGGCTCCGCGATGCTGTACGTGTGGCGGAGAAGCTTACCGGCCTGCCTGGTCTTTCATTCGCTCTGGATGTTGACTGCTTTGCTGTGGTGACGTGAAGGTTTCCGAGAGGACGGCAGCAGACGCAGGCTAAAGCCTGCGCCACTTCGGAGAGCGGCCATCACCTAGCAGGGTTCTCATATGGGTTAACCATCGCCGGCGTTGGGGGACCGGGGCTCTCTGGGGCCGCAGTCGTCAGGGTACGATCGATGCGGTTGACTGCGATGCACAAAGCGTGGCGTCTTACGGGAAGTCAGCGAGAGGAGAAACCACCCACCGTGGCTGGCGGATCAAGCAGGGCGATTCGGCTCGTCAAGATTGCGGGAATCCAGGTCGATATCGATTACTCGTGGCTGATCATTTTCGGATTGGTCCTGTGGAGTTTGGCGTCCGGCTATTTCCCCCAGGCGTATCCCGGTCATACACGGGCGCAGTACTGGATCGTCGGGCTGGTTGCGACCTTGTTCTTTTTCTCGTCGGTATTGTTCCACGAGCTGTGTCACGCGTTCATGGGTAACCGGCTCGGCGAGAATATCGACCGAATCACACTCTTTATCTTCGGCGGGATGGCGCATCTTACCGGTGAGCCGAAGAATGCCGACGATGAATTCAAGATCGCCGTGGTGGGGCCGCTGAGCAGTCTCGCTCTAGGGCTCGTTTTCTGGCTGGTTGCGGGCGCGCTTTCGGGGGCCGGGGCGGTGACACTGTGGGCGGCGGTATTCCGTTACCTCGCCTACCTGAACGTGGCGCTGGCGGTTTTCAATCTACTGCCCGGTTATCCGCTCGACGGCGGAAGATTGCTGCGCGCGGTGCTGTGGAAGCGATGGGGCAGCATCGAGAGAGCGACGGCGCGCGCCGCGGACTGGGGCAATACCATCGCCTGGGGCCTGATGCTGATGGGCGTGCTGGAGATTTTTGGCGGCGCGCTGATCGGCGGGCTCTGGCTTATCTTCATCGGACTGTTTCTGCGCGGCGCGGCGGCGGGCGGTTACCAGGGCACGATGGTGGAGCAGATGCTGCAGCGGGTCCGGGTCGGCGACATCATGACGCCGGATCCGATCACGCTGGATTCCGGAATCTCCGTGAGCGATGCGGTTGAGAACTACTTCCTGAGGCTGGGCCACGGCGGCTTTCCCGTTGCGACGGAGGGGCGCGTGGTCGGAATGCTAACGCTCTCGATGGTGAGCAAGTGTCCGGTGGAAGAACGTGCAGGCAAGAAAGCCGGCGATCTGATGCGGCCGCTCGATGCGAGCATCGAAATCAGCCCGTCGGCGACGGCGCTCGCCGCGATGCATCAGATGAACGATTCCACCTCGCGCCGGTTGGTCGTCCTCGACAATGGCAAGTTCGTAGGGTTGGTTACGCTCACGGGAATCACGCGCTTCGTGCAGATCAAGTCGCAGCTCGGGACGGCTGCGACTAAGGTATCGCCCGCTGCAGGGCAAGATTCAGTTCAAGAACATTGACCCGCGGCTCGCCGAGAACGCTCAAATCGCGACCGACGGCGTGGTCTTTGATCTGAGCCCGCACTTGGTCTGGTGGCGAGCATGTGGAGCGTGTAGGCCTTCCAGTCCATCGGGAGGCTGGTCAGCCGGCGACTGGTGAGGCGATAGATGAAGTTGTCGATGGGGTCGAAGACTGGGTCGAGGGCGGTCCTGCGCTCCATGAACACGCGGCCCAGGTAGCGGCCGGCAGGAACGCTGATCAGAAGCGCTGATCAGAAACGCGATGAGGAGCGTAATCGCGATCTGCATCCAGGATTGGAATGTCACGGAGATGCGCTCGCTTTCAGCGGTGTCGCTCGACGAGCAGCCTCCCGATCCGGCCGATACCGGTTTCCATTACGCTGAAATCCCAATTGTTCCAGGAGAAACCTTCGCCGCGCTCGGGCATATGCCCCAACTGGGCAAGCACGAATCCCCACAGCGTCACGAAATCGCCCGCCGGCATCGCGGTGATATGAAGAAGCTTCGCGACCTCAGCGATCGGCATGGTCGCATCGAGGACATATGAATGGTCGCCGCGCTGTATCGCCTTCGGTCCGATCTCGCCCTCGACCTTTGCCAAGTCGCCGGAGACGGACTCCAGCAGATCGGTTCGGGTGACGATTCCGCGGATAGTGCCGAACTCGTCGAGCACCAGCGCCTCGTTAACCGGCGCGGAGCGAAATAGGTCGAGGGTGCGCAGGATGGAGGTTATTTCCGGAACGACGAGCGGGCGGCGAACGGCGCGCTCGATGTCGATTTGCTCGCCGCGGATGTGTTGATCGAGGAGATCCTGCTTTCGAACGATCCCGATCACGTCATCGAGTGAGTTTCGGCATACCAGCATCTGCGCGTAAGGGCAGGCCGCGATTTTGCCGAGGAGCGACTCGAGAGGCTCGGTAATGCTAATCCAGGCGATCTGCGGACGCGGCGTCATGATCGACCTGACGGGGGAATCGGCAAGATCGAGGACGCCTTCGATCATGTCGCGTTCGACGTGATGAATAACGCCCAACTTTGCCCCCTCGGCGACGATGCTATGGATGTCTTCCTCGGTGACGGTTTGCTCGATGGTCGGCCGTACCCGCATCAGTCGCAGGAAAAAGCTGCTGGAAGTATCCAGCACCCAAAGGATCGGCACGGCGGCGCGAACCAGGAATGAGAGAGGCAGCGCCACGCGGGCAGCAATCGCCTCCGGGTACTTCAAAGCGACCTGCTTGGGGACCAACTCGGCGAGGACCATTGAGAGCCAGGTCGTGGCGACTATCAATACCGAGATGGCAATCGTCGTGCTGTAAGGCCTAAGCGCCGCGTAGTCGCCCAGCCATGCGGCGAGCTTGACGGCCAGGATGGCGCCGCTCAAGGTGCCAACCAGCATCGTGCTCAGCGTGGTTCCAATCTGGATCGCGGCCAGGAAGCGGATAGGATCGTCCGCTATTTCAATCGCGATGCGCGCACCGCGGTGCCCGTTGGCGGCGAGCTGTTCAAGCCGGTTGCGACGCGACGAGACGATGGAAAACTCAGCCATCGCGAAGAAGCCGGCGAGCACGGTTACCAGGATGATCGCGATGATTTCGACGAGAGTCATGCGGGGAGGCGGCCGCAGTCGCGCGCGGTACGCAGGTTACCGGTCAGAATTTCTCCGGATGGACCACTGCATAGAAGAGATAGATCACAACGGTGACCAGCAATGTCAGCAGGGCGTAGGTGGCCACGGTTCCCCCAGTCCACTCTGGAGCTACCGGGGTTGAATGACGCGCCCGGAGAAAAGCACGAGCCCCACAAACAATGCGAAGAACGCGAACAAAAGGATCAGCATCAACACGAGCATCATCGCGTTATCCTCACGGGGCGAAGCCGTGGCGAATCGGGCTTTGGGCGGAATCGGTAGGCATCTTGAAGGGTTATCGCGGAGCTAACGCAAGCTCTATGCCGCCGACCGAAATACCATCGTCGCTCAGCTTTGCGGATTCCTGATTCAGGAATTGAAATGACCCCCTTTTCAGAATGAAGCCCCGAGGGTTGCGCCCCGCTTGAGTGTATCCTTTCGCGCCACGAGCGACGTTCAGCGCTCCCGCGTGATGCAGTTGGGGATAGTCTGGGCGCGGACCACGTGCAAGTAACGCGAAGCGTGACGCATGATTATTGCTAGGAAGCTTCTGTCGGTGGCAAAGCGCGGTGGCTGAGACATCAAATGCAAATTCCAACCACGCGCAGGGGGTGGTCACGCGCGTTCGTGGCTCGGTCGTCGACATCGAATTCCCGCCGGGACGCATTCCCGCGATCAACGATGCGATGATGATCGAGTTGGGGAACGGGGATCGGCTTATCGCCGAGGTGCAGGAGCATCTTGACCGACAGACGGTACGCGCGGTCGCGATGGAAAATCCGTACGGGCTGTATCGCGGTGCGAAGGTGCATCCGACCGGGAGTCCCATTCGCGCGCCGGTGGGTGAAAAAGTTCTGGGACGGCTGATCAACGTGGTCGGTGAGCCCATCGATCGCCTCGGAGCGCTGGGCCCCGAGGTTGAGCGCTGGCCTATCCACCGGGGAGCCCCGGCGATCGGCAGGCAGGACGCGAAGCGCGAAGTATTTCGCAGCGGTATCAAGGTCGCTGACCTGCTCGCTCCCCTGGCGAGAGGCGGCAAGGCGGGGATGTTCGGCGGCGCGGGAGTGGGCAAGACGGTGCTGATCATGGAACTGATACGCAGCACGGTCGAGAAGTACGCGGGCATCTCGGTCTTTGCCGGAATCGGAGAGCGATCGCGCGAGGGTCACGAGCTGCTGGCGGAGCTTCGCGAGTCGGGCGTGTTGAGCCGCACCGCGCTGGTATTCGGCCAGATGAACGAGCCGCCGGGGGCGAGATGGCGGGTCGGAATGACGGCGCTGACGGTTGCGGAATATTTTCGCGACGTGATGGGGCGCGACGTCCTGCTGCTGATGGATAACGTGTTCCGCTTCGTCCAGGCGGGGTCCGAAGTCTCGGGCATGCTGGGGCGGCTGCCCTCGCGCGTTGGCTACCAGCCCACGCTCGCAACCGAGATCGCCGAGCTGGAGGAGCGCATCGCATCGGTCGCGGGCGCATCGGTGACGGCGATCCAGGCGGTTTACGTACCCGCCGACGACTTCACCGATCCGGCGGTGGTGGAAACGTTCCGCCATCTGGACTCATCGATCGTGCTCTCGCGCGATATGGCCGCGGACGGACTCTACCCCGCGATCGATCCGCTGACCTCGACCTCGGTGCTCCTCGATCCACGGGTCGTCGGCGCGGAGCACTACGCGGTGGCGGAAGAGGTGCGCCGC
>DATJWT010000107.1:0-11024 GCA_035500975.1 Binataceae bacterium (SeqCode)
CTCAGTGGCATAATGAAACCGGCTTGCGTCGGTTCATCGGCGGGGCCATTATAGGCGCGCTTGGCGGGCAGGCCTCTTTTTCAGGAGCCCATCGAATGAGCGACTTTGTCGAGAAAAAAGAGGACCTGATTCGATATTTCCATTCCGGCGCCAAACCGCGCGCCGAATGGCGGGTCGGTTCCGAATACGAAAAAGTAGCGGTCTCCGTCGAGGACGGCCGCGCTCTGCCCTTCTCCGGACCGAACGGCGTCGAACGCATTCTCAAGTTCCTGGCCGACCGCCACGGCTACCAGCCCGACGACGAAGAAGGCCGGATCCTCGCGCTGAGGAACAAGGGTTCCTCGATTACGATCGAGCCGGGCGGGCAGATCGAGCTTTCCGGCGAGCAGTGCGACACCATCCACTGCGCGCAGCATGAGTTCAGCGGACACGTCGAGCAGCTCATGAACGCGTGCCGCGAGGTCGGCGCAACCATCCTGGGACTCGGGATGCAGCCCGTCAGCCGCATCGACGAGATCGAGCTGCTGCCGAAGGCGCGCTACCACATCATGTATCCCTACATGGCGCGCAAGGGACGACTCGGCCAGCGGATGATGAAACAGACCGCGGGAGTCCAGGCCAATCTCGACTACAGCGACGAAGCCGACGCGATGCGCAAGCTGCGGGTCAGCATGGGGCTGGTTCCGCTGATCTACGCGATTTTCTCCAACTCTCCTCTCTGCGACGGCGGGTTGAACGGCTACCTGAGCTTCAGAGGGCATATCTGGACCGACACCGATCGCGACCGCAGCGGCATCCCGGAGTTCTCGCTGCGCGAGGATTCCTCCTTCGACGACTACGCCGAGTATGCGCTCGACGTACCGATGTATTTCCTGATTCGCGATCATCACTACGTCGACCTTACGCAACCTCCCGGCATCACTTTCCGGCAATACATGGCGCGCGGATGGGGCAAGGAGCGGGCGACGCTCGAAGACTGGGCCAATCACCTGACGACCATCTTCACCGAGGTCCGGGTCAAGAAATACATCGAGATCAGGACGGCAGATGCACAACCGCCCTCCCTGATGCTGGCGCTGCCGGCGCTGCTCAAAGGCATTCTCTACAACGACGATTGCCTGCAGGGCGCATGGGACCTTGTAAAGCGCTGGACCTTTCCCGAGCGGCTTGCGCTCGCCGACGCGGCACAGAAGCAGGGCCTCGCGGCGCGAGCCGGGAAGACCAGCTTCCGCGACCTTGGCGGCGAACTGATGCAGATCGCGGTCACGGGACTGCGGCGCGCGCGCCAATTGAATAAACGCGGCGACGATGAGAGCATCTACCTGCTGAGACTAATGGACATGGTGCGTCAAGGCGTGAGCTGCGGAAGCCTGATCGTCGATCGGTGGAAAGGACCCTGGAACTACGACGTGAAGCGCCTGGTCCAGGGATGTTCCTACGATTCCGAGGCGCTGCTCTGATGCAGTTTCGGCTTACCCAGCGGCACATCATCGCGTTCAACTTCCTGCTCATCGCGGGAATCGCGTACTTTGCCGCTCGCTCGGTCAACGACATCATCGTCCAAAGCCTGCAAGGCGCTCCGGCCCTGCCTCCCCCGGTTTTGGCGGGCGCTGCAGCGCAAACCGCGCATCCGCGCGACTACTACGACCAGATCGTGAAACGCGATGTTTTCAACCTGGTGCCGCAGGAAGTGGCGGCTCCCGTGGTCACGACGGTTGACCTCCATATCAAGTTGCTCGGGACTTCGCAGGCTACCCGCGAGCGGCCGTTCGCGATAATCGAGGATCAGAACGGCGAACAAGCCCTCTACACAGTCGGCGACGACATCCCGGGCGCGGGCCGCCTGGTATCGGTGCAGAAAAACCGCATCCTGGTGCTGGCCGGCGGGCAACAGGTCGCCCTGGATCTACCCAAAGACGAGATGCCGACCGGGGTAGAGAGCGTGCGAAGCACGCCACCGCGCTATGGCTTGCGCAAGCCGATTCAGCTCAACCCATCGCAAAGGCTTCCGCCCAGCGTTTCGCTGGAGAAAAAGGACAAGGACGAAAACGACGTTCCCGACGTTGACGTCGATGAAGAAGGCGACAATCGTTACGGGCTGAAGCGCAACGAGATCAAGGATGCGTTGGCGCATTCCACCAAGCTGTTCCAGCAGATCCACGCGACCCCGAACATCCAGAACGGCAAGACCAACGGCTTCACGCTCGATGAAATCGAGCCCGGCTCGGTTTTCGAGGACCTTGGGCTGGAAGACGGCGACCAGTTGACCGCGATCGACGGCCGGCAAATCGAGAATCCGGCCGAGGCGGTCGGACTACTCTCGACCATCCAGACCCGTTCCAGCGTAGATATCACGGTGATGCGCGACGGGCATCCGGTCTCACTCCACTACGACATCCACTGAGCGATGGAACTGAGAGCGGCGCGCCGCGGCGAGCGCGATGAAGTGCTCGATTTGCTGGCGCTGTGGTACAACGACCGCGACTTCTTCGCCCGCTACAACCAGCTCGACAGTAAATTCCGCGACGAACTTTGCCTGATAGCCCGCGACAACGGCGCGCTGGTGTGCACCGTGCAGATCTTCGATCGCGCGGTGAACCTCGACGGGCATCGGGTCCCGATGGGCGGAATCGGTTCAGTCTTCACGCGGGACGACTATCGGCACAAGGGAGTGGCGTCGGCGCTGATGCGGCTGGCGGTCGAGACGATGGTGCGCGAGAAGTTCGAGGTCTCGCTCCTGTTCGCCGAGCGGCTTACCTTTTACAACCAGTTCGGATGGTGCGAGGTGCCGCGCAAGTTCAGCGTGCTGATGAACGCCGCGGGACTGCGCGCGCCGACTGAATATGAAATTGACGTGTTCGATGCCGCGCGCGACCTGACCGCGATCTCGGACCTTCATCGCGGCTACACGCGCGGGCTGAACGTGAGCGCAGTCCGCGACATCCAGGACTGGCAGGGAAACCTCGCGTATGCCGGCAACCAGCCAATCGACGGCGCCTGGGAGTATTTCATTGTTGCGCGAGACGCGGAACGCATCCGAGCCTACGCGCGCGTGACGCGATTTCACGGCATCACGATGGTCATGGAGTACGCCTATGCCCCCGGCGCAGAGGAGGCTCTCCTGGCGTTGTTCCATCACCTGGGAGAGGTCACGACGGGCACGCGATGTTCTCATCGCCTGCGGGGAGACCACGATCGAACGAAACAAATGGCGCAGGGTTCGGGCGCAACCGCGCCGGTCGGGGTTCTGATCACGCATACTGCGCACGACAAGCCGCTCGAAGAGCGCCTGGTGAAGGCCGGATGCACACTCAGTTACCACGAAGACAACAACTACATGTGGCGCATCATCTCGCCCCAGCAGTTGGGCAGGCGCCTGGGCCTGTCTCCGGCAGAGGCATCCGCGCGAGCCTTCGAGCTGTTTGCCAGCGACGCCTCCGTTTTCTGGACTTCCGATCGTTTTTGAGCCTTTTTCGCCGACCCCTATTGCCCAGATCCACTTTTAAGTGGATTTTGTTAGCTGAGGATGTCTGTTGTGGAGGTGGTGGTATGAGGCGGATTCTCTGTTTAAATCGATCAGTTTCACGTTCCAGGTTTGTAGCGGCGTTGTCGCTGCTGATGGTCGGTGCGTTGGCGTCAAGCGTCGCGCTCCCGCCAGAGGCACTGGCTGCGCGGCATCATCCGAAGGCCGCGGCAGCCAAGGCTGCCGCGCCGGCGCCGGCCGACGAGCCCTATGCCGAGGCGGCGGTGATCGAACCGACGACGGGCACATTCGTCTTCGAGAAGAATGATCATCAGCCCTGGCCGACCGCGTCGTTGGCCAAGATGATGGTCATGTTGATCGTCGCGGAGAAGCTGCATGATGGCAGCCTGAAGCTGACCGACCAGGTCAGCACTTCGCGGGAAGCCTCCAAGATGGGCGGTTCGCAGGTCTACCTCAAGGAAGGTGAGACCTTCTCGCTCGTCGATATGATGAAGGCAATCGTCGTGCATTCGGCGAACGATGCGACGCTGGCCGTCGCCGAGTACGTTGCAGGTTCAGGACCGGCATTCGTCGAATTGATGAACCAGCAGGCCAGCGCCCTGGGAATGAAGGACACGCACTACTACTCGGTTCACGGGCTGCCTCCAGGGCGCGGCGAGCAGATGGACGTGTCGAGCGCCTACGACCAGGCGCTGCTCGGGCGTGAACTGCTCAAGTATCCCGACGTGATTCGATGGTCATCGATCGACACCGCGCCGTTCCGCAATGGCACCTTCGAGTTGCGCAACACGAACCATCTCGTTCGGACCTACCCGGGATGCGACGGCTTGAAGACGGGTTTTCACGACAAGTCGATGTTCAACGTGGTCGCGACCGCCAAGCGCGGGAACCTCCGGCTGATCGCAGTGGTGCTCGGGACGCCGCACAAACTGACCAACTTCAAGGAAGCGGCAGAACTCATGTCCAGCGGGTTCGCCAACTACGAGATGGCCAATGTCGTGAAGAAGGGCACTGCGGCATCGCAGACGGTTACGATCGCGGGTGGCGCAGTTCCGACGGTCGCTCCGATCTTCGCGGAAGATGCGGCAGTGTTTGCCAGGCGCGGCACTTCGAAGAAGGACGTGCAGATCACCTATAACCTGCCGATATCCGTGAACGCACCGCTCAAGGCGGGACAGCAGATTGGAACCGCGGAAGTGATAGCAGACGGCAAGCCGGTGGACAGCGTTGTCCTGGTGGCCCCCGCCAATGTCGCCAAGAAAGATGGGGGACTGCTCGGGCGGGTGTTCGGCAAGCTATAGGCAGCCCGCAGCAAAGAACCTGCGTTTGCACAGCGTTCGCCCGCCGGTAGATATAACCGGAAGATGCTGACGCGCAGGAATGCCATCATCGCGGTGGTTGCCGTACTGGTCCTCTGGATCGGCGGCAACCTCGCGCTTCATTTCGGACAGATCCATCACGACCGTCTCCCGTTCGATCTGAACAAGGAGTTTCCGCCCGACAAGCCGACCGTGCCGGGCGAGATGTTCGCCTCTACGATCGCGGCGATCGTGGACCACGAGCTGCACACCGGCTTTGGATGGCGTCCCAACGACTTTTACCTGTGGGGGCCCAAGGTAATGGCCGACAACAACTCCGACCGCCAGCTCGGCATCATCATGGCGGTGCGTGAGACGATGCGCGTGTTCAAGGACCATCTCACCAAGGTTTCATCGAACCAGTACGATCAGAACCTGGTGGTCGCCGACACCGACTTTCGCAATGACGCCGAAAAATGGATGCTGCCCTCGCCCGAAGGCAAGTACGAAGACGGGGTCGAGCGCCTGCGTGCTTACGTGGCCGGTCTGCATACGACACCGCCAACCTCGCGCGAATTGAACCTGCGCGCGGTTGAGCTAATCCGGTTGTTCCAGTCCTGGACCGACATGCTAGGCGACGCGCATGCGAACCTGTACCGCACGACCAAGGACGACGGCAGCCCGATTCATTCGTGGGACTGCGATCACTATTTCTACCATTCCCAGGGATACGCACACGTCATGTACTACTGCATGATGGCGCTGGAGCGTGAGTACCAGGGAACGCTCAAGGACGATCCGGTGCTGACCAAAATGTTCGACGACACAATCGACGCCCTGGGCAAGGCAGCGGTCATGAAGCCGCTGATCGTGCTCAACGGCTCGCCGGACGGCATCTTCGCCAACCATCGCCGCAACCTCGACGCCTACATCAGCGAGGCGCGGCAGAAGATGTACTCGATTCGCGAGGAGCTGGAACGCTCGCCGATGAGTTAGCCGCGAAGGAACGGACTGAGCAGCAGCATCCCGCCCCGAAGCAGAAGCTGAAACATCGCGGGAGCCCATTCGGACGGCAGACCCATCGCGCGAGCGCTCACGTCCCACGCCGGAGATGCTCCGCCGCCTGAAAGAAGGTTACGCACCGAGAACAGCGGCTCCCGGATGGAGTACATGACCAGTTCATGCGCCTGACCGGCGGGGATGCCGGCCTTGCGCCGCGCGATTTCGACGGCGGTGCTGAATCCGCCCAGTTCATCCACCAGGCCGCGCTCGCGCGCCGCGATTCCGCTCCATACGCGGCCCCGTGAGACTTCCTCGGCCTGCTCAGGGCTCAGCTTCCGCCCTTGTGCGACTTTGGCAGTGAAGTTCTGGTACACCTCGCCAATCGCACCGTTGAGCTGCTCCAGCTCGCGCTCGTTCATCCCGCGTGAAACGTAGAGCGAGTCGCTTATCTCCGCGCTCTTTGCGTAGTCGAAATGAATTCCCAGCTTCGAGAGCAGCTCCGAAAAGTCGAGCTTCATGTAGACCACGCCGATGGAACCCGTGATGGTGCCCGGCTCGGCCACGATCGAGTCCGCGCCCATCGCGACGTAGTAACCGCCCGACCCCGCCACGTCTCCCATCGACACGATAACCGGCTTGCCACGATCCTGCGCCTCGCGCACCGCCCTCCAGACCATCTCGGAGCCGACGGCCGATCCGCCGGGTGAATTGACGCGAAAAATGATCGCGCGAACCTTTTCGTCTCGCGATGCGCGATCAAATTCATCCGCGGTGGTCTCACCGGAGATAAACTCGCGGCGACCGGGAGTCTCTCCGGTGATCACCGGACCCGAGCCGACGACCAGCGCGATTCGCGGGCGCACACCGCGTTCCTGGATATAGGCGACCCGCCGCAGGTAGCGGGCAAAGCTGATTTCGAGCTTGCGCTTGCCGTCGGGGTCGAGGTCGCCGCGGATATCCTGGAGGTATCCCTGCCGGTCGATAAGTCCCGCCTCGCACGCCGCTCGGGCGCTCAGGAAGCCGGCTGAGAGCAGCTCGCGGGCGCGATCGGGAGCCAGCTTGCGCGCGGCCCCGAGCGCATCCGCCAGGACCTTTTGGCGGTCTTCGATAATCGCGTTCAGGCTTTCGCGCAGCTCGGGCGACATGGCGTCCCGGCTCAGTATCTCCGCCGCTCCCTTGTACTGCTTCCACTGCAGGGTCTGCGCGCGGATTCCAACCCGCTGGAGGGCATCGCGCAGGAACGGATTACCCATCGCAACACCGACCATCACCAGCATCGCGTCGGGATTGATCACGATCTCGGATGCTCCGGCAGCGACCAGGTACTCACCGAGTCCGGGGGAATCTCCCCCCAGCACCGCGATAACGCGCTTGCCCGCAGTCACCGCGGCGCGCAGCAGCCGGTGAATCTCATGCGCGGTTGCGAGGCCGGCCTCGATTCCCGAGAGCTGCACGACGATCGCACGAATCCTGTGGTCGTTTGCGGCGGCCTCGAGACCATAGCGAAGTTGCCGCAGTCCGATGCCGCTGCGATGCAGAATCTGATCGATTGGACGATGGCGGGCATTCTCGGGAATCGCGCCGGACAGCCGCAGCATCAGGATTGAGTCAGCCGGAATTCTGGCCGGCTTCACGACCATCAGCCAGAAGGCAACGGGAACACCAATCGCCGCCAACAGCATCGCCCCCGCCAGCACAGGCAGATGAAGGCGAAACAGCGCGTAGCCGATGAGAGCCAGCCCCACCGCCAACGCGACGACCCGAACTTCGCGGCTTATCCACAGACCCTTACCGCTAGACATACGTCTGACTTTAGCATGGTCGCCTTTTTCAATCGTGCCATCTACACTGTTTGCTTTTGATGGTCAGGTCCTCGCTCATCGGCATCCTCCTCGCGACCGCATTTGCTTTCGCCGCTTGCTCCTCGTCAAAACCCCCGACCCCCTCGCGGCCAGTTTCCGTCGCGGGCACATCAACGCTGGCGATCACTAACGGAGTCCGGGTGATGGCCAGCCTGCCGATGCCACCCGGCTTCGCGCCGATCGAAGGCCGCCCGCCGCTTTGGCTCCAGAGCGGGACGGAAATCGGCATTGTCGGCAGCGCAGACGGACACGTGGTCGTGCTTGGGCTCAGCGGCGCGGGATGGCGCAATCAACGCGTGATTGCGGCCGAGGTGGGACCCGATGCGGCCGAGCAGGGAAGTATCGTGGACGCAGCCGCGAGCCCGGACGGTATGACGTTCGCCACCGCGGTCGCGGTTGCAGGCGAAAAACGGCTCGACATCGTGATGCGCGATCTCATCGCAGCGGGCCCCGGCCATCCCATCACCTCGTTCGATGGCCTCTACGACCTGGTCAGCATGCACTGGCTGAGCAACAGCACCATCGCGATCACCCTGCGGCCGAGACCGGAGACCGAAGCAACTCCCGTGGCCCAACCGGAGGAATCGTCGGAAGCTGCTCCCCCTCCCCCACCCAAACCATCGGCGGGCCTGCAACTACTGGTCGTCACCGGCGCGGGGTCGGTGGCACCGATGCCGCTCTCGTGCCCGGTCTCGGTGCTGCAATGGAGCCCTCACGGCGTCTACGCAGTGGGAATGGGCGATGCCAAAACGCCCCCGGTGTTGCTGGACCGACGCAAGTCCACCTGCACGACGCTTGCCGCATCCGCTCCGGTCGAAGTCCTGAGCTGGGACCCGGAAACAGAAAACTCGTTCCTCTTTGTGCAGACCGTCGAGGGCAAGAACCGTGGCGTATTCGAACATGATATCCGAACCGGCAAAGATCGGCTGATCGCGGTAGCCAGCGGCGCGGCATCCTACGTCGCCAATGGACCGATACTGGCCTACGGCAACCAGAAGCTCACGTGGAAGTCACTGCAGGAGAATCCCCTACAACCCGTCATCGCGGAGCTCGCCGAGTTCAACCCCGACAAGCCGGAAATCGACGTTCGCCAGCTGGGGTTTCGGACGGTGCCGCCGATGCTCGAGAACAGCACGATGACCTACACCCATCCGACCGACCGCATCTTGTTGCAGACCTACGAGCCGGCGGTGCCGGTCGCGATGCGCAAGCTGATCGTCTATGCGGAACGGGTCGACAGCGCGTTCCAGGTCGCGTTCGGGCCCGCCAAGGGCATGGTGCAGACGAGTTGGTCGCCGCACGGCCACTGGATTGCGATCCTGGACGGCGATGCGACCAACAGCATGCTGACGATCATCTCACCGCCCGGGTAGCGGTCTTCAGGAACCGGCCCGAAGCCGCCAGTACTCGGCCGCCGTTGCGAATGCCGCCGCGGCGCGCTCGAAGCTGTCAAACACCACCATCCCGCGCTCGCGGGCGAGTTGTTTGGCGCGCGCCACGATCCCCTCGACATGCGCGGGATGCAGAACAATCGCGAACGGCTTTTTTGAAGTCGTAGTAAACTCGCGCAGCTTGTCCAGCAGCGAGACGATCTCGTCTTCATGCGTTGCCCATCGCTGCGCGCGAAAGCCGGTACCGATCTCCAGCACGAGCGAGTCGATGGCGGGATCGCGATCGAGGATCGCGAGAATCCGGTCCAGGCCTCCCGGATGGAGCCCCGAGCCAATCGTGCCGCCGGCATCGAGAGGATTTTTGTAGCTGCCCCCGATGACGTTGAAGAAGGTCTTCAACTCTTCGTACGAAGACTCCGAGAGGGCCGGTATATCCAGCCCCGCGCCGGCGAAGGTATCGGTGATCACCACCGACTGCCCGCCGGTCATCGCGATGAGACCCATTCTGCGGCCCCTGACCTCGCGGCCGCACGCCAGCAACTCCACCGCGTCGAGCATCGCATCGAGGCCCTGCGCTTCGACGGCGCCAGCCTGGCGCATCATCGATCGCCAGACCGCCGCGGATGTCGCCAGCGAGCCCGTATGCGAGAAAGTCGCGCGCGCCCCCGCCTCCGTCATTCCGCCCTTCCATACGACGACCGGATGCTTCGCGGCGGCACGTTTGAGGCTCTCGAAGAATCGCCGCCCGTCGCGAACCCCTTCCACGTACATCCCGATAACCCGCGTAGCCGGATCGTCAGCCATCAGGTCGATGTAATCCGCGGCCTCGAGGATCAACACGTTGCCAATCGAAGCCGCCTTGTTGACCTTGATCCCGCGCGCGTAGGCCTGGATGCAGAAATTGATGGTGTGGGTGCCGCTCTGCGAGATGAAGCAGACGTCGCCGCCATCGCCGACCTTTTCCTCTGGAAAGTTCTTTAGGCCGACCGCTGAGCTGTACAAACCCATGCAGTTGGGGCCGACGAGCGCGATTTCTGAATTGAGAGCGACTTCGCGGAGGTCGGCTTCGAGGCGCTGGCCGAGTTCCTCGCCGGTTTCGGAGAAGCCCGAGGTGAAGAAGCCAATCGAACCTACCTTGTTGGCAATGCAGTCGCGCAGGATGCGTCCGGCGACCTGCCGCGGCACGGCGCTGACGGCGTAGTCGATCGGCTCTTTTATCTCGGCCAGGCTCTTGTAGTTTGTGACCCCCATTTTCTCGATGTTGGGAATTTCGTTGGGATCGATTTGCACGGAGTAGAGCCTGGTCTTGAGCTCGGTCATCGAGCGCAGCCACATGTACCCGCCCATCTTCTTGTCGCCGATGACCACGACCGAACGGGGGTTGAACGCCCGCTTGAGGTTCTCCAGGCGCGCCGCGCGATTGGGGTCACCAACAGTCTTCCTCTCACTCGATCCAACCAGCACACGCGCATCGAGGACTGCCAGCCCGCGCGCATAGACCGAGACAGGATTCAGGTCCATTTCGCGCACTTCAGGATGCGCGATCGCGAACTCCGAGAGCTTCACGAGCAAATTGACGATCGCATCGAGGTCCGACGGCGCCTGCCCGCGGACTCCGCGCAGCATTGCAGCGCCGCGAAGCTCAGCCAGCATCGCGCGCGCATCGCGAGCGCTGAGGGGAGCAAGCCGCAGAGCCGTGTCTCTCATCACCTCGACCAGCACGCCGCCCAACCCGACGATAACCATCGGGCCGTAGCGATCGTCGCGATTCACTCCCGCGATTAATTCCACCCCGCCGGGCGCCGCCATCGGCTGCACGGCGACTCCTTCGAAGGTAGCGTCCGGTGCGCGCGATGCCAGGTTGTCGCGAATGCGATCGAAAGCGCTGTGCACCTCGTGCGCGGATTTGAGCCCCAGCTCCACTCCCCCCACCTCGCTCTTGTGGCTCACGGTGGGCGATAGAACCTTGAGCGCGACGGGAAATCCC
>DATJWT010000108.1:0-3280 GCA_035500975.1 Binataceae bacterium (SeqCode)
GCCTCCGCCATGATCTCCGCCAGGTCGCGCACCTTCACCGATTCCTCCAGCGAACGCGATTTCACCGCATCCTCGATCATCGTCATGCAGAACGGGCATCCCACCGCTACGCACTCCGGCTTGGCTTCGCTCAATTGATCGAAGCGCTTCTGGTTGATGCGCGTGCCTTCGTGCTCTTCCTTCCACATGCATCCGCCGCCCGCGCCGCAGCAGAAGGTGCGATTCTTCGACTGATCGACGTCCGTAACTTCCGCGCCCGGGATCGCACGCAGCGCCTCGCGGGCACCGTCCCATTCGCGATTGTGACGCGCCATGTAGCATGGGTCGTGATAAGTCACGCGCGCCTTCAGTACTTCCTTCGGCTTGAGCCGCCCCGCGCGCACCAGCTCGGCCAGAAACTCCGCCTCGTGCATCACGTGGTAATTGCCGCCGAAGTCCGGGTACTCGTTCTTGAGATTATGAAAACAATGCGGGCACTGCGTCACGATGCGCCGCGGCTTGTAGCGGTTCAGCGTCTCGACGTTTTGCTGTGCAAAGGTGGCGTAGAGATATTCGTTGCCGAGCCGCCGCGCCGGATCTCCCGTGCAGGTTTCTTCCAGCCCCAGCATTCCAAAGCGGACCCCGGCCTGCTTCATCAACGAGGCAAACGCCCGCGACACTTTCTGATTGCGCTCATCGAACGACCCCGCGCATCCGACCCAGTACAACACGTCGATGTCCGCCGGGTCTTCCATCTCGGCCATTTGCGGAATGTCGAGCCCCGCCGCCCAGTCCGCGCGCTTCTCGGCCGCGATGCCCCACGGGTTGCCCTGGTTCTCGATGCCCTTGAATGCGCTGGTCGCCTCCTGCGGGAACTTGCTCTCCATCAGGACCTGGTAGCGCCGCATGTCGACGATGCGCTGGATATGCTCGATTCCCACCGGGCATCCTTCTTCGCACCATCCGCACGATGTGCATCCCCACACCGCGGCCTCCGTCGCCACTTGCGTGATCATGTCCGGGCCGTCCCACGCCGGCGCCTCGGCGCCTTCGCCGTTGGCCGTCGCTTTCGCGGCCAGCAGGCTAGGGGCCTTCTGCAGCAAATGTTCTCGCTGTTCGATCACCAGGAATTTCGGATTCAGCGTCTTGCCGGTGTTAACCGTGGGACAGTTGATCGTGCATCGCCCGCATTCCAGGCACGCCGACATGTCGAGCAACTGCTTCCAGGTGTATTGCTCCACCTGCGACACGCCGAAGGTTTCGGCGTTTTCGAAATCCTTGATCGGCGCGAGCCTTCCGCGCGGACCCATGTTGCGGAAGAACAGGTTCACCGGCCCGAGCACGAAATGGCGCAGCTTGGTAAACGCGAAGCACGCCAACAGCACGTAAACGAGCAGGACGTGGATTAGCCAGATCGCTCGATGGTACGTCAGGCCCGCGCCCACTGCCCCTTCCATCTTCGCGATCACGCGCCCGACGTATGCCCATTCGGTGAATTGCGGGTTGGCCGCGTTGATGCGCGCGCCTTCCAGCATCAGGCCCGTGAGCGCGACCAGCACCATCATCGACATCGGGAACCAGTAGCCGAGCCGGTTCTCCAGGTTGTCGTTGACCTTGTCCGCCGGCGGTGTATTGAGCACGCTCGGCTTGCGGACCTGGCGGCGCGCACCTTCCGCGAGCACGCCCAGGATGAGCAGCAGGAAGAAGGTGTCCATCGCGGCTTTGAACACCAGGTAAAAGTCGCCGTAGTAGAAATAAAGGTTGAATCCGAACAGCTCGAAGAGATCGCGCACGTCGCTGTTGATCGCGACGATGGTGGTGCCAATCAGAAGCCCGACGAACGAGACGTAAAAGGCATAGTGCATCCAGCCCCACGACTCGCGGACCACGTACCCCTGCCCGAGAGCATCGCGCAGCGTGAGGAACAATCGTTGCGGCAGTTTGTCGAGGCGATTGTCAGCAGCCCCGAGCCGGATCATCCGGATCCATCGCCATGCCGCCCACGCATAGCTGGCCAGCAGCAACACCAGCAGCGAGTACATGATGACGATGAACGGGACGGGGATGTTCCACAGGATCTGACGGGTGACTTGCTGGTCCATCTGGCGCTCCGGAATATTAGGCGCGGAAGCCCGCATGGTCGCAGGATGCGAACCCCCGCTGCTGTAACAGGTTAAATCAGACCGATGTGAGTGTTTTCAATGACCCGGAATCAAGCGTCAGAATCTATTTTGCCCCGAAATCCGCAAGGTATGCTGAACTACGACTCACTACCAACCCCCCCACCCAAGTCATCCTGAGAGTTTGCGAAAAATTGCCGTCCAACCGCCGTCCTCGATCACTCCCGCCCAACGCCCGAACGTCATCCCGAGCGAAGACGACATGGCTGCTGGCCTCCATGCCACTGCCCGTTGCATGCCTCGAGCGGACGATCTCTTCAGCGTCTTCCTCGACTAGCCGCGACTTAATGACTCCTCGATGCCGGTGGAACACCGGCCTCCGCACAAGACCGTTGAAGTTCGACCGCACGCTGACGAGGACAAGCGGCTATTGACGTGCGAAGCTTAGTGGCATGGGATCCCTCGTCTTCGCTCGAGCGAAGCCGAGGGATCTTAACGCCTGTGACGCGAGCCACCAGACGTGCAGACAAAAAATGCCGCCTCTGCGACAGGCTCCCGGGTCTGGGACGCCCGCGCCACGGTCTTTTGAGAATGTCGGAGGTTGTGTCCGAAAGCCTTCTCCCTCGGGGAGAAGGTGGCGCGCTGCGCGCCGGATGAGGGGGACCTTTTACCCAGCCGATGCCGCGGTCTTCATCCCGCTTAACGCCGCCGCCGCCCCGCGCACGCATCGCTCCGTCGTCTCCCAATCAATGCAGGGATCCGTCACCGACACGCCGTACTTCAGCTTCCCGCGATCGCTGCTGATCGGCTGATTCCCCGCTTCCAGGTTGCTCTCGACCATCACGCCCATGATCGCGCGCGATCCCGCGCAGATCTGCCCGATGATCTCATCGAACACCCCCGCCTGCCGGTTGTAGTCCTTGTTGGTCTGCGCATGCGAACAATCCACCAGCACTCGCGGCTCGAGCTTGCTGCGCTCCAGCATCTTCACGCACTCCGCGATGCTGTTGTTGTCGTAGTTGGGATTCCGTCCGCCTCTTAGTACGACGTGAGTGGCGGGATTCCCGGCCGTCCGGATAATCGCGCTCATCCCGTCCTGCGTGATGCCCAGGAAAGAATGCGGCCGGCGCGCCGATTCCACCGCGTTGATCGCCACCTGCAAATTGCCTTCCGTGGAATTC
>DATJWT010000109.1:0-6920 GCA_035500975.1 Binataceae bacterium (SeqCode)
ATCAGCGGAAGCACGATGAACTCGCCCTTGGGAAGGATGCGATTCAGGTTCTCGAGATGGACCGGCACCAGCTGCACCTGAGGATAGTGCAGGGCGAGGTGATAGAGCCCGGGCTTGAACGGGGCGAGCCCCGCGTCCTCATCGATGCGGCGGGTTCCCTCGGGGAAAATGATCAGCGAATCGCCCGCATCCAGCGCCCGTTCCATCGGGAGCAGCGGGCTCTCGTGGCTTTGGCGCTTGCGATCGATCATCACCGCGCGAAACACATCTTCAGCGAGATAGCGCCGCAACCACGAAGATTCCCAGTAGTCTCGCGCGGCAACGGGACGAGTGCGCGCCCGGAGCGCATCGGGAAGCGCGGCCCAGATCACCGGGAAATCAAGATGACTGCTATGGTTGGCAAAGTAGATGCGCTGAATGGGCTCAGGCGCGCATCCGATCCATCGCCCCTGCGCGCCGGTGAGCAGCCGTACGAGGGCGGCTATCACTGGTTCTCCAGTGTTCGCACGATCAGCACGGTTCGCCGAATCACGGTGATAGCGCTGCCGACGCCCAGGACGATCAGAGCGACGTAGAGGATCGGTTCATCGAATGACCAGAACGACGCGGGAACGCAAAGTGCGCACGCGATCGTGAGCGTCGCCATTCGATGCTGCTTGGCCATCGGGCCGATGAAGAAGTCCGGAGTGCCGGTGGAGCGGCCGAGCGCTCGCACGTAAGCGGTGAGCACCGCCATCAAGGCTGCGAACCAGGCGAGGGCAGGGGCATGGGGCAGAGCAGGAATCGCGTAACCGACGGGAACGATGATCAAAGGATCCGAGATACGATCGGGGAGCTCGTTGAATACGCCGCCGGACCTGGTCTTCTTGCCACCTTCTATGGCGACCATACCGTCCAGCAGGTTGCAGATCAGCCGCCCCTGGATTCCCGCAATCGCAATGACGAACAGGACCGCGCGGGTGAATGGAGCGCGATCGAGACGCAGCGCGAGAAACGCGATCGCCGCGATTCCGGCCAACGCAATGCTCGCGATCGAAATGGCGTCCGGAGTCACGCCACGGCGGGCCAGGAACGATGCGGCCGCAGCCGCCCATCGAGAGTCGCGGGCCTTGATCGGCCGGCGTGCGAGAGCAGGTGCGGCCTCCATGGCGTTGCTGAACCTATAGTGAGTTGGGCAAGGGTCAGCAAGCGCGCGCGTGACGAATGCCCGCGAGATTGGGCTCAGTACACCGGCGTGCCGAAGGTCGATGCCGCGCTGTTGTCGAGCGCGTGTTGAATATCGTCATCCGGTACTTTCTCGCCCCGCTGGATCCTGCGGATGATGTCCTCGAGCTGGTCGGCCTTGAGGTTGTAGTAATGGTCGAGACTGGGCGCCGAGCGCGTGTAGAGCTGCGCGTTTCGCCGGTCGCTGTGTTGCGCATCCATCAGCATCGGCAGCAGCGATGCGTCCGCGGAGTTGGGCCGGGCATACTGTGCGGAAGCTGAAAGCGCGGTTGCCGCCATCAGCATCATCGCACCCGCCAAACACGCGATGGTTCGAACCAGGTGCATGGTCGACTTTTGTGCCGCGTGCTGTTCCTGCCGCAGCCGGAGGACGAACCGGCCGACAGCGCGATCACTCGTGGCACCTAGTAGCTAAGGTTAATGGTGACCGGTTGAATGCCTCCCGAGTACTTGAACTTCGCCTCCTCGTACTTCGGCGGACCGAAAGTGGAAGAAGGATCGTTGCTGGCGCCCACCCCTTCCTTGGGGATGCCCAGGAAGTTGGTGTCCAGGACGCCATTGCCATTCTCGTCGTGGAACACCGCGATGGCGTAGTCGTCGCCCGGGAGAACCTTGGTGAAGTTACACACCGCCTGGCCGCTCTGGATCTGCCCGCTGGTCCGTTGAATCGCTTTCGAGGGGTCCATGGGAAAGCCGTCCCCGCTGGTGAACAAGGCACATTTGACATCGCCGTAGCCGTTGCGCACCCCATGTACATAGACTCTGATCGTGCCCGGAACTATCTGCGCCAACGCAGGGCTGCCGCAGAGAATCATCGCGAAGGGGACAGCAAGGAAGATTCGACGCATGCTTGTGATATATCGCTGTCGGCGATAACAGGAAACCAGCAGGGGCCCAAAAGTCTGAAGCAAGCTATTGATGGACTGGAATGATCGGGGAGCTTGGCCATGGACGCACACGAGTATCGTCGAACGCTTGAGGAATTTTTCCAGGGCGAGGTAACCGGCGAAGCCTTGTTTCATTGTCTGGCTGAATCGCTGGATGATTCGGAGCATCGCCACCAAATGCGGGTGATGGAGCAGTTGGAGCGCGAGACAAAAGAACTGCTGCGGCCATACGTTGCCAGGCTAGGGGGCGATACGAAGGAGAGCGTCGCGGCGCGCGACCTGGGTGTCGCCCAGGCCAAGGCGATGGCGCCCATGCCATGGGGAAAGTTCCTCCACATCTTCCAGCGGGAGGTCAGGAAGTTCGTCGCGCGTTTCGAGGAAGTCGAGAGATTGGGGCCGTCCGAAGATGCGAAATTGCTCGCGGCGGTTACGGCGCACGAGAAAGCCCTGCTTGCCTATTCGGAGCGCGAATCATCGGGGCAGGGCGACCCGCTCCAGCCCATAGTCGCTCTCCTGAAGTCGGTGCCGACGCGAAGTAGGTAAGAGGAAACGATCGAACAGAAGTGGGCGCAGACTGAAGTCCGCGTGCACTGAGTCGATCACCGCACGACCTTCCTATGCCGAGGGTCGCCGAAGCTCCGGGGAATCGATGCGTGGCCGAGCAAACTGACTTCAATCAATGGTTCAAATTGGATCAGCTGATCTGGAGCTGCGCGATCAGCCAAGCGGTCCATGTCGCTGTAGAGCTTGGCCTTCCCGAGCTGCTTCAGTTGGAAGCAAAATCCGCAGAGGAAATCGCGACACTAACTGGATCCGACGCGTGGGCACTCGATGCGGTCTTGCACGCACTCGCCGCGTTTGACGTTCTCAAGATGGACGCGACGGAACGTTTTTCCCTGAGCGAAATGGGAGCCCTGCTACTCAAGTCGGGGCCTGCCCTTCCTGGCGAAGCGGGAGCTTTTTTTGAAACCATATATCGCTCGTTGGGCGCTCTTACGCATGCAGTCAGGACTGGCGAAAAGGCTTTCGACCGCGCGTTTGGAATCAGTTTCTATGAGTACCTGTCGCGCGAAGCCGAGGTCGGGCGATTTTTCAATGAACAGATGGTGCGGAACATACCAGCGCGCTACGCGGGCATTTCCTCCATCTTTGACTTTTCCAGGGTGTCGAGGGTGGTCGACATAGGAGGCGGCGAAGGCGGTCTGCTGCTCCATCTTTTGAGCCAGCGGCCCCATTTGAAGGCGATGCTGTTTGATTTGCCTGGGGTAGTCGAAAAGGCCGGCCCGCGTTTCAAAGAAGCGGGACTGTGCGACCGATGTGAGATTGTTGGCGGAAGCTTCCTCGAGTCGGTTCCGGAAGGAGGCGACCTTTATATGCTCGCGGCGGTTTTGAACAACCTGCGCGATAGCGATGCGGCTCAGCTTTTCGCCAACTGCCGGGCGTCAATGGGGCCTGGCACGCGACTGCTAATCCTGGAGCCGCTCCGAAACTTCGGGGAACGGTTGACGCAATGGGCTGCGCTAGTCGGACTCGGCGTTATGGCTCAGCGCGGTGGCAGAACGCGTACCGAGGCTCAAGTCCGAAAACTGCTTGTAGAGGCGAGGTTCGAGTTATTCGAGGTTCGGCACTATCAGTCCGCGCCAAGGACAGTTATCGAGGCGGTGCCAATCTGAGCGGCTCATCAGTGCGTGTACGGGCGGTGCATTGCGCATTCCGGGTTCAGTCTCACGCCAAAGCCGGGCGCGTCCGGTACCTTCAGTCGCCCGTTCACCGGAACCGGTTCGTTGAGCAGCAGGGGAGTGAACATAGGCACGACCTGGTCGGCCTTGGGCGCCATCATGAGAAATTCGGCGAACGGACTGTTATGACGCGTTATCACGAAGTGATAGCTGTAGACTCCAGACGCGTGCGGAACCACCAGTGCCTTGTGCCGGTCGGCCAGGTCGGAGATCCGGAGCAACTCCGTCAGTCCGCCGCACCATCCGACGTCGGGCTGGATGATGTCGCAGCATTCCATCTCCAGCAGCATCCTGAACCCCCAGCGCGTCGCCTCATGTTCGCCCGTCGCGACCAGCATCCCCCTGGGTACGGCCTTGCGAAGAGCGGCGTAGCCCCAGTAGTCGTCCGGCGATAGTGCTTCTTCGATCCACTTGAGGCGGTACTCGTGGCCTTCGCGCGCGAGCCGGACCGCGTAATCGAGATCGAGGCTCATCCAGCAATCCAGCATCAGCCAGAAATCATCGCCGACGCGCCCGCGCATCTCGGCCAGCTCTTCGAGGTTCTTCCTGAACCCTTCTTCACCCTCGGCGGGGCCATGATGCAGCGGCAGCTTGCCGCCGATAAATCCCATTTCGCGGGCGAGGTCGGGGCGCGCTCCGGTGGCATAGAAGGGTTGCTCGTCGCGGACCGCGCCGCCGAGCACGTGGTAGACCGGCTCACCGCGCAGTTTGCCCATCAGATCCCACAGCGCCAAATCGACGCCGGAGATCGCGTTCAGCACCAGCCCCTTGCGGCCGTAGTACTGGGTCGCGAAGTACATCTGATCCCAGATGAGCTCGTGGTTGAACGGGTCACGTCCCTCGAGGAATCGCGCCAAGTGCTTTTCCACGATGTAGGCCGCGGGCTCGCCGCCGGTGGTTACGGCGAAGCCGACGGTTCCATCGCTCGCTTCGAGTTCCACCACCAGCGTCCCCAGCACGTTGATGCCGAAGCTCTGACGGCTCTGGCGATATTCCGGATAGCGGCTCATCGCGGTGGCGATGTGATCGTCGATCCAGTGGCCTTCGCCCTGGTCGTGATAGTCACCGCCACCGCCGCGCACGACCATCGCGCGGACCTGCTTGATGACCGCCGAGGTCACGCGGCGAAGAGCGCAGGCTTGCGATCTTTCCACGGCCGCGCCTGCTCGAGTTGCGAGGCGAGCCGAATCAGCGTCGCTTCATCGCCGAAGCGTCCCGCGAATTGGACGCCGATCGGCAACCCGTTGGGCGCCCAATGCATCGGCAGCGAGATCGCCGGCTGCCCGGTGGTGTTGAACAGGGGCGTGAACGGGCAATAGGCAAAGACGTGCCGCGTCCAATCCATCGCGGTTTCGACCTTCTGGTTTTGATTTATCTCGCCGTGTCGCGCCGGGGCCCGCGCGATCGTGGGAGTTACCATCACGTCATAGTTCTGAAAGAACGCGCCGACGGTGCGCGAGAGCGCGTTCCCGTGCGACATCGAGAGCAGCAGGTCGATGGCAGAGTAGCGCTTGCCCTCTTCGTAGCAGGCCCAGGTGACTGCTTCGAGATTGTCGGGCCCGGGCTTGCGACCCATCGCCTGTCCCGCGAAATCGGCCGACAGAACATTGAACACTGCCCAGATGACGTGAACCCGCTCGAGGAATTCATCCCAGTCGTAGCGCGGGCGATCTTCGACCAAGGTGTGGCCGAGACCCTCGAGAGTCTTCACGGTTTCATGAACGGCCTTTTCGCATTCGGGATCGATCTTTGCGCCCGAAGCGGGGGTGACGGTCCACGCGATGCGCAGCTTGCCGGGATTGGCGCCGACTTCGTCGCGGAACGGGCGCGCGGGCGGGACTGGAAGACCGGGTGCGCCGACGTCGGCGCCGGCGACGCAATCCAGCAATGCCGCGGTATCGCGAACCGTGCGCGAAACCGCGAATTCAATCGCGAGGCCGCACAGGGGATCGGCATAGTCGGGTCCGGTGGGAATTCGATCGCGCGTAGGCTTCAGACCAACCAGCCCGTTGCAGGCCGCGGGGATGCGAATCGATCCGCCGCCATCGTTGGCGTGCGCCACTGGAACGATGCCCGCTGCAACCGATGCGCCTGATCCGCCGCTGGACCCTCCGGCGCTGTGCCCGCGCAGCCAGGGATTGTGCACGGGACCGTAGAGCACCGTCTCGGTAGTGGGATTGTAGCCGAGCTCGGGAGTCTGGGTGGTGCCGACCAGCACGAGACCCGCGCGGCGAAAGCGCGCCATCAGCTCCGTGTCTTCCGCGGCGACGAATCCCTGCGCGAGCCGGCTGCCATGGTCGCATCGGACTCCCTTGGCATGCAGCACCAGCTCCTTGATCAGGAACGGAACGCCGGCGAACGGACCATGGGGAAGACCGTTGCGAATCTCGGCGCGCGCCTGGTCGGGCAGGGTTTGGAGGACGGCATTGAGCTGCGGGTTCACCTTCTCAATGGCCGCGAAAGCCGCATCGGCCAGTTCCTCGGCCTTTACTTCCTTGCGTGCGACCAGTTCAGCAAGTCCAAGAGCGTCCCGGGATGTGTAGTCGGTCAGTGAAAACATCGAAGCACCTCTCAGTCATCGAGCCTGACGCGCCAGTAACACAGATTTGGCCAAGGGCCAAATCCACCATCCGGCCGACTGACCGATCGTTCAGGAATCTAGAGGCCGGATGGGGCCGTTTCGAAGAATGACTCAAATCGAAACATTACGTTGCTTCCGTTAGACGCAAGGAAGCGACGCGAAACGCCGCAGGACAAGCACCCTGTCCCGGTCCGCCTCTTGCACACTCCTGAATACGTCGGCAAGCGAGGAGGCTTTTAGCAGGCAAAACGGAATGGGAACCACGATTTCTGCCCCATCGGGCGAGGAATTCAGCAGCGCAGTGCTGCCCTCGCAGTACAACGATCTGATCCGGCGGCGTCCTTCTAACGCGGGGGGCGAATATCGCCTGCTGTGGGCCGTGCTGGAGGATGCGATGAGGACCTATCTTTCGAACGTCAAATGCGCGAACTCGCGTCAGCGCAATGCGTTCAACGAGGTCCACGAATGGTTTTTCGCCGAGCGCCGGAT